>DAOMZH010000776.1:0-5498 GCA_035437985.1 Polyangium sp. (in: bacteria) | reverse complement strand
CTATTTCTGGGCTGTTTTTCTTCGGTTTTGCCGAGTTCATCATTCCAGACGGCACCATGCAAGAAGTCGCCACGCAGATCTCCGTTTGGACACAAATGAACGACGCCTCGCGTGGACTCCTCGATTCTCGCCGGCTCGTCTACGACGCGACCCTCATCGCTTTGCCGTTGTTCATCACGACGCGTGCCGTCGATGCTTGGAGGTGGGGATGAGCGCCGACAAACCTGCCAAACGTTCTTCGGGCAAACCCAAACGCAAAGCTCCGGCCACGACGGCTCCCGTTGCTGACGTGGTCGTCGAGAAAAACCCTCCACGCGAACCAGACGTTGCTGCCCATCGTCCAAGCGACGCTCCTGCCGGAACGGCCGCTGGTACGAAGTTTGGCGCGGTCATTGGTTTGGTGGCCGCGATGGTCCTCGCGCTGCTCGTAAACATCCTCGCCGCTCGTCACTACAAACGCTGGGACTTCACCACCGGCGAGCTCTACACCCTCAGTCGCGCGAGCGTAGAAACACTTCGTGGGCTTGGTGAGCCCATTCGTATCGACGTGCTCGTCCCGCCATCCGATCCGCTCACGTGGTCTTTGCGCCACCTGCTTACGGCCTACGGTGCCGAGACCACGCGGCTCGACGTGCATTTCATGGACCCCGAACGGCACGCTGCCGAGTTCCTCGCCGTTCAACGCAAGTACGACGAACGCGTGATCGATGGCCGTATCATTTCGGATGCCGCGGTTGTCATTTCCCGCGGGGATCGCGCCCATTTCGTCACCTCGCGCGACCTCGTCGAAGTCGAAGACGCCGATGACACGCGATCTCGACCACGTCTCGAACAAGCTCTCACCATCGGCATTCGTTCGGTCATCTCCACCGATCGTCCCCTCATCTGCTTCACCGCAGGTCACGGCGAAAAGTCGATCGAGCAAAGCCCTACAGGCCTCGCTTCCTTGCGCGATCGCCTCCGCCTGAATGGTCACGACGTCGCGAGCATCTCCTCGAAGGCCACCGCCGCCGACAACACCGCGCGCTCTTCCTACGCTGGTTGTCGCGTCGTGATCGTTGCTGGTCCAAGTGAAAAGTTTTCCCTCGATGACGCCCAAAAACTGCAAGCGTTCGTCGAGCAGGGAGGCAACGTCCTCGTCGCAGCAGGTCCGGTGCCCGATGAGAAATCCGAGCGTTACGAGGATCTTGGTCTCGGAGGATTGCTCGGAACGTTTGGGCTCGAATTAAATAAAAACTTCATCTTCGAGACGGATCCGCGTTTGCGTTCGTCGCGGGGTTATGGCGAAACCTTCATGCCCATTGCTCGCCCCCACACCGTGACGGAATCGTTCATCGGCGCCGAAGTCACGGGAACAGGTCCGGTCTTCACCGTGGCGAGCTCGATGAAACCGACGAACAAGGGCAACGCTGTCGTCACGCCGCTGCTCGTAACGAGCGACGAAGCGTTTGGCATGGTCGACTTTTTTGCCTGGGCGAGAAATCCCGGCGAACCCGTCGCGAAACCCGAAGACGCCAAAGGACCTCTCACGATTTCTTTTGCGTCCGAACTACCTGCACGTGCGGGTGCACCAAGGGGCGCACGTTTGGTCGCGATGGCGTCCGCGAGCCCGATGATGGGCGAAAACTGGCTCAGTGATGATCTGCGCAGCACGGCGATCTTCATCGAAGGCGCCATCGCCTGGCTCGCGAGTGCCCCCACGCCTGTCGACATACCCAAGAAACCAGCCATGACCGCCAGCTTGCGGCTGTCAGAAGACTCCCTCAATTCGATCTTTCGTTACGTCGTCATCTTCATTCCGCTCGCGAGCGCGCTCGTCGGCATTGCCATTCAATTGCGCCGACGCAGCACCGAACGGAGGCGCGGACCCGAGCCGCGTGATGCGCGATGAGTTTGGCGAGTACGGCCAAGCGCCACACCACGACCATCGTGCTCTCCGTGTTGGCGGCATCATCGGCGCTCTACGTGTTCGTCGTGGACAAGGGCGCCATCACGACGCACGAGACCGAGCACCGCAAACGCAATCTTTTCCCGGCATGGCGCATCGATGACGTTGCAGACGTGACCATCGAACGTTCCGGAAAAACAGCCCAACTCCTGCGTCGTCCCGCAGATGCCAACGGCCAACGCTTTTGGGACATCCAAGTCGACAAAGAAAAGTTTGCCGCGGAAGAACAACAGGTCGATCAGTTTCTCGGGACGCTCGAGTTCGCGACCTACGAACGCATCGTCGAACCAGGCAGCGTCGACGCCAATACCCTCGGCGTGGATCATCCGCGGTTGCGCGTTTCCGTGACGATGAACGATCGGCCCACCGTGCTCACCTTGGGCGCCAATGCTTCGTCACCTCCCGGAGCGGTGTTTGTCGAAGTGCAAAGTTCCATAGGGACGAACCAGTACGTCATCAACAAGGAACTCGCCGCCGCGCTCGACATGGACCCCGCGTCGTTTCGTGCCCGGCGCTTGATTCCTTATGCCACTGCCGACGTTGCTCGTTTCGAAATCGCTACGCCCACGGGCACCTTTCATCTCGAACGGGTCAAGCCCCACGGCGACGAGATGCGTCTGTCTGGCCCAACTCCGGAGGCGAACAAACGTGTCGCCCGAAAACCGCTCGACGAACTGCTGACCACCCTTGGACGAACGGATGCGGCTTCGTTTCTCGCTGACGATGTAGCCGACAAAGCTTCGAAGCCTTCGACCACGTTCACCTTCATTCCCCGAGATGCCTCCCGCCCCCGAAGTGTGTTGGCGATTGGCGGATCTTGTCCGGACAATCCCGAGCAAGTCGTCGCCATTCAGCGCGAGCCCATGCGGATTTCGGCGTGCATCACCAAAGAAATTGCCGACGGATTGAGCCGACCGGCCGATTCGTTCGTGGACAAAGGGTTGTTCCTGTCCACCATCGATGAAGTACAGGAAGTCTTGTTCGTCTCCGGCGACAAACGTTTGGAGCTGGCGCGCCAGGGATCGGGCTTTCATCAACGAGCACCTGTTGATCGCACGGTTGACGCCAGTGCCGGACGCGGGTTGCTCGAAGCCCTGCTCGAACTGCGCGCCACGAGGATCGTGACCGACGCCGATCGCGGGGCATTGGGCCTAGACAAACCTTACGGAACGATTCGTCTCACCTCGCTTTTGCCTGCCCGCGGGGAAGATGGCGGAGACGATGAGCGAATCGAAGAACTCGTCGTGGGTCAGCCTCGAGGTGATGAAGTCGCGGTGTCGCTCGGCGCTTTGGGCAATGTGCTCATGTTGCCAACGTCGGCGCTCACTGCGCTTTTCCCGAGTGACTTGGCGTTGCGCAGTTTGACGGTGATCGACATGCCGGAGACGGCGGTGCACGCCTTGCGGATCCAACAAGGAGATGAAGTGCAGCGCATCGAAAGAACCGCGGAAGGGGGCTGGAAGCTGACCGAACCTGTCGGTGTCGGGTTCGCGGCGGACATCGGTCTTGCTTCCGACTTGGCGGCAACACTGTTTCCCTTGAAGGCCGACAAGTTTGTCGCGAGCAAGGACGACGGCACCTTTGGATTCGAAAAACCCCAGGCCATCATCGACGCCGAGCTGGGTTCGGGAGATGCAGGGGCGCACAACTTGCGGCTTTTGATTGGTTTTCCAACGATCGTGGGTTCGTTCGCCCGGCTCGACGGCGACGACGCCGTGTTTGTCGTTCCGAAATCGGTCGAAATGGTGATGAATCAGTGGCTCTTGGATCGAGCTGTCTTGGTGTTCGATTTGCGGGACATCGTGAGGGTGACGGTAACGCAGCTCGACAAGAAGAAACCGTTGGTGCTCGAACAAGTTGGCGAAGCCTTCCGCATCGTCGGTGCGCCTTCAGCAACTAGCGCTGCTGCAAAGCTTCGGGATGCATTGAGCGATTTGATTCCCTTCGCCGCAGTGAGCATCGGACCGCCGCGCAAAGGCCAAGGTTTTGATCCTCCAACCTTCACGATGGTGATCGAGCGGATGAAGCGGGATGCAGAAACGATCGACCGCGTGATCGATCCGCAACGCACGGTGCGGCTCCAGTTTGGCGCGCGTGAGTTTTATCGGAGCCAAGACGTGATGTACGTGAGGCGTGATGGAGTCGATGCGACGTACGCGGTTGATTTGCAGCGGGCGATGACGTTCATCGACGTTTTGTATTGACGAACGACGCGTCTTCTGTCGCGCCAACTTCGTTTGTTCTCCAAAGGTTTTCCCGCATCGAGGGCGCGAGGTATCGTTCTGCTGGCGCAGTTTTTTCACGGTGGATCCCGCCAAAATTGCAATTCAACCTACCAAACCCAACGTATTGTTTGGTGTGGGGTCATGGGTGGCGGGGGTGGTTTTTCCTCGAGGGTGAGGGGGTTATGGGGTGTTGTTCGGGGTGATCCGCGGCAAAAACGGGTGCGTAGTGGGTGACTCGGTTGGGCTGGTGAGAATGCCGTTTTCCGACGCTACGAGTGACTCAACAAAAGGGTTGGGATGCGGTTACACTTGCGCAGCCCATGTCCACTGATCCGCGATCCACTTTGCCTGGTCTGACCGAGCTTCAAGCCGAAACGCTTGGCAGCCCTGATATTTGTGTCGCCGTGCTCGACGGTCCTGTCGACCTTTCGCATCCAGCTTTTTTGGGTGCGAACGTGTCGACGATCGAGATGCCGGTCTCACATGATGATGCGGCTGATCGCACGCACGGCACGCATGTGGCCAGTGTCGTGTTTGGCCAGCCTGGCAGTACGGCGCCTGGAATCGCGCCGAAGTCGCGCGGTGTGATTGTCCCGGTACATGCGTTTCGAGCTGATCAATCGGCGCCTCCGGGTAATCCGCCGGATTTGGCGAAGGGGATTCGCGCAGCGCTCGAAGCTGAGGCGAGTGTGGTTTTGTTGCACGGCGGAGCGTTGTCGCCCGATCAAGGAATGCTCGACGCGCTGGCCAAAGCGCTGGCCAAAGCGGCTGAGCGCAACGTGCTTGTCGTCGTGGCAGCTGAAGGAGTTGATAACGAGCACTTTCATGTGCCGACTGCGGCATCGACGGTGTTGGCGGTCGCAGCTGAGGACAGTGAAGGCAAGCTCCTCGACTTTGGCATGTGGGGTCCGACGTATCGCGACAGCGGTGTTGTGGCTCGAGGTGAAGCGATTGTTGGAGCGGCGGCGGGTGGAGGCACGGTTGCGCAGAGTGGAGCGACGTTTGCAGCGGCGATCGTTGCGGGTATTGCGGCGCTCTTCTTGTCGATTCAGCAGAGCCGTGGTCAGAAGCCGGATTGTCGTGCGATCCGGAGCGCGCTTTTGCAGAGCGCGACGCCTTTGTCGACGGCTGAGAGCGAGCGAGGCAAAGGTGTTTTGCGTGGCCGCCTCAACATCGAAGCTGCTCGCAAGTTGATTTAGCTTCGTAAGAACTCTCGACCACGTCTTGGTTTGTACCCGTCCAACTCACCGGGCCCTGCCTCGGTTTGTCCCCCCGGGGGTATGGGGGCAGAGCCGGAGGGTCAGTCTCTTTGGCGCAGCCAAAGA
>DAOMZH010000775.1:0-5500 GCA_035437985.1 Polyangium sp. (in: bacteria) | reverse complement strand
TTTTACAACACAGTGCGTCGAACCGAGGCGTGGCCCGGTGAGTTGGACGCTCGCTCCGCGCGCTAACCGCGAGCAAGCCCGGTGAGTTGGACGCTCGCTCCGCGCGCTAATTGAGGCCAGGTCCGGTGAGTTGGACGCTCGCTCCGCGCGCTAACAAGCGCGCTACGCGAGGCTTTTGTTTGTGATGGGGGCTCGCCGTTGGGTCTCACAATCTCTTTGGCTTCGCCAAAGAGACTGACCCAACGGCTCTGCCCCCATACCCCCGGGGGGATCAAACCGAGGCCAGGTCGTTGTTTGACGAAGCCGAGGACGAAGCCCGAATTTTCACGCGTACGCGGGGGGTTGGGGGGCCGCGGAGCGGGCGAGTTCGGGGTCCCGCCTATGCGTGAAAACCGGGCTGAGACCGGGCGGTCAAATGTGGCAGTGCGTGAAAACCGGGCTGAGACCGACCCAACACGCAGCCTATCGCCCACTCAACGCCGCGTCAGCGTTCGCTATCGCCGCGTCCACCGTGCTCGCCGCCAAGGAAAAACCCTGCGCAATCTTGTCCAATACCGCCCGTTCGGCCGGACGAACACCGCCCGACGCCTTCGACACCAGCGCCGCAATCCGCAAGATCTCGTGCTGATGCGCAGGCTTTGAAACCATGTACGAAAGGCGTGACAAACGCTCCGTCGCCCCGTCCATGGCCACCGCCCGCGCCAAACCCAAGAGCAACCCGTCCACCTGTTTGTCCGAGACCGGTCCACCCGCACTGATGACCGCCCGCAACACCGCATCCTCGGTCGGATCCATCGCTCCATCACACGTCGCGATGAGATACGCACTCTCGACAGCACCCTCGAACAGTGCCGCCGCAGCAGGATCGAATCCCGTCGGTGCCGTCACCGCGTCGTTGATCGCCTGCGTAAAACTCAGGCGGGCCGCTTGCGCAAACATCGAAACTTGCACTCCCTTCGGAGCATTCGCTCCAGGCTGGGCAATGCAACGTTTCACCCGCTCGATGAAATCTTTGTCCGGAACGCTCATGCAGGCTCTCGTGCTTTCCTTTTCACACGAACTCGTTGCGTTTCCAAGGACAGATCCTCATCTCCTCACCAGATGTTCTTCCAAAAGGGTTTACCTGCGTACGAGATTCGACGCAGGAACGAACCCCGACGCACGCTCGACCTCCGAAATCGGAAGCAGCGGCACCGATTCCTCCCCCATCTCCGCCGCAACTCGTTGCGCTTCTCGTTTGGCGACGTCCATCCGAGCATCGAGCGCCGCTTGAACTCCGTCCTCGCTCGTCACCTGCCCACCACCCGCGCGCAGGATCCCGCGAAGAAAAACCTCCGCCGCCCGATAACTCGAACGCACCAGCGGCCCACTCGCCACATAAACAAAACCCATCGCCACCGCTTCACGCTCGTACATGGCAAACGTTTCTGGAGTGACAAACCGCGTTACCTCCAAATGCTTCGGCGTTGGTCGCAAATATTGTCCCAACGTCACCACATCCACGCCCACCGCCCGTAAGTCCCGCATCGCTTCGAGCACTTCGTCGTCCGTCTCGCCCACGCCCACCATGATCGAACTCTTCGTCAGTTGACCTGACAAACCTCGCTCTTTGGCGTGCTTTTTCGCTCGCTCGAGCACCCCCAGCGATTGCTCGTAGTTCGACCGCGCATCCCGCACCGTTCGCGTCAGCCGCCGAATCGTCTCGATGTTGTGCGCAAACACATCGATCCCGGAATCCACCACCACATCCACCGCCGACATGTGCCCGCAAAAATCGCCGACCAGCGTCTCCACCAGAATGTCCGGCCGCAGATCCTTCAAACGACGCACCGTTCGTCCCACATGATCGGCCCCGCCATCCAGCAAATCATCGCGGTTGACCATCGTCATCACCACGTACTGGAGTGACAAACGCGCGATCGCTCGGGCCACATGTTCCGGCTCGCGCGTATCGACAAACCCACGCGGATCGCCGCTCGTGACCGCGCAAAAGCGACAACCTCGCGTACAGACGTCACCGAGAAGCATCACGGTTGCCGTGCCTTCGCGCCAGCATTCACCCACGTTCGGACAACGCGCTTCTTCGCAAACCGTATGCAGATCCAGCTGCCGGAAGGTTTGCTTCAAGTGATGGTAGGTGTCGCCGCCCGGCGCACGAACCTTGAGCCATTCCGGTTTGGGAGCGAAACGAGCGGGAACCGTGGACGTCATGATGCTCTTGTTTGGGGCTAGTACGGCCTTGCGGCAAGGGCGATGTCCGAAGGCACGTGTTCCCCGCGCTCCGTGAAGATCGCCGTGATGAGCGACGCGGGCGTGACATCGAACGCCGGATGTCGCGCAGGTACGTCCGCCGGAATGAGCACCGTCGATCCCACCCGCCCAACTTCATCGCGACTGCGCTCCTCGATGACGATCGAGTCGCCCGTCTCCGTTTGCAAGTCGACTGTCGTCCATGGGGCTGCCACGTAAAACGGAATGCCGTGATGTTTGGCCAGACAAGCCACCCCGTACGTCCCGATTTTGTTCGCAACATCCCCGTTTTTCGCGATGCGATCCGCACCCACCACCACGCCGGTGATCTCGCCACGCTTCATGAAATACGCCGCCATCGAGTCCGTGATGACTTCGACCGGAATGCCATCCGCATGCAGTTCCCACGCGGTCAACCGCGCTCCTTGCAAGTACGGACGCGTTTCATCCGCCAGCACGCGCACGCGCTTGCCAGCTTCTTTCACGGCCCGAATCACTCCGAGCGCCGTTCCATAACCACCCGTCGCGAGCGCCCCCGCGTTGCAATGCGTGAGGATCGTCGAGCCATCGGGAAAACGTTGCGCCCCAATCGCCCCCATCCGTTTGCACGCGGCGACGTCATCCACGTGAATCTTCCGCGCCAAACTCGTCAGGTAGGACAAACGCGCGTCGACTGGATCAAGCTGCATCGTTTGCGCTGCCGACAGCATCCGTTTCGATGCCCAATAAAGGTTCACCGCCGTAGGACGAGCCGCGATCAGCACCTTCATCGCCGCCAGCATCCGCTCGAAATACTCCTCGCCGGACAGATCCTTCAGCTTGCGAGCCTCGAGCACCATCGCATACGCCGCCGAGATCCCAATCGCCGGCGCACCTCGCACCACCATCGCCCGAATCGCCTCGGCCACTTCTTCCAGCGTCGTCAGCGTCACGTACACCACGCGCGTCGGAAGCTCGCGCTGGTCCATCATGAACACCCGATCGTTTGTCTCGGCCAATTCGACCGCCGAATAGTTCGCCCCCGAAAGAGCTGGAGACGGATGCCAAGGCGGAAGTGCAAGGTCCATGATGTTTCGCCCGTTTAGTTTGTCTCTTTGTAACTCGTTCGACTGAGCTCCAGCCGCCCGCGAATTTCTTCGGCCACCGTGCTCAGATCTTCAGCCGCATCCTCTTTGCGCCCTTCGAGATACGCACGTAGACCTTCGATCGCGACAAGCGCCAAGCTCGCGTTCACTCCCTTGTTCGAGAGCGCGGCGATCACGTCCCCGTTTTTGAGCAAGTCTTCGAGTTCGTCCAGGACATGGGTCACCTCGTTCGTCGGATCGACCCGAAACGTTTGTCCTAGCGAAATACCACGATCATCGTCGTCATCCGACGCGCTCATGGCTCACTTCCTCTTGTCCACGGTTTCCGTGATCGAGGGCAAACCGGTGAACGGCACGTGGGGAGGTTCGTGGCCTGGGGCGCATTGATATTTCGAGAAGTCGGTCACGCCATCGGCTCGCAAGACCTCTTCATCGATCCAGGCTCGACCTGGCCGAGCCGACGGTTCTTTCGTGATGATGGCAAGCGTTGCATCCGCGAGGATGTCCGGCTTGCGCCAAACTTCGGGCCCGCCCATGCCGAAGTTGATCGTCGCGTAACTTTCGACGGCAGTTGCGGGCCAAATCGCGTTCGCCGTGACGTTGTGCGCTCGCGCTTCTTCAGCAATCGCGAGCGCGATCATCGTCATGCCAAACTTCGACACCGCGTAGGCGCCGTGATGTCCGCACGCACTTGCATCGACCGGCGGCGACATCGTGATGATGTGTCCCCACTTCTGCTCGATCATCTGAGGCAGCGCCGCATGGGCCAGGGCAAACGTTGCCCGCACGTTCACGCCCATCACCAAGTCGAACTTTTTCAGCGGCGTACCTGTCACATCCGCCCACCAAAGAGCTCCGGCATTGTTGACCAGTACGTCGAGACGTCCGAAGTGTTTAATCGCTTCGGCCACTGCTGCAGCACACGCATCGCCGTCACGCACATCGAGTCTGACGGGCAAGGCTCGTCGACCAAGCGCCTCGATTTCGCTCGCGACACTGTGAATCGTTCCGGGCAAACGAGGGTTTGTCTCGACCTCGGTTTTTGCGGCAACGACGATGTCTGCACCTTCGCGTGCACATGCCAGAGCAACCGCTCGACCAATCCCCCGTGAAGCGCCCGTGATGAAAACGACTCTGTCTTTCAGCCGCATGAATCGGTCCATACAGCACGCGTCCCAGATCGGCGACTGATTTTGCGCGGCTTGGCGCGGATCGAGACTACGCGCGGCCTTTGCTGCGTTTGCGTGTGCCTTCGACGATGCGATCGGGGTTGCGCGGGGGCTTTGCGGTGGCGTCCAGCGAACTGAGTAATCGGGCTGCTTCGGCGTCTTTGAGGTTCGCTTTGCGTAACGCGGCGATCATGTTGCGCACCACTTCGCGCGTTTCTGGTCGTTGCATCGAGGTTTTTCCGGCCACCCAGTCGATCACTTCGCCAAACCGTGCGGCCATCACGGCTACCTCGCCCGGCATGCTTTCGCGCAGTGACCGAAGACCTTGCGAACGTTCGGCAGCTCGTGGCGATTCATCAGCCAGGACAAACGCTTCATCGAGGCGCGCCAGGAGTTCGTCCGGGGAGCGCAGTTTGTCCAAAACCTGACGATCGGCGAGAGCTTCCAGCACCACGTGGGCATGCAGATACCCATCGGTCCATGCGGAAAACTCGGTGAGCACGTCGTCACCACGAGCGGCAATCAGGTCGCGCACGGCCGCGATTACGCCCACGCGTACGAGGTGCCGAGGTTCACCCGCGAGGTCGTGCAGTTGTTCCATCGCGCGTCGCGCATCCACGCCTGCGAGCACGCGTTGCGCGAGCACCTGCGCGCCCACGATGAGTTGAAACTCGCCGGTGTGGGCAAACAGCAAGCGCACCAGAGCATCGGCTCGACCACGACGAGAGGCGATGGACAAACCGGCCATGCGGGCAAAGTCGAGGTTTGGCCGGGTACCAGGCAAGTTCGAGCGCCGTTCGAACACGTCGAGCAGCGTCGTCAGCGAACCCGTGGCAATGGCTTCGTCGATGGCCGCTTCGAGGCGACTTGGTTTGTCCGGGTTTTCAGCTGGGGAGGTTTTTCGCGTAGGCACGATCGTTTCACTTCGGAATCGGGGGTATGGGGGGCAGAGCCGTTGGGTCAGTCTCTTTGGCGCAGCCAAAGAGATTGTGAGAC
>DAOMZH010000774.1:0-5505 GCA_035437985.1 Polyangium sp. (in: bacteria) | reverse complement strand
GAGTCGATGCTCGACGACCTACGCCTCGGTAAGATCGATCTGACGCCGAGCGTTCTCGACATCCTTTTCGAGTCCGTGCAGGTGTACGGGCGCATTCTGCACGCGGAAAAAGAAGGCCGCGAGCAGCCCATGCCCGAGTTCGATTCGCTGATCTCCAAGCTGAATCGAGGCATGGCGGCTCCTGGGGTCGCACCCGGTGGCCCCCTCATCGATCCGAGCTTGCTCGCAGTGCTCACCGAGTACGAAGAGCATCGCCTGCGGACGAACATTGCGCAGGGAAACACGCTGTACCGGCTGCGTGTGCGCTTTCAGCTCGCCACCATCGATCAGGGCCTCGAAGAACTCAAAGCCACCGCCAAACCCCACGGCGAAATCATCACGTACTTGCCTACGGGTGTTGGCGACGATGTCGACTCGATCGAACTCGACATCCTGATGGCTTCTCGCACGAATGGAGAAACGCTTCGTGCGGCCCTCATGCATCTCGGCGTGGAAGTCGAGGAGTTGCCGCGGGCTTCTGGGCCCGGAGCATCGCCGGTGTCCATGCCGCCGCCGCAAGCGCCGATGCTGCCGACTCCGGTCCCGCCGCCAATCATTTCTTCGTCGCGACTGACCCCCGTTCCCTCGCTTCATCTCCCGAACATCGATCACGACCTGACCGATGCGCACTTGGCCTACTCGCCGCGGATCGAGCAGCGGATCGAGGCCAGGGCGGAGGTCATGCCTCCGAGCATGCCCGGGGCACCCAAGTCGCAGGTGCAAGAATCACCACGCAGCGTCTCGCAAACCGTCCGCGTCGACATTCAAAAACTCGATGACTTGATGAACTCGGTCGCGGACTTGTCCATCGTGCGCGCCGATGTCGAACGAATGCTCGCGAAGCTGCGCGAGTCGCAAACGGATCGCAAGGTCAAGGCCGAGATCAAGCAGCTGCAGAACCGTTTTTCCCGGCACCTCGATTCGTTGCGCGAAGGCATCCTCAAGGTCCGCATGGTGCCGCTCAGTCAGGTGTTCGACAAACTGAACCGCATCGCGCGGCAGATCAGCCGCGAAGCAGGAAAACAAGTCAATCCGGTCATCACGGGCAAGGACACCGAGGTCGACAAACTCACCATCGAAGAGCTCAGTGATCCGCTGATGCACATGATGCGCAACGCGATCGACCACGGCATCGAGTTGCCCAAGGAGCGCGAAGGTGCAGGCAAACCCGTCATTGGAACGATCGCGATCAACGCGTTCCAGAAGGGCAACCACGTCGTCATCGAAATCGAAGACGACGGGCAGGGCATCGACACGGAGCGGCTGCTCGAAAAAGCGATCTCCAAGGGGATCGTGCATCAAGACGAGGCGCGGACGATGAGTCGCCGCGACATCTTGAACCTCATTTTCGTGCCTGGTTTGTCCACGAAAGCCGTCGTCAGTGAAATCAGCGGTCGCGGCGTGGGCATGGATGTCGTCCGGACGAACATCTCGAAACTCGGTGGCGTCATCGACGTGCAGAGCGAGCCGGGGATCAACACCAAGTTCACGGTGACGTTGCCGATCACGCAGGCGATCATCAACGCCCTCATCGTCAAAGTTGCCGATCAGCAGTACGCGATCCCGCTGGCGAGTGTGCAAGACGTCGGGCAACTCGAAGCGGACGCAGTGCTCGTGATCGACGGTCGTGAAGCGGTGAAGTGGCGCCGATCGAACAAGGTCGAAACGCTGCAGCTATGTGACGTCGGGCGTCTGTTCGGTCTGGCCAAACCCCCCGAAATCGAGCCGATGGATCAAGGCAATTTGGAGCTCCCGCCAGCTCATGCCGACTTTGGTCTTCAACGTCCTCCGATGCGCAACGAGCCGCAAAGGGGTGACCATACGAGCATGGCGTTTCCGTATCGTCCGGCGAGGAACTCACCTGTTCCAGTTCCAAAGCCCGTGCGTCGGCGCAAGAAACGGGGCTACGTGGTGGTCATCTCGCTCGGCTCCACGAATGAGTCCAAACGTCTCGGGCTCATCGTCGATGGACTCGTTGGACAACAAAACGTCGTCATCAAGGGCCTTGGTCCGAGCCTGAAAAACGTCGCTGGTTTTACTGGAGCAACCCAACTGGCCGATCAACGTATCGCGCTCGTGCTCGATGCTCCGTCGCTCATTGAAGAGATCCTTTCACACAAGGGTCTCGTTCACGGAGGCCCGCATGGCTTCTAACTTGGCGCGTCGCGGGGCCTCACCGCTCATTCCGTCGAGCACCACGATGCGTGGGCGGGCGCAGGATCGTGGGCCGCGCACGACGTACCTGGCGTTTCGTTTGGGCGATACGGTGTACGCTGCGCCGTTGTCGCTGATCCGTGAGATCCTCGTCCGCGTGCCGCTCACCCCGGTGCCGCGCGCGCATCCGTCGATCATGGGCATCATCAGCAACCGTGGACAACTCATCACGGTGTTCGATCTGCGTCGTCGTTTGCGGTTGCCCCAAGGGCCCGAAACCAACAAAGGCCGGATTCTCACGACAAACCCTACGGGCGTCGAACTCATCGGGCTGTATGTCGACGAGGTGTTGCAAACCTATAAATTGACCGACGCAGAGATCGATCTATCGGTAATGTCCTTTGGCGATACATCGGGACACATTGCCGGGATTGCCCGGCCAAACTTGGCGGAAGGTGGAGCCGTTGCACGTTCGAGCAAACGTGTGGCGTCGACTCCGCGCGAGGTCTCCGAGATCATCTTGCTCGATTTCAAGGCTATTCTTGCATCTTGATCTGTTTGTCTTGTTGAACCGCATCGAGGCTCTTCATGGCCCACTTTGGCAATACGAACCGTGATCCCCACAAGAGTCTCGTCTTATTCGTCGTCGGGGACGTGCACTACGCCATTGGCATCAGCTTGGTGGCCGAATTGGTCAGTCCCCTTCCCGTGACCCCGTTGCCGCACACGCCACCCGAGATCTCGGGGGTGGCCGATCATCGTGGTGACGTCATTCCCGTACTCGACATGCGCGCGCATTTTGCGCTGCCCCCCGCACCATCGACCCGCTCCACACGCTGGATTCTCGTCAACACCGGGACACGTTTGGTGGGATTGGTCGTTGATCGGGTGATTGACGTCATTGGTTCGAAATCCGAGGATCTTCGTCCCACTTCTTCGGCTGGCGGCCGCGACGTTCGGGGCATATCGACGGTCACGCATCACAACGGCGTTTTGGTGTTCATCCTCGACGTGAAGCGTTTCACGGAGATTGTCGAAGACATCGCCGATATTTTACCGCCGTACGAAGGTTGAGAAGTTTTCGTGATGTCCTCGAGCGCCGCAGTTTCACCTGATCTCGTTGCCGCAGCTCTCGACGCAGCGGATGCCGAAGAACGTCGCCAAGCGACGTCCCTCATTGGCGAACTGTATCTGCATGATGCGTTGCCGCTGCTCGTGCGCGCGTTGGGGGATTCCGATTGGCGCGTGCGCAAAGAAGCCACCCGCGCAGCCCATGCGTTCGTGCCTGCACCGGGCCTCGTCTCCGCAATGATTGCCCTGTTTCAACCAGGGGAAAACGTTGGACTACGTAACGCCGCCGTCGACGTGCTCGGCAGTTGTGGCGGAGCAGCGACCGGCCCGCTGGCTTTGGCCCTCACAAGGCTCGATGCCGATGGTCGCAAACTCGTCGTTCAAGCCCTCGGAGCAACCTGCGATGCTCACGCGCTCATCGTGCTTTCTCGGGCGCTCATCGATTCCGACAGCAACGTGCGCCAAGGCGCCGTCGAAGCCGTCTCGCGTCTCGGTCCGCTCGCTCCTACCGATGCGCAAAAGCTTCTTCTGCGCAGTCTCGCCGGTGACGATCCGTTCTGCAAACTCGCGGCCCTCGAAGGACTAAACACCCTCGGCGCGCAGGTTCCGTGGGACAAACTCGAACCACTCCTCGATGAGCCCACCCTACGTGCAGCAGCATTGACGGCCGCTGCGTCCGCCGAAGATGAACGAGCCCCCATGGCGGTAGCTCGCGTGGCCCACACAGCCCGAGGAAACGCGTTTGTCTTGGCGATCACGGCCCTCGTACGTATGGCCGAAGGATCGCTTTTGCCCCATGTGGCCACCGCGCTCGAAGCGCAAGGTCCGGCACTCGCCGAACGTCTCTTGCAAATGGTGACGTCCGTAGGAGTCGAAGCCGAGCATCATCGAGGTAGCGCGCTGCTGCTTGCCGCGATCGCAGCCGCGCCAGGGATCGTAGATGTGGCCGCACACGCCCTCGAAGACGAGCTTCTTGGTGAAGTTGCCGAACGCTCTTTGCGTCTTTTGGGCCCCAAGGTTCTCCCGGATCTCGTTGCCCGCATTGCTCCGGCCCAAGATGGCTCCAATGTTTCACCGGAAGCCCGAGCCGCGCTCGTGGATGCGGCAACGTCACTCGTTCAAGCCGCAGGGCATCCTGGTGGTTTGTCGGCGCTGCTTTCGGCGTTACGTGCTGCCGTGGTCGAGAACGAGCGACGCGTGACCACCAGCGCCCTCTGCGCCTTGTCGAGACTCGGCGAAGAGCAGGATCTGGGTTTGACCGCGCAGTTCGTCATGTCCTCATTCAGGTCCGTTGCCCAAGCTGCCGAAGTTGCGTTGTCCATTCTGACGCGCCGGTACCCCGAAGCTGCACGACGTCTCGCCGACACGCTCAATGAAAAGGCGATGCAGGGTTCCCACGAAGATGCGTGTATCGCGGTCATCATCATTGGTGCTCTCGCGGCATTGCCGAGTGCGTCGAGACAATCGTTCACGTCTCCCGACATGCTCCTGCTCACGCGCAGCGCGTCCGCCGAGGATCCGCGCATCCGTCGAACGGCCATCGATGCGCTCGCCGTCGTCGGTGACGATGCTGCCTTCCGCGTGCTCGCCTTGGCGCTCGCAGATGATGCGCGCGAAGTGCAGATTGCAGCAGCTCGTGCGCTCGGCGTCGTGGCCCGCCGCGCGAGTTTTCGAGGCCCACCAGATCCCAACAGTCACGCACCAACACTTCGCTCCATCCTCGAACTCGTGACTCGTTCGCTGGATTCCGAGCTCCTGGCCGCAACGATTCGAACGGTGAGTGAGGATCTGGATGTCGACCTTCGAGATTCCCCTACGCCGCATGCAGCCGCGACGATTCTCGCGGGGCTAGGACCATTGGCGCGTGAAGCCGATGGCACGATTGCTCTTGCCGCCGTCGAAGCAATTGGGCGTTTGCCCATGGAGACGGAAGGTCGTCAAAAGGCTCTTGCCGAGGCGCTGCGGCATCCAGACGACGCGGTCATCAAAGCGGCCATGTTGAAAATCGACTTGCACCGCGGCGCTGGTACAGAAATCTTGCAATGCCTGGATCACCCCTCGTACGACGTGCGTTCCTTGGCCGCCGAACTCGTGGCGGGCAGTGAAGATGCGGCTTTGCGCGAACGTCTTGCGGAACGGACTTCCATCGAAGTGGACCGGGACATGCGCGATACGCTCGAAGGTGCACTTTCATCCATTCGTTGGCGTGGGGAAAGGAGTAGCGGCGTATCGTGATGCGTT
>DAOMZH010000773.1:0-5511 GCA_035437985.1 Polyangium sp. (in: bacteria) | reverse complement strand
CGGGTTGCGTCCGACGAACCACCAGCGGCTCGATGATTCCGTGTTCCCGGATCGATGCCGCGAGTTCTTCCAATGCTTCATCGTCGAAGTGTTGTCGCGGCTGTCCTGCTTGCGGACCGAGACGCTCAATGGGGCAGAAAAACACGCTTTTGTCGCCATAAGACGCACCACTCGAGGTGGTCGTGATGGGCGCAGGTAGCAAAGCGTCGAGCCCTCGTCCCAAGGCGCGACGTTGGTTTTTCGGATCGACCGTCATGATCGCGCCCTCGCGCTCTTGCCCTTGGGCCGATTCGCTTCGAGGATTTCACGCGCCAAACCCAGGTATCCCTGCGCGCCTTTCGACGAAATATCGTAGAGGAGCACGGGTTTGCCGTGGGACGGAGCTTCGCTGAGCTTCACGTTACGCGGGATGATCGAGTCGAAAACCTTGAAGTGTCCCTTCACTTCATCGGCGACTTGATG
The DNA here is from genome assembly GCA_035437985.1 of Polyangium sp. (in: bacteria). Classification (GTDB taxonomy): domain Bacteria; phylum Myxococcota_A; class Polyangia; order Polyangiales; family Polyangiaceae; genus Polyangium. The sequence continues at coordinate 5,049 of DAOMZH010000773.1, read as the reverse complement.
GGTGAGGGAATTGCGACCGTCATACATCGTGAGCACGATGCCTTCGACTTCGAGCGTTGGGTTGTAAGCGCTTTTCACGCGATCGATCGTGGCCATCAAGTAGGTCAATCCTTCGAGCGCGTAATATTCGCACTGCAGAGGTACCAAGACGCGATGTGCTGCGGTGAGCGCATTCAGCGTCAAAAGACCGAGACTCGGTGGGCAATCGAGGATCACATAGTCGTAGCCACCGAGGTGCGGATGCAGCGCTTCCCGAAGCTTGAGCGCGCGATCTGGCGCGTCGACGAGCTCGAGTTCTGCAGCCACGAGATCCTGCGTTGCGGGCACGATGTCGAGGCGTGGAACTGCGGTCGGCACAATGGCTTCACGCAGTGTCGATCTCCCGATCAGCACGTCGTAGAGCGATCGTTCGATGTTCGGACGGCGCACGCCGGAGCCGCTCGAGGCATTGCCTTGCGGATCGCAGTCCACAAGCAACGTTGCCTTTTCAGCGGCAGCGAGGCTTGCGGCCAGGTTGACTGAGGTTGTCGTTTTACCGACTCCGCCCTTTTGGTTGGCGACGGCATAAATGATGGGCGAACGGGCCATGAAGCGTGCCGGAACCAGTGCGCCGCAGGGGCGCAGAAAAAGCTGTGTCGCAGGCGGCGCTGCAACGCCGAGGTCCAGGGTCCGTAGCGATCCCGAGCCCCAGCCGCTAGGTCGAATAGCGGCTGCTTACACGACCCACGGGCCTCCGTCGAGGGCGCGACGTGTACCTTTTTTTTGGCCATCGTCCCACTACTGTTTACAGTGACTCACATGTCGCTCTTGGTGGGCACATGTAGTCAAAGAACGCACCGCAAGTTGACCCTGGTTCGGACGGTGAGTCAATCGGCAAGTGGGGCACGGAGTCGAGGGCTTGGATCTTCGAGATTCTCCCTGGCATCGGCGCTTGTCCCCGAGCGTGAGTGCGCTGGGACAGCTCGCGTGCTCACGCAAAATTTCTGGACCTCACCGAACACGAATGTTGAAGTGTGCGCACGAATACTACGTCTGCCAGTTCGCAAAGAGCGAGAGGTTACTTGAAGGCTCGAATGATTTGGCGCTTGCGGAGCGCTCTAACTGAATTGAAGAGGAACGCCCATGTCTCTGCCCACGAGTTTCCAGAACTTTGCCGAGTTTGAGCGCGAAATTATGCGCGCCAGCAACCGTTTGAACGTGAGCTTCGAGGACATGGTCGAGGACACGACGTTCGAGGCGGAGCTCGAGATGGACGTCGATGACGATCCGTTCTCGGCCATGCGTGATTTTTAGCGAACGGTCGATTTCCCTCGACTTTCGCAACGGCGTTTGAGGCGTCGGGCGCCAACGGCGACCTGTAGACCCAGATGCCCAACAGGAGTTCGGGACGACGCGTTTTCATCGTCGCCAGCCTTCCGGGAGGGTGTGCGGCATCTTGCCAATCACCTCGATGAAATCGCAACGCTCCGACTGAGCCCCGACGGCGCCTCTCCGTCGGGGCTCTTTTTTTTCATCCCTGAAAGCCCTTGCTTGACCCCCTGCGCCCCGCGTGGCATTCGGCTGCCTCCAAAACGGACGCCCATGCAAGTCACCGTCGAAAAGCTCTCTCCCATCCTTGTCGAAATCAACGTCCAAATTCCGGTCAACCAGGTACGGACCGAGATCGACAAGGCCTACGCGAACCTTCAACGCAACGCCCGCGTGCGTGGCTATCGGCCTGGTAAGGCTCCTCGACAGGTGCTCGCGCACCTGTATTCGGGCAGCATTCACGCCGATGTCGCCCGCAAGCTCGTTGATGCGACCTTGAACAAAGCGCTCGCATCACAGCAAGTCCAGGCTCTTTCTCAGCCTGAGATCGCGCCGGTCGAGTTGCGCCCGGAAGAACCCTTCTCCTACAAGGCGCGTGTTGAAGTTCGTCCCGAGATCGCCGCAGTCAAATGGGAAGGCCTCGAAGTCACCAAGCCGAAGACCGATGTCACGGCGGACATGATCGATGCTGAAATCTCTCGACTTCGTCGTGAACACGCCACGCTCTCGGTCCCCGAGCCCGAGCGGGCTGCGAAGTCGGGCGATGTCGTGCGCATCGGCTTCACGCTCGATGTCGAAGGCGTTGCTCGCGAGACGAAAGAACAAGAGATCGAAACGGAGCTCGGCTCCGGTCAGATCTTCAAAGAGATCGAAGCTGTCCTCACGGGCATGAACGTTGGGGAAACGAAGGACGCGGAAGTTGAGTTCTCGGCCCAGCACACGAACGAAGGTTTCCGCGGAAAAACCGGAACGTTTCACGTCACGCTCAAGGAAGTTCGCGAGCGCCATTTCCCGGACGTCGACGACGAATTCGCCAAGGATTGCGGCAACGAAAGCCTCGAAGCAATGCGCGCGTCCTTGTCATCGAAGATCGAAAAAGAGGTCAATCAAAAGGCGACCGACGTCGTTGCCGAACAGCTCGTCTACGAGTTGTGCAAGGCAAACCCGATCCCCGTTCCCACGTCGCTCGTCGAGCAACAATCGCAACTCAGCGAGCGTGAGCTCGTTGCTGCTGCTCGTCGTCAAGGTCAGCGCATCGAGATGAACGCCGACATTCGCGCGCGTGTTCGGGCCGATGCGGAGACCAAGGTTCGCGCGGGCTTGCTCATGGCCGAGATCGCCAAGGACAAGAAGGTGCAAGTCACGCAAGAGGACATCGAGCGTGGTTATCACGAGCTTGCGGAACAGACCGGCAAGAACGTGGCGAAGGTCAAGGCCGAATATCGCGATCAGAAGAAGCAAGAGATGCTCATCGGCATGATCCTCGAAGACAAGATCCTCGACATCATCGAAGCGGCCGCGAACATCAAGACGAACTGATTTCGTCGCTGCTCGAACGTCGCCCGACGTTTCATGAACGCGCCTGCACGCATGCGGGCGCGTTGCTTTTTGTTCGTCGATCTCGTGCTCTCTCAGGCCGATTTTTCGCGCACGCTCGGTCGATATATTTCTTCATGCAAAGGGCAGCTTCTACACTTGCGAACGAGGCCCATCTGGATCAGGACTAGGGCCACTCGGCACTTTTTGCCAAACCACAGCGGAGTTCCTGGATGATCCGACGAGTCGAGACACGCAAGCAGGCCATGGAGTTGCTCGAGCGGGAGCATTCGTTCGTAGAGCACGAACAGGCGTCTGTCCTGTCCAACGTGTCTACGTTGCGCGAGCAGGCCTATATCCTGCCCACCGTGACGGAAGTGACCCATCGTGGTGAACGTGAGTGGAATATTTTCAGCCGTTTACTCAAAGATCGCATCGTCTTTATCGGAACGGAAATCGACGATTTCGTAGCGAACGCCGTCATCGCGCAGTTCTTGTTTCTCGAGAGCGAAGACCCGGACAAGGACATTCAGGTCTATGTCAATAGCCCTGGTGGCGTCGTGACGTCGGGTTTGGCCATGTACGACACGATGCAGTACGTGCGTTGTCCGGTGTCGACGATGTGCATTGGCCAAGCGGCGTCGATGGGTGCCGTGTTGCTTGCAGCGGGGCACAAGGGTCGAAGGTTTGCCCTGCCGCACGCGCGGATGATGATCCACCAGCCTCTTGGTGGTGCTCGCGGTCAAGCGACGGACATCGAGATCCAAGCGCGCGAGATCAAGAAGATGAAAGAGACGCTCATCGACATCCTCGTCGAGGCGACTGGCAAGCCGCGAGACGAGCTCGCGCGAGACATCGAGCGCGACTTTTATCTGAGTGCGGCGCAAGCGAAAGAGTACGGCCTGATCGATGAGGTCTTGCCGAAGCGCATCAAGCCGACGACGGCTGCTTGATCGGTTCGTGATGGGGCTACAAAAGTGGTAGCCCCAATACGCTCGTGAGCTTGCGAGCCAAGGTAGACGTGACTAGAATCCGTTCACCGCGATGCGCTTGAAATACCCTGCATTTCAAGCCCGATCGCGCTTCATGGACCGATCGCTCGGGACAGCGATCGAATACACCGCCCGTGCATGGATGAGGCGGGAGAGGTTAGAGGACCGAAGTGGATCGAAGGCGCGACGAACACTCGAACGGCAATCTCAGCTGCTCCTTTTGCGGCAAATCGCAGAAGGAAGTGAAGAAGCTCATTGCTGGTCCGACGGTGTACATCTGCGACGAGTGCATCGGGCTGTGCAACGACATCATTGCGGAAGAGGTTGAGAAAGACGAACCGTACGCGGGTTCGGCACCCGTTCCAAAGCCCTCGGACATCAAAAGCATCCTCGATGAGTATGTCGTGGGCCAACACCGTGCGAAGAAGGTTCTCGCGGTGGCCGTGCACAATCACTACAAGCGCATCGACAGTCGCGTGCATTCGGACGACGTCGAGTTGCAGAAGTCGAACATTCTGCTGCTTGGCCCCACTGGTTCCGGAAAAACCCTGCTGGCGCAAACGCTTGCGAAGATCATCAACGTTCCGTTCGCCATAGCCGACGCGACGACGCTGACCGAAGCGGGATATGTCGGGGAGGACGTCGAGAACATCATCGTGCAGCTCTTGCAAAACGCCGATCACGATGTCGAGCGGGCGCAACGCGGCATCGTGTACATCGACGAAATCGACAAGATCAGTCGTAAGAGCGACAACCCGAGCATCACGCGCGACGTGTCGGGCGAAGGCGTGCAGCAAGCGCTTTTGAAGATCATCGAAGGCACTGTGGCCAATGTGCCGCCGAAAGGTGGCCGCAAACATCCGCAACAGGATTTCCTCCAGATCGACACCACGAACATTTTGTTCATTTGTGGTGGAGCGTTTGTCGGATTGGACAACATCATCCAGCGACGAATCGGTCAAAATACGTTGGGCTTCGGGGCCGACATCAAGTCGAAGAAAGAATTCAAGCTCGGCGATGTGCTTTCGCAGGTGCAGCCCGAGGACTTGCTCAAGTTCGGCTTGATCCCTGAATTCATCGGGCGTTTGCCCGTCATTGCCACGCTTCACGAACTCAATGAAGAGGCGCTCATCGACATTCTCACCAAGCCGCGAAACAGCTTGGTGAAGCAGTACCAGCGGCTCCTCGACATGGACGGCGTAAAGCTCAAGTT
>DAOMZH010000772.1:0-5524 GCA_035437985.1 Polyangium sp. (in: bacteria) | reverse complement strand
ATGGTCCCCTCGGAAGCTTCCGGCCCCACCGAATACGTAATTGCCGGCTCGACCCGTGTTTGCCGCACGAATACGAGCGCCAGCATGGCCACGGCAAAAACCAACCCCACGGCCATTCTTTGTTTTCGCACCTTGGACCGCTGATTCCAAGTTTCCAGTGCGCGATCTTTGGCCCGCGATATCGTGACTTCCGGCGTTGCCGATTCATCCGACGCGCGACGCACCGCTTCGCCCAGCTTCTCGAACGGATTCATGTCGTCCATCGTCGCCCCTCTTCCAGCCACGGTCGCAAAACCGGATCTCGCTGCGCAATCGCGGCAAACCGCTGCTCGGCTCGGGCAATACGGCGTTTGATTGTTGCAAGCGACACGCCACATGATTCGGCAATGTCGTCGAGCTGCATTTCTTCAATAAAACGTAATGCAAATACAATGCGATCTTCGGCGGGCAATTGATCCAGCGCCACATAAACGTGCCGAACACATTCGCGAGCGGCGAAATCGGCGTCTCGGGCCGGGGCGTCAAGTGTTTCGTCTTTTTGCCAAAAGAAAATCCACCGGCTCAGTTTGCGGCGACGTATGGCGCGATGTGCCGTGTGCACGGCAATCGACGACATCCAGGCTTTGACCGCATTGTCGTCGCGCACCTGGTCTAGCGAAGTGAGAATCGTCATGAACGCATCTTGCACCAAGTCGGCCAATTCCGGGTCTTGACCCAAAATCCGCCGAATCAAGCGCTCGACGAGGGGCCCATGTCGATCGAGCAACGCGCCCGCCGCCCATGATTCCCCACGCCGTAGCGCAGCCATCAATTCCGCATCCGTTCGCCCCGTTTGCGGAAGGCGGACAACCGTCCCTCCCTTGCCCACGTGCTGGACATTGGTCAGTTGCGAGTCGGGTTGTTTCGCCGCGGGGCTCACGCGCTTTACACCTACCATGCTCGGGTCCGTCGTTGCAACAGGATGTTTTTCACGACCGCAATTTCTCGTGCTTCCCCAGAGCCTCGGTCTCGCCAAAACAGCTCAAATATTTCGCCGCGTAACGTGCGTGTTCAGATGAATCGCCATTTTCCGTCACCAGCTCATTCGAAAGTTGAGCTGCTTTCCGGCACCCAAGGCTCTTGCGCTTCGGAATCGGCCTCACGCCTCAGCGTGTGGTTTTGAATGAGCTTCCCTTTTGAGGAATTGCTTTCCGTGGAGGTCAATACATGAACCGTTTTCAACAATGGTTGCAAGGGGCTGCCCTCGTGGGCCTCGTCGCCACGACCCTGACGTGGATGGGCTGTGGTGATAATGGCACAGGCACATCAACGACGAACAGCGGCGCGAGTTCTTCGAGCAGCGGTAGTGCAGGAGGCGGTGGTGGTCCGGTGACGTGTCCCAAGGCCACCGATATCGTCTGCAATGAGACCTGCGTCGATCCGGCGTCCGATGCTGCCAACTGTGGCGCGTGTGGCATTACGTGTGGTCCTGGTGGGACGTGTACCAGCGGAATTTGCAATTGCGGGCCGAACCTCGTCGATTGCGGGACGGGATGTTTTGATCTTTCGGCGGATCCCACCAATTGCGGCCAATGCGGCAATGCGTGCGCAACGGGCGCTGCATGTACGGCGGGCCAATGCGCAGCGTGTGATGTGCCGACTCCCGACAATTGCGGCGGTCTTTGCACGCACCTGCCTTCGGACCCGAAAAACTGCGGCGCGTGCGGCAATGCTTGTCCCACGGGGGCCTCGTGCCTCAATGGCCTCTGCGAATGCCCAGGAAATACGGTTTCCTGTAATGCCCAAGGCGTCTGCGCGGACCTTGCCAGCGATCCCAACAATTGCGGAGCATGCGGCGCAGGTTGTCCCGTGGGTGGCCAATGTGTCTCTGGCGCGTGTGCCTGTCCTGCTGGAACCACGGAATGCGGCGGCGCGTGTGTCGATTTGAATGTCGACAACAACAACTGCGGCGTATGTGGCAAAGACTGTTTCATGGGCGCGACGTGTATTGCGGGCGCTTGCACCTGTCCCATGGGCCAAGTCACGTGCCCCAATGGTTGCGCGGATTTGTCGAGCGACCTCGATAACTGCGGCGCATGTGGCAATGATTGCCTCCAGGGCCAAATGTGCGTCTCGGGCATGTGCACCCAATGCCCCGCCGGCGAAACGGCCTGCAATGCGCAGAATACGTGCGCCAATCTGCAAACGGACGTCGACCATTGCGGTACCTGTGGCACCACCTGCGGTCCTAATGGCGTATGTGCGGCGGGCGTATGCACCTGCAACGCGGGATCGGTCAATTGCGGCCCGACCATAGGCTGTGTCGAAACGGGTACCGACGAAAAGAATTGCGGCGCTTGCGGTTTCTTCTGTCCGCTCGGAGCGACCTGTACGAATGGTCAATGCGCGTGTCCCGCGGGTCAAGTCACCTGTGGCAATACTTGCGCCGATATCGCCAATGATCCGAACAACTGCGGTCAATGCGGACGAGATTGCGTCGGTGGCACGTGTTCCGCGGGTCAATGCGTTTGCCCGACCGGATCGCAAGCTTGTTTTAATGGTTGTGCCGATCTGCAGATCGACATCGACAACTGCGGTCAATGCGGCAACGATTGCGACAATACATTCGGCCTTTGCAATGACGGCTCGTGCGCGTGCGTCGGCGGCCTGACGAATTGCGGCGGCAACAATTGCACCAACACCAAGGACGATCCGAATCGTTGCGGCACTTGCAACACGCAATGCCAAGGCTCTACCAACTACTGCGCGGACGGCATGTGCGCGTGTCGACCTGGATTGACGCTCAACAATGGCACCTGCATCGACCTGCTCACGAATCCCCAGAACTGCGGGACCATTGGCAACCAATGCGGAGGCAACACGCCGCGTTGTGAAAATGGTATGTGCGTGGGCAACTGCATGATGCCGAATACCGCGTGTGGCAACAACGGCACGTCCTGCGTCAACACGCAAAAAGACCCGCGCAACTGCGGTCAATGTGGCAATCAATGCAACCGCGACGAAGTTTGCGTTGCTGGCAACTGCCGCCAATGGGATGTCGCCACCGGCTGCAACCAATGCCCGTGCCCAGCTTCTTGCAACTTCAATCAGACGTGCTGCTCGTACCCCGGTGATGCGACCAACATCATCTGCGTCGACGGAAATGCTTGTCCGATGTGACAAGCGGAAACCTAATCGTCTTTCGCACCGTCTCCTCGTGGGTCCCCCTCCCACAAGCCGCTTAGCTTATTCTTAATTCTACCTGCACAGCCATCCGGTCGCGTCCGATGCGTCGAGCGACCGGGCGCTTGGTCCGCCTGATTCAACCTGGCCTCTCGCGCACCTGCCGCGCAAGGCGTCTGGATGAACCAGGCGCATCCAGTGACTGCCCACGCACGCCATCTGGATGCACCCACTGCCCCGAGTAACTGCCGCGCAAGGCGTCTGGATGAACCCAACGCTTCGCGCGGCATGCGCGCGTTAGCCCTGGTCGGGCTTGTCGTCGTGAGTGGCTGCGTTAATCGCGAAAGGGTGGCGATGAGCCGGGGCGCGTGTGTCATCTCCTCATCAAAGATTGACCTCATCACGCTCACCATGGTAGGGTCCCGGCGATGTCCAGGGGTCCGATCAAACGTCCACCGGCGGCACATAACAAAAACTCGACGCCCGTTCGCGATTGGCTAGGCGACGCAGCATCGAAGGCGCCCATTCCGGCCAATGCGCTTCTTGCTGTACGCGAGTGGCTCGGCGAGCAATTCACGGGCGACGAGCACGCCCAGCTCGGACATACAGGCCACGACGATACGAAAATACCGCTGGGACGCGTATTCGTCGATTTGCCCATGACCACCCAATCGAGCGGCATGGTCGAACCAAACCAACCAACCACCCCTTTTCTTGAAGACCTGCTGCAATTTCAGCCCCAATCCATTCGGCAGCTTCGTGCAGCGTGCTCGACAAACCCATTGGGTATTCCCGGACTTGCCCCGCTCGACTTCGAGCGTCCAAGGTTTGCTCCGCCGTTTCCAGAGCTACTCGTCGAGCAAGCTTCGCCCAAAACGCGTCGGCGTAAGGGCAAAGGAGACGCCTCCATTTGCGAGAGTTTGGTTGCTGGAACCATTCTCATCGGTGGCCCGGGCCAAGGCAAGTCGACCTTGTGCCAATTGCTTTGCCAGCTTCACCGCGCCACGTTGTTGCGGGGTTTTCCGAACCTCAAAACCACTGTCCGAGATGTCCTCGACCCCTTTATCGATCAAATTGGGCAAAGCACGATTCGTTTGCCAACGCATCCTCTTTTTCCGCTGCGCATTCTGTTGCCAGACGCATCGACATGGCGGGCCCGTATGGCCCAACCTGGCGACATTTCCGATGACGTGCCGTGGCTCTTGTCGTTCTTGGCCTCGAAAGAGAGCGCCAAACGCGCTCAATGCACTGCGGAAACATTGGCCACATGGCTACGTGCCATGCCCTCGTTGGTGTTGCTCGACGGATTCGATGAAATCGGCGCCGAAGAAGATCGTCGGCAAATTGTCGCGGCCATTCAGGACCTGGTCGCGTTGCTCGAGAAATACGACACCACGAGTACGATCGTGGCCACCACCCGCCCGCAAGGCTACATGGGCGAATTGACGTCCATAACCGTGCCCATGGCCACGCGTTATTTGGCGTTCTTGCAGACGCATGAAGCGTTGCACTATGCAGACAAGTTGATCGACGCCAAAATAAAAGGAAATGTCGACGAGCGCCAGAGGGTCAAAAACAATTTGCTCGAGGCCTCCCAGGAGCCCAATATTTCGCGTTTGCTTCAAACGCCCTTGCAAGTGACCATTTTGGCCGGTCTCGTCGAAAACACCCGCCCACCCAGCGAACGTTGGAAACTTTTTGAGAAATACCTCAAGTACGTCTATGCGCGCGAAGCCAATCGCTCGACGACGGCCAAAGAATTGCTCAACAACCGTGAAGCGCAAATCCTCTCGATTCACGCGCGGGCAGCGTTGCTTTTGCAAGTGGAAGCGGAAGTCGGCGGCGGTGCGTCCTCGCGTTTGCCGCGGGACCGATTCGCAGCCATCGTGACCGAAGTTCTGCAAGAGGACGGCCTCGCCGGCGAAGAGCTGGATGAATTGGTCACCAAGATCGTGCGCGTCGCCGAGCAACGTTTGGTTTTTTTGGTCGAACCCGAATTGGGCTTCGTTGGTTTCGAGATTCGTTCGCTGCAAGAATTCATGGCCGCGTGGGCTTTGGTCCAAGACGTCCCGGAAGAACAAGCGAAAAAGCGTATTCTGCAAATTGCCAAAGCGCCCATGTTTCGCAATGTCTTGGTCTTCATTGCGAGCAAAGTCTTCGGCACGAGCCGTTCGGACCTCCGCACCTATTTGGCGAAAGACGTCTGCGCCCATCTCAATGCGGATCCATCCGACCCATTGGCTCGCGTCGTGCGCGCCGGTTCGTGGTTGGCGCTCGAGATGCTCGAAGAAGGCGCAGTTTTGCCCTTGCCCAAATATGCGGCCGAGTTGATGCGGCACGCGGCGCAGCTGTTGGATCTGCC
>DAOMZH010000771.1:0-5538 GCA_035437985.1 Polyangium sp. (in: bacteria) | reverse complement strand
GGTATGTCCGGAAAGACGGATCGCTCGACATGGAAAAGCTCATGACGGATTGGCAAAAGTTTTGGCGCAAAGACGGCTATGTTGCGGTGGACGGGTTTGGATATCGGGAATCAGGACCGCATTTGATGCTGATGGCCTTTTTGCAGCGGGTCATCAATGGCGGAGGCACGATTCATCGAGAGTACGGGTTGGGGCGCGGTGCCTTGGATTTGCTCATTGAATGGGCGAACGAACGCCATGCAATCGAGGTCAAACTGCGGCGAGGGGTGGAGACGGAAGCGGATGCCATCGAACAGCTCGGCGGATATCTGGAGCACATGGGCTTGCAACAAGGCTGGCTCGTGCTTTTCGATTTGCGCAAAGAATTGACTTGGCAGGAGAAACTGTACCAGCGCGAAGTCGATTATCAGGGCAAACGTATTCGTATCGTGGGGAGTTGAGCGGGGGACGGAACGAGCGCCTAGCGACGCACGCACGTTTTGGGCTGATGAACGTGAAATCGAATTATTGGCCGAGCGAATTCAAGAACGCCGTCACGGCCGCGACAGTTTGCGCCTGTTGCTCGGCGCGTGAAATCGTAGCGGGGGAATCGCCGCGCTGTTCACCATAATCGCCAAACTGCGCGTGATTCCCGCCCTCGATGACGACAAACTTCGTGGAAGGCGGGAGCCGGGCCCTGGTCTCTTGGAACTTGGCAATGCCCCCCAGGTCGTTCGTACCGTAAATCGACAATACTTTCAGCGCGCTCGTCTTCAAAGAATCATCAGCGGGATACGAGCCCCAAAAAATGATTCCTTGGACTTGTTCTAGGTGTTCCTTGACAAACATGGCGGCGGCAACACCGCCCAGCGAATGCCCGCCCACGGCCCAATGCTTGACTTGGGGATATTGCTTGAAAACACCTCGTGCGGCATTTACGTCGAACATTGCAAGATTCAGCCGCACAGACAGCAATACCACCAAATATCCCCGCGCGGCAATCTCGCGCAAAGGCGCAGCGTAGGAGCGTTCGTCCACGCGAGCGCCCGGGTAAAACACGAATCCCGTTATCGGCTCTACACCAAGCGGTGCGAATGTCGTAAAACTCCCCCGACCAACCGTTACGCCCGCATTCGATTCCATTGCGGCGAGCGCTGGTGATTCGGGTCGATACGGCGTCTCGGCCCAAATGACAAACCCTGCGGCCGCAAGAGCCAACACGCTGACAAGCCCAAGAAGAATCTTCTTCGAATATTTCATTGGTCCAACTCTGTTGAATGGGCGGAACGTTCCTCGCGAGAAAGACCGTCGCGCTCTGCCAACGAGGAACGTTCCGCGGGCGTTTTTACTGGCTGGGGGGAGACAGGTGAATGCCGCAACGGTAGAACGAGCTGGTGACCGACGGCTCTTGCCCAGACGCTTCGATCTGCAAGTACATCGTCGGCAGGTCCGCCGGAATCGCGAGTTGCTCGATATAGAGCGAATCCGATGCTGATTCGGTCGCCGCGCCCATTCCAATGATGTTTTCTTTTTCATCAAGGAGCTTGGCGCTGAAATCACGCAATCCGGATCCGAGCCTTTGAGCGCCACAAGCTACGCTAATTGTCGCCAAATTCGGGCCGGGCATTGCGTCGAGCAAGAATACGTCAATGTCCCCAGGTGCCCCAGTGAGATCGCCTTCGATGAAGTAACTGAAGCTGCCATCCATGTTGTTTTGGACCGGCAATGTTTCGGCACTCAGAACGTCGTCGTTCGAGTTGGGTGTCGCGGAGGTTTCATTTTCGAGCGGGTTCGAGCCCGAACCGCTGTGCGTGAAAATGTTGAAATCATTCATCCCGATGGTCGCCCCAGGACCTCGTTGCAAGAAAAATAGGTATTCCTGGCCGAACGTACACGGAAACCCGAGGCCCGGAAGTTCGCCCGTCTGCGGATCCGCGAGCGCCATGTCGATTTCCGCAATTCTCGTCGTGGGATCGTTGATGGACGTGACGAAAGCGAGCACCGAATTGTCTGCAGTCGATCCATTGCCATTGACGCCGTAGGGGAAGAAATCGAAATTGCAGATCGGTCGTCCCGACGAAATGCTTTGATCCTGGGGAACTTTGAACGAATAGATATCCACGTCGGTCGCGCTGGAAGACATTCCATATCCCAGCGTTAGGTAATAACTCGTCGCGCTGGCCTTTTCGTATTCCATCAATGTCGCATTGACGAACGTGTCGTTCGGCTCCTTTTCCTCCACGATACCGTTGACCGTCGCCGCATCGAATGTACCGCCCGCGATCTGATAACTAGGATTTGTAATCAAGCCCGGGGGCGAACAGAGGTCGATCCCGAAAATCTTCGAGCATTCCGATACCCGCACGCAATACTTCCCATCGGCGGGAAGAATCGTGTAAAGCTCACTGTCGTTGCTATAACGCGGCGAAGGATCGTCATTGCGAGCAATTTGAACCCACTTGCCATTGTCCTCACGAAACAGGGTGATCACGAGGTCGGGGTATGCGGCGTCAAACTCATTGGTGTCTGGTTTTGCATCGGTGAGGATTTGGAAGAATTCGCCCGCGACACCATCGAACGTATAAAAGTCCTCGTCCTGCTCGACCGGCACGAGGGTTGGGCCTTCGAAGTACGTCGGGGCAAGAGCATCTGCGGATGCGCAATCCACATTCGTATCGACGATCCCACCGGAACTCGAACCCGAACCACTCGTCGAGGACGAACCCGATCCCATTCCACTGGTCGTCGTGGTCGTCGAGCCGTCGTCGCAACCAGGCGCGGCAGCGAAGAGAGCGAGGCCGCTCGAGACAAGGAGCCAGAAATGTTTTGTTTTCATTCGATTTGTTTCCTCTCGGCAATAAGCTGGCACAAGGGCCGACAAAGTGGTCGACGGACGAGGCATTACGGACGGACCGACATGGTTCGCCGTAAACCACACCCTGGATCATGTAGCATCGCGATTTCAAGAGGGAAGAACCTCGCCCGTTTTTTTTCCGTACGTCGCCGAGACGCACCTCGTGTGCTCCGCCACGTCACGAATGGGTTTCCGAGAAAAGCAATGTTATGGTATCATCGGCCAATCTTTCGATTTCGAGGTAATTCATGACGCACAAACAACCCCTCGCCTCCCCGCTCATTGCGCCAATCACTGCCAATTCCGTCGATTGGCCCATCGTGACGTATGGGAATCTCACGGCGGTGAATTTTCCGCTCGACGACAGCGAGGAACCGAATCCCGGTTGGGGGCGCATCACCTTCGAAAAGTTCGATGCGCTGCGCGTTTGTCGCGGTGAATACATGCCTTACGAAATTCGGCGCGCGGAGGAAGGAGAAGAGAATCCATGGTCGTGGATTTGGACGGTCAGTGATTCTCCTTGGCTCCTCGAACGTTATACCTACGAAAAAAAGCATTATGGCACGGCATATGGTTTTGGCGGCGACGTCGACGAAATGCTCCGCGACTTTTCTCATTATGTTTTTCAATTTCACGATCAGTTCGTCGAAGTCTTGGCCGATGGTTTGTGGTTCGAAACCAGTCCCCACAACCTCGGCGATTCCCCTCCCCGAGAGAACCATCCCGCCCGTGATTTGCCCGAATCGACGGTGGTCGAACACTTCACCGCCCATGGCCTCGTCTGTCAGGTCCGGAAAAACCCGCAGCCCATGGAGGCGATTGTCTCTGCCGCAGCGTATGCCTCGCAAAAACTTTATCAATTCGGCGCCCTTCTCGATGGTGATGCGAGGCCTAGCTGGACGCTCGCGCTGCGTATTCGTCATGGCAAACCAACGTTTGGATTACGGGAGTTCTTTGGACGAGCGGCGCAAGAATACGATAATGTTCCAACGCTCACGGATATACGCCCGCGAATCGAAACGTGGCTCGGAGAAGTGAGCGAACGGCGCAAATCGCTCGGCAAATGACGGACCTGGTAACGAAATGATGCAATTGGCAAAAACCTGAAGAATCGCTTGAACGGGCGAATGCAATCGAGTAGCATGGCGGCTCTTGGCTCACGCGTGACGTGGGCAGACATCGCAGGCTTGCTCAGGAGGTTACTTCATGAAATATGCAATCGTTCTCGGTTTGGTGGGTGCATTGGCTTTTGCGGCTGGATGCAGTGATGATCCCAAGACGACCGACACGTCATCGAGCAGTTCGGGTGCTGGCGGCGAATCCACTGTAAGTTCGTCGAGCAGCAGCTCGGGCATGGGTGGAATGGGCACCGGTGGAATGGGCACCGGCGGCATGGGCACGGGCGGCATGGGCACCGGCGGCATGGGCACGGGCGGCATGGGCACCGGCGGCATGGGCACCGGCGGCATGGGCACCGGCGGCATGGGCACGGGCGGTGCAGGTGGTTCGGGTCTGGTTTGTGACGATGCTACGGTCGTCGACAAGGATGATCCGGCCATGCGCTGCGCCAATGGCAATCCGGTCAATGTGAACACCGCGATTCAAGCCCCGGCAAACATGGTCTGGGCCTCGGCCGTCGCCATGAACGGCGTGTCCAGCGAATACAGCTCCGGCAACATGACCTATCACGCTATCCAAGCAACAGGGGCCCCAGACGTATACCCCGACTCAGGTGATCGACCCGAAGCATGGGCCTCGGCGATGGAAGACAACCAAGTCGAATTCATCAAAGTCACATATGCAACGCCCGTCATGGCCAAAGCCGTTTGGGTCTACGAAACGTTCAATCCCGGCGCGATCTCGAAAATCACCATCACGGCAATGGATGGCGACCACGTGGTGTACACCAAAGCCACGCCCGCGACGGTAGGCACGTGCAGCCACATTCTCTCGGCCTCGACCAAGACCTGTTCGCCGATTTCTGCCGTCCGCGTGGACCTCGATTCCCCCAAGGTTCCCGGATTCAACGAAATTGACGCGATTGGTCTCGTCCCCGCGCAGTGATCGCTGAGAGCGTGTTGAACAGGCTGCTGCGCAAATCTTGGCGTCGGTCGGCCTTGCTCAGCGTACTTCAAGTACGCTTCCGCCAGCCTCCCTAGCCGAGATTCGCTCGCGACGCCTGTTCAACACGCACTGAGTCACGTCGACTCTTCGATCGCCTCGGCCAACACCCAAAATAGTTTTTCGCCGTCAACTTCCCCGGCAAACAGCTTCGCGCGCGCCGCAATCCATTCCAGCACGAGCGGCAACGCGATCGCCATCTCGTTTGTCTTGGCCACCTTGTTGCCGGCTTTCGTCAATGCTTCACCAAGACGAACCGGCCTCTCCAGCGTCTCGATCTGCGGATCGAAATCTTCACACATCTCGGGCGGCGTCACGGCGTTGTATTCGCGGCACGCAATGGGACGTTCGTCGTAGATGACGCACGAGTCATTTTCCAAAAACGGACAATCGAGCCGCAATGCATAATACCGGCCACTCACATCGTTCCACGCGGCAACCACGTCTGTTTCGCTCGACATCAGCGCGCGTTGTCCTTGCGCGGGTTTCTTGCTGACGAGTCCCGCTTCTTCGAGCGTTTGCAGCGCCTCTTGAAAACCCTCCAACACTGCTTTGCGCTTGTCGGCTGGCAATGCAGCGATCAC
>DAOMZH010000770.1:0-5538 GCA_035437985.1 Polyangium sp. (in: bacteria) | reverse complement strand
AATCCGGCGCCCATGAAAGTGCCGCCTCCGCCGAAAGGCGAGGAAGCGCTGGAGGAACGCATTCCGCTCAAAGGTGTACGCAAGCGCATTTTCGAGCAAATGGGGCGTTCGAAGCATACGGCGGCGCATTTCACGTTCGTCGAGGAATGCGACGTGACCGCAATCAAAGATTTGCGGGCGCGCCTGAAGCCTGCCGCGGATAAATCTGGGGTCAAACTCAGTTTCTTGCCGTTTTTCGTGAAAGCGGTCGTGGCGGCATTAAAGAAGCATCCGTCGCTAAACAGCGCATTCGACGAGAGCACGCAAGAAATCGTAACGCGCAAGTATTACGACATTGGCATTGCCTCAGCCACCGAAGCAGGGCTGATGGTGCCCGTGGTTCGTCGTGCCGATCGCAAGAGTATTCTCGAGATAGCGCGGGATATTCAGCGTTTGTCGGATGACACCAAAGCGGGCAAGGTGAAGGCGGATGATTTGGGTGGGTCGACGTTTACGATAACGTCGCTCGGATCGCAAGGCGGACTTTTTGCGACGCCCATTTTGAATTTCCCCGAGGTGGCGATTCTGGGGATTCACCAGATGAAGCAAAAGCCGGTGGTGCGGGATGGACAAATCGTGATTGGCGAGGTGATGCTGATCAGTTTGTCGTTTGATCACCGCATTATCGATGGTCATATCGGCGCGGCCTTCGCGTACGAGATCATTGGGTATCTCGAGAATCCGGATCGGTTGTTTCTCGAGATGACCTGAGCGCCCGATTCCAACACGCCAAACATCCCCCCCAGCATTTGCCTCACTTCAAAGCCGCGAAGCTTGACAAGCTCCGCGGCTTGTGGCTTGCTGCGCGGCATGCGAGTGCGCCGCATCGAAGTGAAGGGGCTCTTTGGGGTCTTTCATCACGTCATTCCGCTTCGGATGGATGAGCGGGTTACGATCATCCATGGTCCGAATGGGTTTGGGAAGACGATTTTGCTCGAAATGATCAATGGCTGCCTACACGGCAACAGCGCTCCCTTCGACCGGATTCCATTTGATGAATTTTTGCTCCAATTCGACAACGGCGAGGTGATCACAATACAGCAGAAGCCGAAACGTCGTATGCCATTTGTACGAACCGTGCTCGGAGAAGAACTCGATAATCCGTCACAATCATATCATGAAGTGCATACGCGGCTCATTCAAACGAGTCGTTTGCATACGGAATCGACGGAGCCCGCCGCAGCAGTGGTGAAACGTTGTTCCGACGCAATCGCCGCCGAAATTCGCAAAACAGTGGCGCATTATGCAAAACGCGCACAAGAACTCGATCGGACGTTCCCTGCTCGCGTCTTGCGCGAGGAGACCATCAAGCGATTAACTTCTCAAGAACTCGCGGATGCGCTTGCGCGACAGGAAAAAAAACGTGCCGAGCTCATTTCGCTGGGATTTCTCGATTCAGAAGAACAATTGCCGACGGTTGGACCGATCAATGATTCCACGAAGCTCGAAGTCATGTCGATTTACGTGCACGATGTGGACGAAAAGTTCGCCGTATTCGACGAACTTGCGCAAAAACTGCGACTGTTCGTCGACATTTTGAAAAGCCGATTCCAATACAAAACATTTGGCATTCATCGGGAACGAGGCATGATCTTCCAGGCATTGAATGGTGCCCCGCTTCCGATCACTTCGCTATCGTCCGGCGAGCAACACCTCATCGTTTTGCTGTATGGACTTCTGTTTCAGCTCGAGACAAACTCGCTGGTGCTCATCGACGAACCTGAACTTTCGCTCCACCTGCTGTGGCAACAATCCTTCTTGGATGACTTACTCAAAATAGCCCGACTCGCGCAGGTGGATGTTTTGGTAGCAACCCATTCGCCGGACATCATCGACGCGCACTGGAATCTGACCGAAGCGCTCAAGGGCCCCGATGCATGAAAGAGTTCATCAAGGCCGAGGGCATAACCACGCGCATACGTATGATGCGCACGGCTGGGCATACAGGCGCTTTTCTTCTCGTCGAAGGGGATGACGACGCCATTTTCTTTCGCGATTTCGTCGACCGAACCTGCCGAATTCAAATTGGTTATGGCAAGGATAAAGTCGAAACGGCGATCGCGATTCTCGATCGTGAGAATTTTCTTGGCCTCCTTGGAATCGTAGACGCGGATGCCGACATCCTCGAAGGCAAAACCCCATTCAGTCCAAACCTCATTTGGACCGATTTGCGCGACATCGAAATGATGTTCATCCGTTCCCGGGCACTTGATCGATTACTTGATCGTTTTGCCAACCCCGAATTGATGTCCCCGGACGACGTGCGCACCCAGATTCTCACGGTAGGAACGCCGATTGGTTATTGGAGATGGTTGTCTTTTCGAAAAAACCTGGCGCTCGATTTCAAGATTCTCGACCTGAGCGACTTCATTGACGAAAAAACGCTGAAGCTCGACGCTCACGCCGCTACGGGCACCACTTCGAGTTCATTGCAGATATCGTTGAGCGGCCGATCCCACATGCCCTCCCAATGCAAGGCAAAAAGCGGCTTTGCCTTTTGTCCCATATGCCAGCCTTCGACCACGCTAGCCAATGCCTTGCGGCATAAAACGAGGTCGAACAAGGCGGCATAAAGCGAGGCAGCAGCGACGAGCGTTGCGGAGAGCCGCATCAAAACATGCGCGTCCTCGCCCCCGTGCGCGTGAAATTGACCCATATAAAACCCCGCATTGCCGAATTCACCAAGAAGGTCGGTCTTGTACCCAGTGACCACGTGCCAAAGGTCATGCGTCTGCGCCATTCGACGGCTGAAAATGCCGCATTCATCTGCGCCATCGACCGTGGGTACGAAATCCGGATTGAAAAAACCATTGGCAATCATGAATTGACGATACGCGTGCCCAAGCGTCCCAGGCGCGTAATGAGTCATTTCGTCGATGTTGAACGGACGCGGGTCATGCCGCGCCTCGACCATTTGCCAAATGACCGGCGACTTGCGCATCGCCGCTCGCTCAGCCTCCCGCAACTTCGGGTTCATGTTCGCATTGTATTGAGTTAGAAATTCGACGATGTTCTCCGTCTTGGGCTGTTTGATGAGGCCAACCAGTGCGCGCGTGAAATTGGCCGAACTCTTGACGTCCTTCACGTAACCAACAGCACTATTCAACATTGCCCGCCTCCCTAGGTACATTTTTCGAGCCCGTGCTCGAGTTACGCCTTTGTTACAAAAGCGTCGTCTGATCAGACGTGGGCCTTGGACGCACAGTGTGCAGCAATTTTTGCACGTAAGCACAATTTCGTCACCAACATACAATATAGGTCCAGCATCGTTACAGTTGCATCAAATCGGCGATAGGGACGACGGGGCGCATCGACGGGTGCATTGCTTCCGTTGCGTCGCGTGGGCCACGTTGGACGCATCGATCCGTCCTTTCCTCACGTGCCCCATTGACGGACCCTAGCGGGATCGCCTAATAACACGCTCGTTCGTCTGTCCCGTTTGCCTATCCCTCAGGCAACGCTTCGAGGAGACTCGTCACCGATGCGCCTTCGTCTCGTCTTGTCCGCCACTTTGATCTCCGCAGGTTTGCTCGCCGGGGCCACCGGTTGTGGCGAGCGCGAAGCTACTCCCCTGCCCTTTCAGCAAAAGAAAAAGGGCGCAGAAACCAAACAAGCCGCAACGTCGCTCGCCGACCTCGACATGGCCGATGCGAAAAAGACCTTCGGCGTTCTGCCCGCCAAGTTCGAAAGCGACACGAACCCCATCACGGATGCCAAAGTCGCCCTCGGACGAATGCTCTTCTTCGATACGCGTTTGTCCAAGAACCAGGATCTCTCCTGCAACTCTTGCCATGGGCTCGACAAGTACGGCGTCGATGGAACCAAAGTGTCCAAAGGACACAAAGGGCAACTTGGCAACCGCAACGCGCCCACGGTCTACAATGCTGGCCTCCTCGCGTCGCAGTTCTGGGATGGCCGCGCCGCGACGCTCGAAGATCAAGCCAAAGGCCCGATCCTGAATCCCGTCGAGATGGCGATGAAAGACGAAGCTGCAGTCGTCGACATGCTCGCTTCGATGGAAGGCTACGAAAAAGCCTTCGAGGCCGCCTTCCCCGATGCCGACAAAAAAGAGCTCATCACCTACGACAACATGGCCAAAGCCATCGGCGCCTTCGAACGTGGACTCGTCACCCCCTCACGTTTCGACAAGTACCTCAACGGCGACAAAACCGCTCTGTCCGACCAAGAACGCACAGGTTTGTCCAAGTTCGTCGCGAACGGTTGCACCACGTGTCACAGCGGCACGGGCGTCGGTGGATCGAGCTTCCAGAAGCTCGGTTTGATCAAGCCCTACCCGAACCAAAAAGACGCCGGTCGTTACGAAGTCACCAAGAAGGAAGAAGATCGCATGGTCTTCCGCGTCCCGAGCTTGCGGAACGTCGGCGAAACTGGCCCCTGGTTCCACGACGGCGCCTACGACCGCCTCGAAGCCGCCGTGCAAGCGATGGCTTATCACCAGCTCGGCAAGGAACTTCCCGATCAAGACGCCAAGGACATCGTCGCGTTCTTGAAGTCACTCACCGGCGAAATCCCCAAGGATTACATCAAGATGCCCGAGCTTCCCGCCAAAGGCGAGAAGACCCCCGGACCCGATCCCTCCTGAGTTTGTCGAAACATGGATGCCGTTTGCATCGTTCGTCTTTACGAACGAGCGGCATCCGTGCACGTTTGGTTCAACTTGTCAACAGCTCAAGCGTCGGCGACGCCAAGTTTTTTGGCGACTTCTTTCCGCCACCCTTCGAGAGGCGAATTCGGATTGGGCACTGGCTTTGCGGCGAGTTTCCGAATGGTCAAGCCGACTTGATCCTTTGCGTCCGGATTGGCCCCTGATTCCAGCAAACGAAACACGTCTTCGTATTGGTTCAAGTACGCCAAACGCACAGCTGGAGTTTGTCCCATCGCATTGGTCACGTCGATCGGCAAACCAGCGCGAAAAAGCACGCCGAGGTGTTTGAAACCACCCAATGAAATGGCCTGATGCACGAGGCGCTCACCTTGTTCGGTCGTGAGGTTCGGGTCGCCGCCTCGTTCCAGGAGCATCGTAATGAATTTGGAATCAGGCTGCGTCATTGCAACGAGCATTGCGGACGTGCCAACTTTGGTGATCGTATTCGGATTGGCTCCGGCAGCGAGCAACGTTCGTACCGCGGTTTCGTCGTTTTTCGCCACGAAATACATGAGGAGCGTGACGTTTTTCGCGGTAATTTCGTCGAAATCGGCGCCTTGATTTTTCAGGTTTTCGAGAGTCGGAAGGTCCCCTCGTTCTGCGGCGGCGGCAGCTTCTCGGAGGCGATGCGTTTCGAAGATATCTTCCGCGCGTGGGAATGTGCGAGGTTGCGCGGCGTGCGCCAGGTACGCGATGACGTTATCGACTGTTTTCATAACATTCCCTGCAGCGTGGAGACGTCCTCGCTTTTTTGCTGTTCGATACCGGCAACATGCGTACTATGGCGTTCAATTGCTTCGCCAAACCATTTTTTCTGGTAATCGATTTCTGCG
>DAOMZH010000769.1:0-5542 GCA_035437985.1 Polyangium sp. (in: bacteria) | reverse complement strand
AGAGAATCGTGACGCGATGACGTTCGATGAGGCGCCAGAAGCGGCCCCAATCGGGGAAGTTCGGCGCACCTTCGTACATCAAACACGTCGCGCCGTTCGAGAGAGGTCCGTAGACGATGTAGCTATGTCCGGTCACCCAACCGACGTCGGCGGTGCACCAGTACACGTCGTCGTCGCGCAGATCGAACACGTACTTGCTCGTGACATGGACGCCCGTGAGGTACCCGGCGGTCGTGTGCAAGACGCCCTTGGGTTTGCCCGTGGAGCCGGAGGTGTACAGGATGAACAGGGGATGTTCACCATCGACGATCGTTGCTTCGTGCTTGGCGTGGCCGTTTGGATCGACAATCTCGTGCCACCACACGTC
Source organism: Polyangium sp. (in: bacteria) (assembly GCA_035437985.1). GTDB lineage: Bacteria > Myxococcota_A > Polyangia > Polyangiales > Polyangiaceae > Polyangium. The sequence continues at coordinate 5,175 of DAOMZH010000769.1, read as the reverse complement.
GCGACCTTCGTGCATCTTGACGGGGCATTTTTCGCTGCCGAGTTGTCGTAAGACGACGGTTTTCTGGACGCTACTTGCTTGGGGTTGAGCGAGGGCTTTGTCGACGGTGGCTTTCAGCTCGAGCACATGGCCGCGTCGATAGCCGCCGTCTTGGGTGATGACGAGTTTGGCCTGACAATCATTGACTCGTTGGGAGATCGCGTCCGCGGCAAACCCTCCGAAGATGACGGTGTGTACGGCGCCGAGGCGGGCGCAAGCGAGCATGGCGACGACGACTTCGGGCACCATGCCCATGTAGATCGCGACGCGGTCGCCTTTTTCCACGCCGAGTTTCGCGAGCGCGTCAGCGAAGAGGAGCGTTTCGCGATGCAGCTGCGCGTACGTGAGCGTGCGAGTATCGCCGTGTTCGCCTTCCCAGATGATCGCGGCCTTGTTGCGCGTCGCTGTCGACATGTGCCTGTCGAGGCAACTCTCGGTGATGTTGAGTGTGGCCCCGACGAACCACTTGGAGTGGGGCAGGGTCCACTCGACGGTCTTGGTCCACGGGGTGCGAAAGACGAGGTCTTTGGTTTCGCGACGCCAGAACGTATCGGGGTTTTCGAGGCTCTCGCGGTAGAGGGCATCGTAGGCTTCGCGTGAGGCGATTTTGGCTTTGGCGACGAATTCGGCCGGTGGTTCGAACCGACGGTTTTCTTTGAGGAGACTGGTGATCGGATCGTGGGACATGCGCCCTCCCAGGACAGCGGGGCGGTAACGATACCGAAATGCGAGTGAATCTGGGATGGGGTTTTAGGGGTCCGGGGGTTAGGGGGTCTGGGGAAAAATGGTTTGGCAGAGACGTCCATGATTTCTATTGCGACGAACATCTCCGGCAATGGCGGATCGCGACCCATCTACCCGCATGCGACGCCCTGTGCTAACGTCGCATTCACCTGGGTCGAGCCATGAAAATTCCCTACGCAAACTGCGATTTCGCCGCCATCCGCAAGGAGGGCTACCTGTATGTCGACAAGACTCCGTTCTTGCGGAATCTCGAAAACACGAGCGAAAACCACCTCATCTTTCTGCGTCCCCGGCGGTTTGGCAAGTCAACCCTGATCAGCACGCTCGAAAACTATTACGATATCTATCGTGCTGATCGTTTCGACGAACTATTTGGTGGATTGTGGATTCACGACCACCCCACCCCGAATCGCCATAAATACTTGGTTTTGACACTCGACTTTTCGCCGGTGGACACGACGGGGACAATCGAGCAGATCTGTCGGAGTTTTTCCATCCAGATCAAGTGTGCGGTGAGCCTCTTCATCGCTCGAAATCGCGCGCTCGTTCCGGGTCTCGAAGCAGTACAAGCGATGGTTGAATCGCCCACCGAAGACATGGCAGGGCTGATGACCGAAGTTTTTACAGCGCTGCAAATGGCTGGTCAGCGTATGTATTTGCTGATTGATGAATACGATCATTTTGGCAACCGGCTGTTATCGGACGGTCAAGACGACGTATATCGTGAATTGGTAAAAGCGACGGGATTCGTGAGGAGTTTTTACGCGAGTTTGAAGGCGTTTACACGTACGAGCACGATAGCGCGTACATTCATCACGGGTGTATCGCCGATCATGCTGGATGACTTGTCGAGTGGGTTCAACATCATCACGCATATATCGCAGGATGCCGATTTCAATAATTGGGCAGGTTTTACGCGTTCAGAAGTGGAGCATGCGCTGGACGAACTATTGCGCGAAAAACCGCAGCTGTTGAACGACCCGCACATAGCGCAGCGAGAAACGCTGCTTTCGACATTGGAGAATTATTACGACGGATATCGATTTTCCCCATATGCAACCGACCGGATGTACAATTCGACGCTGGTGCTCTATTTTTTGGGCCAACTGAACAAAACTGGCCGATATCCGACGAAGATGCTGGATCTAAACGTTCGGACTGATTACGGCCGCTTGTATCAATTAGCGAAATCAACGAGCGAAAAAGAGACGGATACGCGCAAATTATTGGAAGAGATTCTGACGCACGAATCGATAACGACGCGTCTTGTCGAGCAATTCGGCACGCGTTTTCACATGGGTCGTGAGCAAATCGCCTCGCTATTTTATTACATGGGCATGCTGACCCTCGCCCCCGAGCAGAACGATTCCGAGGAAATGAAACTCGTGATTCCGAATCGCGTGATGCGTGAACTGCAATGGGAGTACATGTCGTTTGCCTTGGTAGACCATGACCAAATTCGCATCAACGTGGACGACATGATCGCGGCCATGCGAAAAATGGCGGAAGAGGGCGTCATTGAGCCATTGCTCGCGGTATTTCAGGAGCACGTATTGAAAAAACTCGGCCTTCGAGAAACGATGCAATTTAACGAGCAAACGATGAAGTTGATGTTGTTTGCGTATATGTCGCTGAGCAGTTCGTTTCGGTTGAAGACAGAAGTGGAAATGGGGCAGGGGTATTGCGATTTGCTGCTCGGCGTGCGGAGCCCCGGTTCACCGGCGAAATATGCGTGGATCATTGAAGCAAAGTACGTCGAGACGAAAGCGACGAAAGCCGCGGTGGAGAAGGTCATCGAACAAGGTTATGCGCAAATTGAGAAATACGTATCCGATCAAGACACGATGTCGTCGCTGACGATGGGTCGAGAATTGAAGGCCGGAGTCTTGGTGTTTGTCGGATTGAAAGACGTGTTTTTCCGGCCGTGGCCGCGTCCCGAGAAAAAGGTCGTGGTGAAAAAGGCCAAACCGAAAAAAGGCCGGTAAGCTGCAGCCTCGTCACCCCCGCGCTTTTCGAAACCAAACCCAATAAGCCACCAATCCTGCAATGATCCACCCCGCGCCAATCAACGTCGCCGGCAATACCGCAGGATCGAGATGCGCGCCAATGAGCACGCCAAGCTCGCCGAGGACAAATAAGGCCGGGATGACCGGATATCCAGGTACTCGAAAGGATGCCTCTTTTTCTTGTTTTCGCAGCCGAAACAACGCCGCGCCCGTCATCGCGAAAAAAACGCTATCCACAAATACGGTTCCCGTGAGCAGTCGATCAATGCCTTCCCCACCGGCCACGAGCAATAGCAGAGTCGCCATTGCCCCAATCAGCACGATGGATGCCCAAGGCGTGCCGAATTTGGAGCTCAATCGTGAAAACGGCGAAAAAAAACGCCCGTCACGGGCCATGCCAAAAACAAGCCTGGGACCACTGAGCAGTTGCGCATTTAATACGCCGAACGCCGAAATACCCACGGCACCCGCAATGACGCGCCCGCCTAGCGCCGGCCAAGCTCGCGCGACGGCATCTGCAGCGAGGGTTTTACTGGATGCAACGGTCGCCGCATTTCCCAAAAGTTGCAGATAAGCGAAATTGATTAGAACATACGCCGCGACCACGAGGCTCACGCCGCCAACGATTGCCCGAGGAAGTGTTCGTTTTGGATTTGAAACCTCTCCAGAAATCCATAACGCTTGGTGCCAACCTCCAAATGCAAAAAGTGCCGGCACGAGCGCCGCAAGAAAACCCGGCAATCGATTGGATGAATCTGGCGCAACGGTTGGCGCAGGGCCGGTTGGGGCAACCAGTCCCAGAATCACGATGACCAAAATCGTGACCAATTTGCTGAGGACCGTGATGTTCTGAATGCGGGCTCCCCACCGCACGCCCAAAATATTCGCGAGCCCGAGCCCCGCAATCAGGGTGATCGACAAAGCCGTCGTCCACAAAGGCGTCAAGGAGGGTAGTCCCAAGGCGACTGTCAGGTTTTGCGTGCAAATGAGCGCGATGATTCCAATCGCCCCGGCTTGAATTGCGGTGGCATTGCAAAATACGAAAAGAAAACCTGGTAATGGCCCATAAGCGCTTCGCAAAATATCGTATTGCGCGCCGCTCGCGTGGTACCTCGTTCCTAATTCGGCAAAGGTGAGAGCTCCGCAAAGGGCGATTGTGCCGGCGACGAACCAGGCGAGGAGCAGCAATGGTCCGCTTTGGACGAGCTGGGCCATGCGGGAAGGCGTAAAAAAAATCCCCACGCCCACCATGGCTCCAACGACGACGCTCGAAGTGTCGAAAAGTCCTAAGACTCGAGCGGGTTCGGATGATTCGTCATTGGGCAACGTGGAAGGTATTGCTTGCACCTGCCTACGAGAGCACCAGCGGGAGAAAAATGCAATGGCTGGCCATCGAGACTCTGTACGATCGTCACGCAGGTAATCGAGGCAAGCAACGAGCGACCTCGTAAAACTGTTTTACATTCGAAACGATTTTACCAGCCCGCATATCCAATACGAACGCCGAGCCCCAACGTCACGCGCGGATCATTGAGCTCAGGTTCGTTCGGATCGTCGCCTGCCAGGTACACACTCTGCTGCGCGGCGAGCCCCAAAATGACTCCGCCCCAATCATATTCGAATCCCAAGTCCAAATTGCCAAACGGCGTTGCCCCAGGGCTCGTGCTCGAACCCAACCATTGATAAGCCAATCCCAAGTCGATCGTCGCCACGAATCGGGTCGTGCGTCCTGGACTCATCAACCGAATACCCCCGGCAAACCGACTGATATTCAAAACGAGCGTATTGTTGTCCGATGGGTTCTTCGTGCCAATCTTGTTGTTCGAATAATCGAACATGAATTCCAATCCCACCCGCGTGCTCGGCCGATATCCAAATCGGGCCCCAACAATCCCGCCCCCTCCATCCTCCCCCAACATCAAGAATGTCCCCGCCGTCGCTTGAGCATAAAGCCCACGTTGCGGAGGCGCCGGAGGTTTCGCGATTTTCGCTGGTGCGGTCGGCTTTTTCTTCGTCTGGACCTTGGTCGCTTTCGGCACCGCAATCGGAACACCACCTACGTCCGGACGGACCTCCTGCGCCTTGCCCGCCACGACCAAAACTTGAAACGCATATTCCGCACCACCCGGTTTGTACATTTGTACGAGATGCGTTCCCGGATCGACCAATCCCGCCCATTCACCGAGCGCCATGGGCTGCTGATCAATCGCGATCGCCATCTCCGGATCGCCCGTCTTCACGACGACCCATCCCATGTTCGGCACCAGTGCAAACCGCACCACCTTGTCTCGATCCGCGCTCGTCACCGTCACCACTTCCTCGGCGCTCTCGTACCCCTCCGCACGTACTTCGATGTGGTGTTTGCCTGGACCTAACGGGAGGGGTT
>DAOMZH010000768.1:2986-5551 GCA_035437985.1 Polyangium sp. (in: bacteria) | reverse complement strand
AAGCGTACTTTAGTACGCTGAGTAAGGCCGACCGACGCACCGATTTGCGCAGCAGGCTGATTAACACGCTCTAAGACGATACGAAACGGAATGCGATACGCGCCGTCAATACGCTGACGAAAAGCGTGATTCGTGCCGCGCCGTTTCACACAGCAGACTGGCAGGCACGGTCTTATCATGCAAGCTGTGGAGGTCGACATGAGCAGAATGCATTGGGCGAAGAGCATTCCGATTGGGCTTGGGATCGCATTGATGGGGATGACGCATGCTGCATGCAAAGACGTCCCTGCTGCGCCGACAGGTTCATCGGGCAATGGCGGTACGGGAGGCGCGGGAGGCGCGGGCTTTGGTGGCGATATCGTTGACTTCGACGATTGTGGCTGGTCGTGTCAGCCCGTGTGCTCGAGCGATCTGACTGCGGTGGTCAACAGCTGCACGGACGAAGTATTATGGACGTGTACCGCCGACCAGGCGTGTTTGAATGGGGCTTGCCTCGACAATCCGTGCGCCGCCGCGGAGGCGGACAGAGGGTCGGCGGCATGTGATTTTTGGGCAGTGAAAACAGCGTTGCGACCAGCGGCTACCGATGTGTGCTTTGTCGCCTTCGTGACCAATTCTTGGGCCAAAAATGTGCACATCAACGTTACGTACGACGGTGCGGCGCTCGATCCGGCAACGTTTGCATTCATTCCGTCAATCGGCGCGGGAGGTGTCGTCAATTATGTGCCTTATGATCCGGCCCTTGGTTTGCCCCCGAAGGAAAGCGCGATCTTGTTCCTCTCTCAATCGCCAGTCCCGGATGCGATCGACTGCGCCAAACCCGTGGCCGTGAACCTCGATACGGGTGTTTCCGGAACTGGGATTGGCAAAGCGTTTCATATCACGACGGATTATCCAGTTACGGCGCACCAGATGGCGCCATTTACGACAGCCTGGGGAGGCGCTTCGGCCACGCTGCTCTTGCCGACGAGTGCTTGGGGCACCAACTACGTTGCGGTCAATGCCTACGAGCAGGTGCCGGAAACGGATCCAAACAATCCCTTTCGCGGTTATCCCTCCTTGGTCATCTTGGCGAAAGACGAGGGAACGAAGGTTCGGCTCGTGCCCGGGGTGGACATCATTGGTGGACCCAATGTCATGCCAGCACAGACGAACACAATCGCGACCCATACCCTCAATGCCGGCGAGTTTTTGCAGATCACCCAACCCGCGGAGCTAACGGGAAGCCCGATTGAAGCGGACAAACCCATTGCGGTATTTGGGGCGTCGACGTGTATGCGTGTTCCGGCGACGCAAGCCGATTGCGATCCGGCGCAGCAGCAGTTGCCTCCGGTGAATGCCTTGGGGAGTGAGTATGTTGCGGTTCGTCACAAGAGCCGCGACATGACTGCCGAGGAACCGGCGCGCTGGCGTTTGATAGGGCATACCGATGATACGATGTTGACCTGGGTTCCAGCCAAGCCGCTAGGAGCACCGACGAGCCTGAAGCTTGGTGAGGTCATCGAATTCGAGGATCCCGGCCCGTACATTGTGCAGTCGCAAGATGCGAATCACCCATTCTACCTCGGCGCATACATGACGGGAGGTGCTCCGTTTGGGAATATAGGTGATCCGGAATGGACCAACGTGGTGCCGACGCAGCAGTATTTGCAAAAGTACGTGTTCTTGACGTCTCCGATGTACCCCGAGACGAGTCTTGTGGTGATTCGACTGCGTTCGAAGATTACGAAGGAGTTTGCCCCGGTGAACCTGGCGTGTCGTGGTGAATTGACGGATTGGGCGGCATTGGACAACGACACGGAATGGACGCGGGTGGATTTGGTGACGGGTAATTTCATGAACGTCGAGACGTGCACGAATGGTCGGCAAGAGATGACGAGTACGGCGCCGTTTGGCGTGACGGTCTGGGGTTGGGGAGTGACGCAACAGACGCTGCGCACATCGTATGCCTATCCAGCGGGCGCTGGATTCAAGGTGATCAACGAGGTTGTGGTGCCAGCGACGCCGAAGTGAATTTGGAATATGCGTGGTTTTGCATCGTGACCTCGAAGGTGCCAACCACTTTGGTAAAGTGTAATCCCTGACACGTTCTCAAAGGTGCCAGGCACTTTTGGCTAAAAGTAATCCCTTTCACGCCGAACCAAGGTGCCAACCACTTTGGTAAAGCGTAATCCTTGCCACGTCCCCCAAGGTGCCAGGCACTTTTGGAATCGAGCTGCTTGCCTGACTGGTTCAAGGTTTGCCGGGAGGATCCATCAAGGCACCCGCCAGGTCGGCCGTGTTGAGGTTATAGGCGCCGTCCAAGTGCGCGCCGCGCAGGTACGCGTCTTGCAGGTACGCGTCTTGCAGGTACGCGTCTTGCAGGTTCGCGCCTTGCAGGTTCGCGTCTTGCAGGTTCGCGTCTTGCAGGTTCGCGCCGAACAGGTTCGCGCCTTGCAGGTTCGCGCCGAACAGGTTCGCGCCTTGCAGGTTCGCGCCGCGCAGGTTTACCCGAAACAGACTTGCATCTCCAAGCATTGCGTTTTTCAGATTCGCACTCCGCAGGTTTGCCCACTGCAAGTCGAC
>DAOMZH010000768.1:0-2886 GCA_035437985.1 Polyangium sp. (in: bacteria) | reverse complement strand
CAAGCATTGCGTTTTTCAGATTCGCACTCCGCAGGTTTGCCCACTGCAAGTCGACCGCATCCAACCAACACCCTGACAAATCCAATCTCCCCAAACAATTCAGCGCCAACGTGCGCCCCTCTCCCACCGCTTGTCCATGCAATCGGTGCAACCACGACCAAGCGCTTTCCATGTCCGGCCAATCGATGTGGCTGACGGTCTCCGTTCGTTCCGAGCACGCATAAAGACACGCCAACAACGCTTTCTCGGCATTACGGGATTGAACCATCATCATTTGGTATGTCGCGAGTTTCATCTCCTCCATCGGCATTCCGTGGCGCAGCATGTACCCAATCAGGTCCTGCAACAGCGTTTGCCATTGCGCGACCAACTTGCTGTCCTCCAGCGCCACTTCATCCACCACGTACGGAAGCAGATGCTCATCCATGGCCGTTGGCCCGCAGACCTTCGCCCAATCACGCAACGCATCTTTTTCATTCCACGGTCGCCGTTTCGTGGCGCGTTCGCGAGCCTCATGTATGTCCCGCACTTCGCGCACGATCCGTCGCGCCGTCAGATATTCGCCAAAACTCTTGTGCGTGAATTCGAACGTCGCCTCGTCGTCGCGCCGGTCATGGTGTTTGCGAAAGTAAAACGCCGTCAGCAGCCCCATCACCCGCGCTTCGCCATCCTTGTATCGGCCCAGCAACGTGTCGAGCCGCTCGCCACAAATCCCGCGAATCTCCTTCACCGTCGCCGTTCGCCCATTACCCTGCCACACCGCCAAACCAATTTCTTCCAACAGCTCGACGAATTCGTCGAATTCCAGGTCTGGCGTGTGCGGTTTTTTCTCCCGATGCGCGCGATCGTAAACGCCTTGGAGCAAATCCCCGTAGATCCGATTGCGCAAAGCATTCTGCGTGAAATCGATCGTTTCTCGTTGGCGGCTCAAAGCGACCAGATAATTCAGCAACGGTTGCGCCGTGATCTCCACGAGCTCGGGACGCTGCAATTCTTCGGGCATGACGGGCGGATTGTGCCCTTTCACGGCCATGTATCGATCCCACCACGGCACCCGTTGATCGTCGTCGAGGTCCTCCGAAGACGCTGCGTATTCAATGCCTTGCTGCTCTTCCACCTTGCGGGCTTCGGATGACAACAAATAAGGCATCAGCGTCAGAATTTGTTTTGGGTCGCGGAGAATTTGCCGCGCGTGTTGCACGACGATTTCCCGCCCGCCTAGCAATACCATGACGCGCAATCGGGCATGATTGTACCGATCCAAAAAGCGCCGAACTTCTTCCACGAAGGCTTTCGCCGCATCCGCACCACTCTTGCCTTGCATCGACAATTCATCCAAACCATCGAACATGAGCAACAAGGGATCGCCTTCACCTTGCGTATCCAGCGGGTCGAAAGGCAGGTGATCCCCATCGTCGACGAATCGACGCACCATGTCTGGAACGCCGTCATCAGGACTGACCAAATGCAGCGGAATCAGCAGCACGTGCTGGCCCCGTGCCGCCAATCGCGCGGCGAACATTTTGGCGCAAGACGATTTGCCCGATCCGGGCCCTCCCGAAAGCACCCGCAAGGCATCGTCCTTGTTTGCGGTCTGCACCCAAGCTTCGAGCTTTTCGTCGACCTGCACCACCGTGCGCCGAATGCGCGTTCTAATCCCCGACGAACGCTCTTCGCGCGGATCACCGAGGCGTTCTTCATGATACGCGCGCAGGGGGACGAATACATCGGCGAGGCCAAAGGATTCGCCAAACATCGAGGCTTTGCAGGCTTTTTGGAGTGCGGCCGCATAACGCAACCACGCCCGTTCGCGATCGTTCGCCTTGGTGAACGGCGTCTGAATGTGTTGTTCGAGCGGCTTGTAATCGCTCGGTTTGCTGCGCCATTCGTCGTGCAACGCCGATACGAAAAAACTCGGCAATCGCGCCGCCACGTTGCCCGCTTCCACGGGACGGATGCCCCGACCCACGAGCCATTCTTTGAGAAACTCTTGCACGATCCGCAAAAACGGCAGGTCTTGGGGCTGCTCGAAAAACGTCGTATCGAGCTGAATCATGGTCCAGTCCATTTTCTGGATGAACGCATCGGTGAAAGCCGTGTCCGGATCGTCTTCGGGCTTCACCGCAATGCTGATACTCCGTAGCAGCTCCACGATGGCCACCCCGAGCGCTCGGCTGCACAGGCTCCACGCTAATTCGCCGGGCGTCGATTTGGCCTGCAACCCAAACGCGCCCAAAGCATCCGTGACGGCTTGGTCCACCTTGGCGGAATCCCCCGAAACATATTTGCTGTACAGCGCTTTGGCAAAGGATTTACCGAGCGACTGGAGCAGGGTTTTCCAATTGATGGAAACGTGAATCGGCTGCTCGAACAGGGACACGCGCGGGGCGAGGAGGGCCTTATCGGACATGGTGTGCTAAACGCTACACGAGAACGGCAGCTACGGGCAAGTGTTATCGCTTGTCCGAAGGTTCGGCGAAGTTCCAGCACCCATTACAAATCTCAGCCCTCGGCAGTGTCGTCCAGTCCTAGCCATCTCGCTCCGTTCGGTGTACATCTCGCTCCGCCATGCGCTACTTCAACACTTCGGGCTCGTGCATCGAGGGTGATCACTATATGCTTCCGCCCGAAAGGCGGCTGGGCGAGTGCTTCGACCTCATCGACAAGAAAGCCTACTTCGTCGTGCATGCCCCGCGACAAACCGGTAAGACCACATCGATGAGAGCGCTTGCCAAACGCTTGACTGCGGAAGGTCGGTACGCGGCGTTGTGGATGACGTGCGAAACGGCACGAGCGTTTTCCGAAGACCCGAACCAGGCCAACCGAACCATCTGGTCAGCCATTCAGGATGAAGCGCGCAACATGCTTCCGGAAGCGCTTCGTCCT
>DAOMZH010000767.1:0-5551 GCA_035437985.1 Polyangium sp. (in: bacteria) | reverse complement strand
GCGGATCTCGTTGATGTACGTCGTGAAGTTCGTCTCGGTCTTGAGGAAGCTTTTTTCGATCGCGATGTCCCCACCCAGCTTCTTCGCGGCGTCGCGGAACTGCTGCGCCAAACCCGACGAATACACGTCGTCGGAGGCAAACAGGATCGCGATCTTCTTCTTGTTCAAGGTCTTGACGACAAACTCGGCTCCCATCTGTCCTTGCATGTCGTCCGTGAAGCACACGCGGAAGATGAACGGCCCGATTTGCGTCACTTCCGGGGCTGTTGCCGAAGGAGAAACCATCGGGATCTTGTGCTTGTTGGCGATGAGTCCACCAACCATCGAACGTGACGACGTCACTTCACCGAGCAGCGCCACGACTTTGTCGCGCGTGATGAGCTGCAAAACTTTGTTGTTCGTATCTTGCGGCGTGGACTTGTCGTCTTCGTAGATGACCTTGATCTGTCGCCCTTTGGCGCCGCCGTTTTGGTTCACTTCGTCGACGGCGAGCTCGATGCCCTCTTTGGTCTCGGTGCCAAACTGGGTTTCTGCACCGGTCAAACTCAAGAAAGCGCCGACTTTCCAAGGCTCTTGCGGCCCAGCGGGCGTCACTGAACCACCGGCAGGATCAGGTGTCGGATCAGGATTTTTCTTGGGGTCGCAACCAACGGCCCAGAACGCCGTCGCTCCGACCATCGCGAGCGCCAAGATCTGCCTTCGTTCCCAACCCGGTCGTCCGACCATCACTACTCCTCGTCGTCCTAGTCGCGACCGCGCAAAGCCGCGACGGGGATGAGTACCATCATCACGAGGAAACGTCAGCATTCTGCGCATCGGGTGACGTACCTCCACGTACCCTGCGCGCCCAGACGAACCGCTCCACGTTGCCCTTCGGCCCCGCAACCGCGCTATCCACTTCGCCAACGACCTCGAAGCCCGCCCCAATCATCGCTTGCCGCGCTGCATCGATCGCTTCATTTCGCGTGTTCACGTCCCGAATTACCCCTCGTCCCCGCGACGCTGCCTCACGTCCCGCCTCGAATTGCGGCTTGACCAACACGACCAGGTCTTTGCCCAAATCCAGAACTGCCGCAATCGGACCAATCAGCTTTCCAATACCAATGAACGAGGCATCCACGACCACGAGATCCAGCCCCTCCGGAAAGTCTGCCCGGGCGAGGTCCCGCGCATTCGTCCGTTCTCGAACGATCACCCGCGAATCCGTCCGAAGTTTGTCCGCGAGCTGTCCATGACCAACGTCGACCGCAACCACATGTGCGGCTCCTCGTTGCAGCAAACAATCCGTAAATCCGCCCGTTGATGCTCCCACGTCGAGACATCGCTTTCCCTCGACATCGAGACCTGCTGGCAAAAAATGGGCGAGTGCCCCATCGAGTTTGTCGCCACCGCGAGAGACAAACTTGGGCCTTGCCGCCAGTTCGAGCGGCGCATCTGGCGCGACGAGAGCGCCTGGTTTGTCAATCCGTACAGGGCCACTCGTCACTTCGCCCGCCATGATCAGCGCTTGCGCTTTGGCTCGCGTCTCCGCCAAGCCTCGCGTCACGAGCAACGCATCCGCACGCACACGAGCCACCCTGCGCGTCATGGTTTGAAATCGTCGCCGTGAATGGCCCGCGCCACGGCCCACAAGCCATCACCAATCCGCGGGCCTGGTCGCAAAGCATCGGATCCCAAAGGTCGAATTCGTCCTTCTTTCACCGCCCGTAGTTCCTTCCAACCCGGAGCATCACTCACCCGCTCGCGCATCGATTTCACCGCTTGCATGTCCGTCGCTCCGTCGAGAAGCACATCAGGGTCGAGCGTGAGCAGATGCTCGAGGCCAATCGTCGGATAGGCACCGCCTTGCTTGACCACATTGTCTCCACCGGCCTCGCGTAATACTTCGTCAGCAAAACTTCCCGGACCGGCGGCGATCAGCGGAGCAATGTCGAAGGCAAAAAGCACCCGAACTCGCGGTTTGCCCAAAAGCTTGGTGTGCAAAGCATTTTGCTTGGACTCGATCTCGGCTTTGACTTTGTTCGCCCCATCGACCCGACCCACGCGTTGACCAAGATCGGTGATCATCGACTTGATCGCGGCGAGCGATTCCGTTTCTGGGAAAAACGTATCGATCCCGTGCGCATGCAAGGTGTCCATCAGGGTTGGTCCGGCCGGACCTCGCGCTCCGATGACCAGCGACGGCGTGAGCGCCACGATCGCTTCGATGTTGGGATCGGAATAACCACCCACCGTGGGCAGCTTTTGAGCTTCTGAGGGGAAGTCGCAATAACGCGAACGTCCGACGAGCAGATCACCCGCGCCAATGGCGAACATCGTTTCGGTCGTGTTTGGCGAGATCGACACGACCCGCAAGGTTTTGCCCTGGGCTGGCGCGCGCGAACAAGCCGACGAACCAGCGGCGAGCAACGCGAGCAAGCTTTGGCGACGGGTGATGATCATACGAAGCGCAGATCGTTCGATCTACCGGCGACGGCGACGGAAACCAAGCGCCACGATACCAAGCGCGAGAGCTGCGGTCGGCCAAGAGCAAGGATTGGAAGGACCAACCGCAACGGCGCACGAGGTGTCGTTCGCTGGAGTCTTGGGTGGTGGGTCTTGAATGCAGATGCTTTGACCTGCGCTGTCTGCATCGCAATGCCAACCATCTGGGCAAGGCGCAGCGTCGTTGCAAAGCCGCGTGCAGTACTTGTCGTAGCCGTCGTAGATGCAGCGACCCGATGCACATGTCGAAGGATCGTTGGTGTCGCAACTATCTCCAATGGGCCACGAATAGTCGGGATCCGTAGGCCATCCGTTGACCCACGTCGGCACTTCGTATTGACCCAGTTCAGCCGCGTGCGTGGCCGTGTCCTTGATCCATTGAGCCCAAGGTTCGATGTAGCCGTAGACCGGATTCGAACAACCAAAGTTTCCGCGCGAGGTCACGCCGATGACGCGCCCCTGGTCATCGATGGCCGGACCACCCGAGTCGCCTTGACAAACCCCAGCGTTTCCTTGCCATTCCGTGGTCTTGACGAACTCGGGAGAGCAATCTTCGGCCACACAAACGATCTCCAAACCATCGCGCCTTCGCCGCAAACCTGCCCCTGATCCCATGTCATCCGTGGCGCCGTATCCCACCGCCGAATATTTCTCGCCGGCCATCAGCTTCTCGTCGACCCGCGGAACGAGCGGCTTGGCAATGTTGGGATCGACGTTGTTTTTCAGGATCAGGATCGCTTGATCGTTGCCGCAAAAACTGTCGTCGGAAGGCGCTGTGAGCACCTCTTGGACTTCGACGTACCCCGTTTGCGTCATGGGCATCGTCGTCTCGAACGTGACGAAATACTGGTCTGCCCCCGCGGGCGCGTTGAACTTCGTCACCCCGCACGAGACGGTGCCTTGCGTGTTGTTGATGGCCGATACGCAATGGCGCGCCGTGAGCACCAGGTTCGGCGTGAGCAGCGATCCGGTGCAAATGCCACCAAGGTTGTTGGCGAAGATGCCGACGACGTTCTTGTCCTTGTCGTCGGTATACCCCCCGGAAATCGGTTGCTCGGCAACGCCAAGTTCGTCTCCGAATTCATCTCCGGTCGTAGGTTCGGCGCCGCATCCGAGGGCAGCGACCGACATCAAGCTCGAAATGACAAACAAGCAAGAGCGAAAGGCAAGGCGCGACATCGACAAACCTCCGACGATCCTTCCAAGACGAACCCGCGAAGTGCGAGAAACGAGTCAGGACGAGGCGCCGATTGTACGAAGACGCATCTTCACACGCACGCGCTTGTGCGTGCCGCGGAAAGGTTTGTTCGGACCGTACCTTGCTTGGAAAAACGTGCTTTGGATCGCGACGATGTAGTGCGGCGTTCGCGTCCTAAAAATGCGTGCCCAACCCGAGCGTGTGAATCGATTGCTTCGGGGCCTTCAAATCGAGCTGGAATTGGTAGGAAACCCGAATCTTCAAGAGTTCGAGGGCCAAGCCGACGAGAGGATCCGCGTGTTCTTCGGACAAACGCGTCGGCGAGATTTTCGAGTCCGCACCCAGCCGTCTCAAATCTGTGAAATCAGTGCGACTCGCGACGCCGATGTAAGGACGCAGGTCGATGTCCACAAAACCCTCCGCCGGTGAACCCAACGAGAAGCGATGGTTGAAACCCGCGATCGCTTCGAATTGGAGACGCCATCGAAATACATCCGTTGCGTTTGCGTACTCGCTCCGTTCGGGAATCGTCAGCCATTGGGCACCGACGTTCAAACGCAAGGTAATTCGCGGCGCATAACTCATGTCGACGAGCCCCACTTTGAAACCCGCGCCAAACTCGGCAGGACGCAACGCCACGACCAGAGCAGGCTCGAGCAAACCAAAGCCGATGGAGCCGGTCGCAGTGTCTCTCTTCGGGCCCGCAAGTCCCGACGAGATCGCTGCCGCGCTCAACGCACCTGGATTGGGCGCGAAATCACCCTCGGGTGGAAGCTCGATACCTACGATTTCTCCCGAGCAACTGAGCAGTGGAGCTGCTCGATTCGATGCTGGGGTCGCGGCGAGCCACGAACCGACGGCATTGCTCACAGTTGCCGCCCGCATCTCCCACGCCACACGATTTCCGTCGCGCAACGCCGTGCCCACGCTGATCACGGGGGCTCCGACTTGCGGAGTGGCCTGGACAAACTTACGCGGGGCGAGGTCGGCAGGCGGTGATTCCAGCGTGAGCACGGCGAGATTTCGGTCTTTCAGAACGCGCTGCACCGTAGCCGTGGACTCTTTTCCGTTGTCGAAAAACACTGTGATGGGCCATCGTCCGTGGAGCGTACCGATGTACGGAACGAGCACTCGGTTGCCCTCGATGACGACCCCGGTTGTCGGGGCTGAACCTTGTCGCGCATGAACCTCGACGAGAAATCGCGGCGCGTCTTTATGCAGCGCAACGATCGCTTCGGGTGAACACGATGTCGTCGGCGGGTTTGTCGGAGCAGTCTGCGCCGTCGCTGCAGGTGTCGGGTTTGTCGTTGGTGGAGGGTCAGTCGTCGTCGCTGCAGGGCCCGGTGCGACCGGGGGTTGGGTCGCTGGTTCGGTTTGGGCGGACGCACGCGTCGTGAGCGACATGAGCAGCGCGAATCCGACACCAGCAAGCGAAGATTGATACGCAAAAAGTCTTGTAGATCGCATGTTGAAGATGCCCCTCCTGGCGCGTTCCGAACGCGCGTCTCGCCCGCACCTTACAGACGAGAAGTTGCTCGCTGGCGGTGACCTGGCGGCCGCCACCCTCCGCCATGGCGGCCGCCAGGGGCGGCTTGCGCCAAAACCCTACAAAACAAGTACTGTTTGTCTTGGCACGAGGTTTGCCATGACCAGACGGCATGACCGACAAAGTTCTGCTCACGGCTCTCGCGCTCACCGCTGGTTCAGCGTTGGCTCGAGCGCCGATTCCGGCCGCAATCGGAGCGATCGTGGCCCTTTTTCTCCTGCGGCAGCGCCTTTCGTTTTGGGCCCTCGGCATGTTGGCCATGGCCTTGGCCATCGGTGCATGGCGTTCTCGTTTGGCGATCGATCAAGCAACCGCGCTGCATG
>DAOMZH010000766.1:0-5555 GCA_035437985.1 Polyangium sp. (in: bacteria) | reverse complement strand
TTCCGCACAATGTGGATCCAGCCATGAATTGGTGAGTTTCACGCAATCTAAGCATAATCGCCTCCTGTTGGACTTTTCGTCGTTGGAATGAGGCAAAACTTTGCAATGCGTGTGCCAGCACGTTCACGATTGGTCACAAGCGTGACCACGTACATATTTTTGCAGCTATTCTGGACGGAAGTAACTTGAGGAACAGCAAATCACGGAGGAGTTACGCAAACATAGGTCACTCCACTGTCATTCGTGTCGCAGATTGTGCCAGTCTCGCAACAATCAAACACTGGGTCGCAGGGGTCACCAAGCCCGGCAATACTGCCGCATTGCGGAGCTCCGCCCATTCCGCCTCCGCCACTCGTGCTACCGCCTCCCGCACCTCCGCCGCCGCCCGTACCGGAATCGTTGATATCGAGCGTCCAATACGCGCGATGATTGTTTTCTGCGAGGCCCTGGAAAGGAACGCGAAATGCTGGGAAGCTGGGATCGGCTCCAGATTTCGCCTGATTCAGGTCGATTGCTGCGACCCAAATTTGTTGGGTTCCTTCCGGCAATACGACGCCGTATTCGCGTTTCGTATTAAACGCGACCCAGTTGTAATCGCCCGGTGGTGCCCAAGTAGGTTGGCTATTTTGGTATTGACCATCAGTGACGGCATTGGACGTCATGCGATTGGCATTGATGAGTTCAATGGGTTGTCCCCCGGCTTGACTGATGAGCATGAGCTGCGCCGTATTGTCACCGTGTCCGCCTTTGCCTTTCGCGTAGGCAATCCAATCGGCTTGCGGCGAGAAGCTGGGGAATAGGTTGGACAAACCCGACGGAGGTGGCAAAAGTACGGTCGGTGCAGCGAACATCGCGTCGCCCGATACTGGCAAAATCGCTAGAGACGAACCCGACGGACCATCTCCAGATCCTGTAGCAAATACGACCTTGTCTCCCAATGGCGACCAATCCGGATGCGTGCCTCCCAGCGCCCCGGTGTCGATATCTTTGACAAATGCCCCTGTTTCGCGATTCACGACCCACATTTTCCCTTTGATCGAGACAATGACGTATTTGTCGTCGGGTGAAATCGTCGCGAACGCATGCCCTCCGGAATTATCGATTTTCTTCACGAGCGGATCGGGCGGCGCATTTGCCGTCACCCCGAGCACCCACACGCTTTGCCCACTGCTGGCACTCACTGGAGCCGCCATGTATTTGCCATCGCGCGAGACGACGTGGCACGCAACGCATTTGACAGCATCGCCATCTGGATACGTCGTCGGCGGTTTGGCAACGATATAATCCTCGGGATTTTGGCGCGAAATCTTTCCGCGACGAACCCCAGCCGATGTCGTCGACCAATAAAAGATCGCTCCCTTCACGTCTTGCTTGGAAAAACCAATGGTAATCGGCGCCGACTCGTGCACGACCGGCGGAGTTTTGGTTTTGTCGAGCGCCGCAACCGTCCATTGCGCCGTTTCACCGGCATTCGATCCGGCAATGTAGTTCCAATCAATTTCGTCGACTTCCCAGCACCCGGCCGCGGGGTTTTTTCCGGCACACAAACCATGCGTCCCGTCCGTGTACACCGTAACCGTCGAATGCGGCCCCGTGAATTTGAGACGAAATTCAGTAAACCCTTGTGTACGCCATTGAAACAGCGTGCGATAAATGTTTCGCGGAAATCGCGTCTGGTCGCTCGGGTACACAATGAGCGGCGATTTTGCATCATTGACTGGCGTCGTATTCCACGGCCCAGGATCCGTCGGCATTCCGACCACGACTTCGAGCGAAAATGTCACTGTCGTCGATGCAGAAACGCAGGAATCCGTTGCTTTCACCGTGACGACCCCACCGGCCCCCGGAAACGGGCTCAACACCCCTGCCGAAATCATGCCCGGTGACGTGTCGTCTTGGCGCATCACAGTCCAATCGAGTTTCGTCCCATCGATCGGTGCGGAATGACCGTCCGCAAAAGTTCCGGTGGCCGTAAACGAAATTGGCATCGCTGTATTGCCGTCCAATTTCACCGAGCTATCCGCAGGGCTCAGCGTAATCGATTTCAATCCGTCGATGCACACGGCTTGTTGCCCGCCGCCTTTGCCCCCTGTTCCCCCGCCGCCTCCAGGACCTCCCGCCGCGGTCCCTCCTTGGGCCGCGTTTGTGTTCGTGTCATTGGTACAAGCCCCAGCAATCGCCCCGCCTACGACAGCAATGAGGATCGGAAAATAGATAGTACGCACTGTTGCACCTCCAGATTTACAAGTAACTCGGCACGGCCGAAAGCGACAATACACGATATCTCCCGCTGCCCAAAGCCAATTCTTGCTCCGCAGCGATCACATACAACGAATTGCTGCATTACGTCGTGCCTGAATGTTCACTCTTTGCCGTTTCGGCGACTCGACGTCGGGGACGAGCATACGTGCACGCCGCGAGGATTGTCCACCACAACCACAGCCCCGTTGAATTGGTTCCACTTTGACCAACGACGTCGCATGCACAACCTCGAGCCGTCACTGGTGCTTTGGCTATTTCTTGTGGTTTCGCCAGGGCAAACTCGACCGGCCGCGGATCTCCCGACGCCAAAAACGCTCCCCAATAAAATGGATGCGCGCGTCCCTCTTGATGCAAAAGACTCAATTGCGCTGTTCGCAAGGCACTCACCCGCCCCTCGCCAGCGGCCATTCGCTGATAATACGCAATCATCAAGTCCCGTGTCGCCTCGTCGTCCACTTCCCATAAACTCATCAGAATGGTTTGAGCTCCGGCAATCGCCAAAGATCGCCGCAAACCATACACACCTTCGCCGACCGAAACATCTCCAAGCCCCGTTTCGCACGCGCTCAGCACTGCGAGTTTCGTCCCCCAAAGGTCCATTCCGGATACTTCGAGGGCCGTGAGAATCCCGTCTTCTTGTCCCGTACGCACATTGGCCCCCGCGAGCGCCAAACCGGACCGCAATAACGGATTTTCCATCGGCACCTGCAATGTCTTGGGACCACTTCCCGTATTGGCCACATTCCCAACTTCGAGTTCGAGAGCCCGCGTATTGCCTTCTGCCGAAGGTGGTTCGCCTCGGAAAAACCCATGCGTCGCCAAATGCAGCGCTTCCGGTCCATGCAACGCTTTGACCGTTTGTTCGATCGCCTTGGATTCGGTCACGAGCGTCGAACCAGGGAGCAGCGCGGACACGACTTTTCCCTCTTCGACCGTTCCCGGAAGAGGCGGGAAATACGCAGCAAATGATGTTTGCAATGTGCCCTTGGGTTGTCGCGGTCCAAAATCGGCATTCGCCAAGACAAACGGACGCTGCCGCGATGGTGGGGCTTCGTCATTGAAATGCAACAGATCCCGTCCGGAAGTAAGGTAATCAAAAGCCAATGATTCAAGGCGGTGTTTCCCATGTTCATCCATCAGCACCGCAAAAGGCACGACATTGAGCCCACCATCGGGCGACAAATAAATCGTGCGCGGCTTGCCCGACGATGCCGACGGTGATGATTTCAACGCCTCGAAAATGGGTCGCAAGAGTTTCGCGTCGAGGTTGTTCGCCAAACCCACGAAATCGGGGTTTGCGGCGTCGCTACTCGCGGCCCGGAAGCTCTTGATGTCTTCATCGATCTTATCCGCCAAACCCAAATCGAAAGCCAAGGGCTCTCCCGCAGCCGTCAACACATAGGCTGCATATTGAGCGGCCTCCCAAGCTTCGCTGCGCTTTTTCCATTTTGGATTAAATGGGTGATAACGAACGAACTCGATTAATACCGCGTCTTTCGGCAAACTGGCTTGCACATTTTCAATGGTGACCTCCTCACCCAATCGTCGAAATTCGACGCTCCGCTTGCCCAGTTCTCGTTCGAGTTTGTCAATACGCAACCGCGCTTCGTCTTCGAGTTGTTTCTGCTGTGGCGACCCTGGCGGAGGCGCGCCCACACCTCCGAGCACTGCCCGGGCAAGGTCCGTGCGCGCGGCCGACAATTTATCAAGCAAATCCACCTGCTCCCCAGTCATGCGTTGCCGCATTGCGGCTACATTTTGCGCCACTGCATCGAGCACTCTGCCTTTTCGCCGAAGAATGGTCTGGAGGGCCAAACTTCGTGCTGCGGGATTGGTCGGGGCCGCACGCAGATGCAGCGACACGACGCCTTCGGTTTGTCGCGCAATACGTCCAAAAAAATCCTTCTTTTGCGCTTCGGACCCCGCCACCATGACCGCGTCGAGATCCCGGTCATTGGCTTCGATTGCTGCTTCGAGCGTTCTCGTCGCCCCCTCGAGGTCCCCCATTGCCTGCTGAATTTGCCCGAGCCCAGTCAATGTCAAAGAAATCCGCGGGTGTGACGCGCCAAGCACACGGCGCTGAATTTCAATCGACTTCTCCACGAGTTCCTTCGCTTGCGTCAATTCTCCCTTGGATTGCAAGACGAAACCTAGATTGGACAAGCACTGCGGATAGGCCATCGGACTGATCATCGGGGCCGTCTCGAGCATTTTGCACGCCCGGCGATCGATTTCTTCGGCCCGGTCGAGATCTCCGCGATGGTGCGCCACAATGGCCAAATTCGATAAAGTCGGCGCAATTTGCAAATGATCTTTGCCCAGCACCCCCTCCTGAATCGTTATGGCCTTTTCCAACAATTCAGCCGCCCGATCCAATTCTCCGAGCGCCACGCAAAGACTCGCCAAATTATTGAGCGGGGCTACCGCTCCGAGTGCACCCGGCCCAGAAGCGTTCGCCTGCATGGCCACAGCCCGCTCGAGTAGTGGTCGCGCGCGATCGAATTGGCCTAACTGCCGATAAAAATCACCAAATTGATTGAGAACAATGAGAAGGTGCACATTGCTGTGCTCCTTGTTTTTCTCGGCCAGATCATAATAACGCAGATACAGTTCTTCAACTTTGACCGTGTCCCGTTTCCTGCCGTAAGCCTCGATCAAATGCCCCAGCGTCAGCATCACATAATCATCGGATTTGTTTTCTTCGCTAATTCGTAACGCTTGTTCGAACTTGCTAATCGCTGTATCGGTTTGTCCACCACCGAGCGCTTGCAATCCGTCGCGCTGCAAATCGATCGCCGCCTTGTACCAATTCGGATCTTTCGCCACGACCGGAGGCGGCGCGGCATACGTGCTTTGCCCAGCCGACAAACACAACCCCAGGACCAGAGCAACACGACCCAACATTGCTGAACGAGCATTCATCGGGGACGAACGTTAGCGAAAAACCTACGCGATGAAAAGCGCAAAATCGTCTCGTGCTCGTTTAATCCGTCACAACGAGTCGAATTCGCTGAAGTCAATGTCGAGCGTCAACGCCGATTTCTCCTCGCGAACCGCTGGGTCTCGCGAGGAAGAACGACGTCCCAATTGCGCGGCAATCGCGGCGACACGCTCCATTTCCGCTTTCGTGAGGGGACGCTCGTTGGTTACGGTATCATCCTCCATGATGATATCCGGCATTGAGACGCGCGCAGGTTTGGCATTACGCACCGAAATCGTCTCCAAAGTCCGTTCTGCCGTGACCTCATCGCTGATCGACGGCAACGCGTTGCGCATGGCGACATCTGGAATCG
>DAOMZH010000765.1:0-5561 GCA_035437985.1 Polyangium sp. (in: bacteria) | reverse complement strand
ACCGTGCTCGCCGCCATTCGCATTCATGGCCCCGAGGTCGCTACGATCGTCGAGGAAACCCTGGTTCCCAACGGCGTTCCCGCAAATCTCACCATTGCCGCGGTCATCGCCGCCATTGGCGCCCACCTCGGACGCACAACCGATGCTCTTGTCGCTGCGGATCGCGCCCATACCATCGAATTGTCCGATGACGACGGTTTTCGACGCATTCGCGACGAACGCGCTCTCGATTTGAAAGAACTCCTCAGCACCTTGCGCACCAATCTCTTGCGTAATTATCCCTCAGGCGTTGCCGGAGCCTACGGTTTGCCCGCGGTTATGCCCGACGATGCCCCGGCGCTGCTCGTCCTTGCCGGAAATGTCGAATCCCTCCTCCGCTCCAGACCTCTCACCGAAACACCCAAGAACCAAAGCCTGAAACTCGACCCCGTGATTGCCGCCAACGATGTGAAAAGCAGCGCAGAGGCATTACGCGATTCGCTTGCCAACATCGACCGCGAAAAACGCGAAGCCCAACTCACGCAAAACACCAAAAACGAAGCAATGGCCGCATGGGCAAAAGTGTATGGCCCAACGGCCGACGGCGCTGCGGCCTTTTTCGCCCTCGGTGGGCGACTCGACTTGGCCCAGCGTGTCCGCCCAACCGCTCGAAAACGCGCCGGACTGCCCGACGAAGAGCCCGCGCAACCGCAAAATCCCGAGCCCACCGGCAATCCAACCGAATCCACGCCCTAATTCCCACTCCGGCTCGACATTTTGCACATTTGCGCGTTATCGGAGCGCAAAGCGTCGCAAGGCTCGCGAAATTTCTCGCCACCTCGCGACCCAATCCATTTTCATCGCCATTTTCACTCGCCCGCCGCCTCACTTTGCGCGCAATACGCTTCTCGAATGCAAAAATGCCATCCCATTCGTGTTTTTTCGCGACTATCCACCCATATTCGTGTCCCGAATGATTTCCCTCGCCACGTACGAACAAAATTCGTCTTCCACCCCGCGCCGGGCGCTACGTAACCAGAAATTTCGTGTTCCCCATCGCCCAGGGCGCCTCTTGGCGAGGACACATCGCGCAACGTTTGTCCCCAAGCGCGAGTTTCAACTTGAAAGTCGTGATCCGGGCTACTGCGCTCGCTTCAAAACGAACGTCCCGCCATCAATCCCAATCGTCCCAAGAGCCGACCCACGGATCGAAATGCATCCGCCCGGCCAAACTGCAAAATGTGCCCCCCATGAAACGTCTCGAGCGGCGCATTAAAATGCTCGGCCAAACGCTGCGCATGATCAACCGGCGTGATCTTGTCGCCTTGCGCCGCCAAAATCAATACGCGGTCGCCATCCATTCGGGGACGTCGCGCCAAAGGACTCACCGCCCGATGCACCGCTTCGAGTCCCGCGAATTGCTGCGCTTGTTCTTCGGGAGAACCCGTAAAGCGTCCCGCATTTTTCGCAATGTCGGCAATCGAAGCCAGCGGAATGATCGGAATGGCAAAAGCGAGCGATTCTTCGAGCGTCGCCAAAAGACTCGTCGTGTATCCGCCAAGGCTCATCCCCATGATGCCAATCGATTCCGCGCCCCGTTCACGAAGGTACGCCGAAAGCGTCCGCAAATCATAAATGGCTTGCCGAAATCCCTCATTCGTAATGCGTGGATCTCCGCCAGGAAATTTCGGCGATCGTTCGTCGGTTCGAATGGCATGAAAAGGCAAAACGAAAAGCGCGACATCGAGGCCCCTTTCAAAAAGCCATTGCACCGGCCAGATTCGTTCTTCCAGCGGATATTGGCCGCAAAGGTATCCGTGCACCAGGATCGCCACGGGCCGTGCGGGATTTTCATGCAAAAAAAGACGCGCGGCTCCGCGCAGATTTTTAGGATGAGCGAGGTATTTTTCGCGAACAGCCTCGCATACGACGTCGAATTGACTAGGCCACGTGATATCGACGACTTTTCCTGGACCCGGACCCGAAATGGTCCGCACAGGCGTCATGGTCGGACTCATAGCCCGTGGCTGCGGGAAAAACGATGATCTTTCTTCGTAATGTTCCGGGAGATCGTAAATGCTTTGCAGCTCGGACAGGCGCGCAACCCGCTCGTCGTGCCCCAATGCTTCAGGATCGCCCGAGCGCAATCGCGGGCGACGCAGCAAGACGGCCGAGCCGATGGCCGAATCGAACGTCGCCGCGGCGGAAGTGAGAAGCGTACGAATCACGATGTGTTCGATGCAGGATCGAGGATTAAGGCTCGCGATGCAAGAGGGAATCGTCACGTCCCGAGCGGCAAAAATGCATTTTGCATGTCCACGTGCGCCACGTGGACGTACCTGCATGGGACGAACAAATATGTTCCGACAATTGCTCGCCACCGATTTGAATCACATCTCGTCGATGCTATGGTCGGCGCGTCGAGCCCCATCGAGATTCGGGGCTCACGAGGAGCCGACGATGGGCAAGTTCACGGTTACGCACGAAATCAACTGCAACGAAGAAAAGTTCTGGAAGGTGTTCTTCGACAAGGACTTCAATCTGAAGCTCTACAAAGAGGGCCTTGGATTTCCCGCATTCAACATCGTGGATCAACGCGATACGGATGCGGAACTCGTGCGGAAAGTCACCGGAACTCCGAAAATGGACGTCCCTGGTCCGGTTGCCAAAGTGATGGGCTCGAATTTTAGCTACACGGAGGAAGGCAAATTCAACAAGGCGACCAAAGTGTGGCAATGGAAACTGATTCCGAGCACGATGGCGGACAAACTGCGTAACGAGGGCGTCCTTAAAATCACGCCCATTGGAGATGCAAAAGTTCGCCGGGTCGCGGAAATCACGCTGGAGGCCAAAGTATTCGGCATTGGCGGCCTCATCGAAAGCAGCTCGGAAAAACAATTGCGCGATGGCTGGGACAAGAGCGCGGTCTTCATGAACAAGTGGCTCGCGGACAATCCCTGAACGCAAGTCCGATGATTTCCACGCTCGCTTCGCGCGCTAACAAGCGCGCTACGCGAGAGTTTTGTTTACGATGGGGGCTCGCAATCTGCCCCTTTAGTCTTTTTGCTCCGCAAAAAGACGGGCAGACTGCTCTGCCCCCATACCCCCGAAGTTGCCCTTATTCGAATTGAACGGCGCGCTAGACGCTCCATCGTCATCGTGATAGCTTCGAGCCCCCAATGGTCTACCAGCGCATTTTTCAAAGCATAATGGTGCTTTTTGCCGTCGGTCTGCCACTCTCTGCCTGCGGATCAGACAAGACTCCAACGCCCCAGTCCGAATATTGTGATGTGAAATGTGCCTGCGACTCGTGCACGCCGACCCAAAAAAGCATGTGCACCGATGATCTGCTCAATCTCGCCAACGTCGCCGACCAAAAGAATTGCGGCGGCAAATATGACATTTATTTCAAATGTTTACAAGACGATACCAGTTGTGCCGATGGAGCATACGACGATTCGGCTTGTGAAAATAAGAAAACGGAATTGAACAATTGCATCAAGCCGCCTCTTCCCTGCCTCACAGTTGGCAACGGCGTATGCAATGAACCGGAGCCTGCGGGCGATGGTACATGCGATCCGGGCACGGATGTCGTCGATTGCATGCCTCCCCCAACCTGCCCCACAGCAAACAATGGCACTTGCGACGAACCCGAAGGTACCAATACGTGTCCGGAAGGTAGCGATCCCATTGATTGCCCGTGCTCCAAATGCTCCGCATTCATCATGAATCAATCGGGCATCATGCTCTGCCAAGCCTCCAGTATGCTGTTCAGCAATCTCTACGCTTGCGCCTGCGACAACGCGAAATGCCTGATGGATTGCCAAGCAACGGGTGATTTTTGCGGCGGCGGTCCTTTCTCCACGACTTGCATGAATTGCGTGACGACAACCTGCATGGCCGAATATGGCAGCTGCCAGCAGGACAATTGAGAGCGTTTTGAACAGACCGAAACACGCAGTGCGCATCATTCTCAACGCTTGACACCACGGACGAATTGCTCCGGGCGCTTTTTTCCAGCTCATCCTGATTAGGATCCATTGATCTGGGCAAGACCCGCATCACGAGCGCCGTGCTTGCCTGGCATCTCGATTGCCCTGTTCCGCGAGTCCCGCCTGAAGGGGTATGGGCGGCGACGGGGGGCAACATGAACATCCGAAAAGCATTCATTGCGGGAATCATCGCGACAGCCGCAATGGTTCTCATTCTGGCCATGGCGCGCGCCTTGGACGCATGCGCCGATGTGCCCATGGTCATTGGTACGATGCCTGGAAATAGCCCAAGTGGCGCCGCGTGGCTCCTGGGTTTTGCCGTCATGCTCATCGGCGGAGGAATTGGAGGCATTGCTTTTGCCGCAACATTCGAGGCTCTGACCCACAAAGCAGACGCAATGACCGGCATTCTGGTCGCGCTGACACCGCTGGTCGTGCAGGGTCTGTGGCTGGGGTTCATGGACAAGATGCATCCATTGGTGCCGAAAATCATTCAAGCGCCAGGGTTCTTCATGTCGAACCATGGAACGGCGGGGGTCGTGGCTTTCGTCGCCTCGCACTTGGCTTTCGGGGCCATCGTGGGTGCACTTTATGGTCCGCTCGAAACGAAATCGGGGAACGATTACGTGCCCTCGGACGAATGAGGCCAAAAATGAGCAAAGGCGCGAATCTTTTTCAAAACTCGCGCCTTTATTATTTTGGAACTCGGGACTTTCAGGCAGCTGGCGTGCCTTCGGGCGGCGCCGTGGGTCCTTGCAAACCCATTCCCTCGTCAATCGATTTCACGGCCCGCTTGGCGCGTTTGCGAATGTCGACATGCAGCGAGTCATCGAAATTGATCGCCGCAAATGCGCCCCGTGCTTCGAGCTTTCGGCCGAGACCCAAATACGCTTCGGCCTCGTTCCAGCGCATTTTCCAATCGCGCTTGCTCATGTTTTCGATCTTGCCCGCGTCCTCCACGATTTGCTGATATTGGTGCATATTGCCGAGCTGACTCCAAAGCTCGGCGCGCACTTCGTCGTTGGTCGGGGCCAATTCGACGGCTTTTCGGAAAAGCTCGACAGCCTCGTCTTTCGAGCCCGATGCCCATTTCAGTCGAGCCAAAGACCGCCACGCACCAGCCGCCTCCGGATGGGCTTGCGCAAATGCTTCGAGCGCGGGAATGGCATTGGACACAGCCTGAATGTCCGTCAATGAATTTCCCGGCCAATATTGGAGCTGGAGCGCCATCAAATCGCCTGGATCAATGGCCAGAGCAGCATCGAATTCCGCTCGCGCCTCGGCTGCTTGCCCTTGCGCCAGCAAACAACGACCCATTTCGACCCGGGCTCCAGCCGATTTCGGCGCTTGCTCGGAATAAGCTTTGGCTGCCGCCAATGCTTCCGCGACCTGCCCCGAATCACGCAATGCGCCAATTTTCGCGAGTTCCGCCCGCTCTGCAGCAACTGCATCCGGTGAAGACTTCAGAATGCGCTCTGCCGCAGCAAGCACGACCTTCGGTCGCGATTCACGTTCGTGGTAGGCGAGTTGTTCCAGGTAATACGCAGTGTCGCGAGCTTCCGCGTCCCAAACACTGGCCAAATATTCTTC
>DAOMZH010000764.1:0-5566 GCA_035437985.1 Polyangium sp. (in: bacteria) | reverse complement strand
TCCGCGTTGACCCCAGTTTCGCCAGACGAACCACTTTTCCCCGGCCGGCCAGCCGGCGTCGGAGCCTTCGCGGTCTTGGCACTCGCACTCGTCGATCCCAACGTGACCGGCACCGTCGTCGAACTCGTTGGAGCTGCAACGACTTTTGCGGACGCGGACGCCGACGCAACGACCGCCGGTGCTTGTTCCGGTATCGTTCGTCGCAGCATGTAATACGCCGTCAAACCCCCGCCAAGCGCGCCAAACAGTACCAGGAAAAACCCGCCGACCTGGAGCCCTCGGTTCCGTCCGAGCACCGCGTCTTCATCGAAATCCGATGCCAAATCTTGCGATGGAGGGAACTCGTCAGTCGTCGATGAATGCACGGGCAAGCTGGCGCGGTGCGTATCGGCGAGCGCCTCGTCTTCTTCTTCGTCGGCCCGAACATCCTTTGTTTCTTGTGACGAACCCGCGTTCGGATCGCCCGAGAAAAATGCGTCATCGAGCGTTTGAGGCGAGGTCTTGGGAGGCTTGCCGTCGGAGGTCATCGATGTCGCAGGTCAGATTCCCAAGCCTACGCGAACGCGCATCGAAACGGGAGGGTCATGAACTCGCTTCCGATTCGCCGCTGCTCCCGAGCGCCGTCAGCCACTCCTTGGCGAACGCCGCATAACGATCCTGCAAGATCGCCTCGCGCGCCTCGCGTACGAGTTGCCCGTAAAGATGCAGGTTGTGAGCGGTCAGCAAGCGGAGCACGAGGATCTCGCCCGCTATGTACAGGTGGCGCAAGTAGGAACGCGAATAACCCTCGGAACACGTGGGGCACGAACAGGTGGGATCGAGCGGCAAAGGATCGGTCTTGTAACGAGCTTGCTTGATGACGACTTTGCCCGTTTTCAGCAGCGCTTGACCATTGCGCGCATTTCGCGTCGGGAGCACGCAGTCGAACATGTCGATGCCCGTTCCGATGGCCCGCACCAAATCATACGGCGTCCCCACGCCCATCAAGTACCGCGGTCGCGCAGGATCCACCCGAGGAACCACGTCGATGAGCACCTCGTGCATACGCATGATCGGTTCGCCCACGGAAAAACCGCCGAGCGCCAAACCATCGAACGGCAGCGCCGCCAGTTCTTCCGCATGGAGCTTTCGGAGATCAGGATCGGTTCCCCCTTGAATGATCCCGAATAACGCTTGATCCGGACGTTTGCTCGCCAAACATCGCTTCGCCCAGCGGGTTGTTATTTGACAGGCATTTTCCACTTCCGTCCTGGGCGCATCACCAGGCGGACAGATGTCGAGCTGCATGGCGATGTCCGCGCCGATCTGACCTTGCACGCGCATCGCGATCTCGGGCGAGAGTTCTTTTTTGGATCCGTCGAGGTGGGACCGAAAGACAAACCCTTCTTCGGTCGTCTTGCGTCGTTCGGCCAGGGAAAACGCTTGGAACCCTCCGGAATCCGTCAACATTGCGTGCGGCCACTTCGTGAATTGATGCAAGCCGCCCATCTCCGCGATGATCTCGGGACCGGGCCTCAGCCACAAATGATACGTGTTTCCTAGGACAATCCGCGCGCCCGTTGCCGCAACTTCCGCCGGACGCAACGTCTTCACGCTGCCTTGGGTCCCTACCGGCATGAACGTGGGTGTTGGAACGTCGCCATGAGGCGTCGTCAATATTCCCGCGCGAGCATCGCCACTTTGCGCAAGTGTTCGGAATGAAAAACCCGGCGTGCGTTGATCGGTCATGCCTGTCTCCGAAGGAGCATCGCGTCTCCGTACGAGAAAAACCGGTACCGCTCGGCGACCGCCGCGCGATACGCGGAAAGAATACGTTCGAGGCCGCTGAAGGCAGCCACGAGAGCCAACAAGGTGGACTCGGGCAAATGAAAATTGGTGAGCAAATGATCGACGACCCGAAACGAATAACCCGGCTGAATCAAGAGCTTCGTATCGCCCGATGTCGCTTTGACAAACCCAGGTCGATCCGCATCTGCGGCACTTTCGAGCGCCCGTACACTCGTCGTACCTAT
This sequence comes from Polyangium sp. (in: bacteria), assembly GCA_035437985.1. Taxonomy (GTDB): domain Bacteria; phylum Myxococcota_A; class Polyangia; order Polyangiales; family Polyangiaceae; genus Polyangium. The sequence goes on along the minus strand of DAOMZH010000764.1, from coordinate 3,554 downwards.
CGCCACGACTTCGGCTCCCCGCGCGCGAGCCTGCGCGATGGCTTGCTCCGTCTCGATCGGCACGACAAACGCTTCCGTGTGCATGGGGTGGTTGTCCAGGTCTTCGGCGGTGACTGGCTGAAACGTTCCGAGTCCCACGTGCAACGTCACCCGCGCGATCTCCATGCCTCGTGCCCGCATGCGTTCGAGCAAGGCTTCGGTCAGATGCAGTCCAGCCGTTGGAGCAGCAACGGCTCCGGGCTCGCGGGCATATACGGTTTGGTAACGCGTGCGATCGGCGTCGTCATCGCTGCGTTTGACATACGGCGGGAGCGGCACGTGACCCACTTCGTCGATGACTTGGTCCAGCGGTCTGTTCGTCAGGGAAAACAGCGCCACATCGAGCGTTCCGTCTTCGGCTCGTTGGCCCAAACGCGCGAGTAATGCTTGGTCTGCCCCAAACGCCACGAGCGACCCAGGGCGCAGCGGCTTGGAGGATTTGCCGAGGGCTTGCCATGTTTCGGCTTCGTACGATCGTCCGTCATGAAAAACCGTGGCTGGACCTTGTTTCCGAACCAAGAAAATCTCGACCTTCCCGCCGCTCGAGAGCTTTTGTCCGAGGAGTCTGGCGCGCAAGACGCGCGTGTCGTTGACGACGACGAGACATCCGGGAGGGAGCAGATCCGGCAGGTCAGCTATCGTGTGATGTTCGAGATTGTCTGGATGAACGAGGAGCAATCGGGCTGCTTCGCGGTCGGTCGTGGGATGAGCAGCGACGAGGTCGGGAGGGAGTTCGTAGTGGAGCAGGTCGCGGCGCACGGCCGCCCTGCTAGCACGTTGCTTGGACGGCTGCTGCGGGTTTGGCCCGGAGGACGTTACAGAGGTCGGCGAGTTTGTACGGCTTGGGGATGAATCCAGAGGCGCCGCAATCGGCACGCTCCATCTGGCGCGCCGAAAGATGGTAGGCGCTGGCGAGCAAGACTCGAATGTCGGGATGTCGACGAACGATTTGGCGCGAGACCTCGAGGCCATTCATGCCTGGGATCATCAGATCCACAAGGGCCACGTCGACTCGGTTCCCCGCGAGCAACTGCAAAGCATCGTCGCCCGAGGCCGCAGCAACGACCTCGAAACCTTCGAGCTTGAGGCCAATGCTCAGTACCTTCCGTTGGTTTTCTTCGTCGTCGACGATGAGCACGCGGACCATACGGGCCAGTTCCTTTGATCGGGTTTCAGAAGCGCACTAAATGCTGGGACGAGCAGCGTCTTTCACAATTCATTGGCAAACGCCGTTCCATGCAGGAAAAACCTCGTGTTTTTGCGCCGCAGTGCAGCATGCCTGAAATCACGAGTATCCCGAAGCTTGCAAGTAGGCAAGAAATGACGCGGGCCGAGTTGCAAAATTGAAAGGTGAAGAATTCGCTCAGGGATAGGTGATGTTGAGCCGCGTCATCTTGCGCCACAGGGTCGTGGCGCTGATTCCGAGCGCATCGGCAGCACGTTCTCGACTGCCGTCGCAGTCCTTTAGGGCTGTTTCGATCGCTTGTCGTTCGGCCGAGTCGACCACATCGGACAACGCTTTGCCCGCGGCAGGTTGGGACGGTGTTGCGGCCGGGGGCGCGACCCCGATGTCATCGAGGGTGATGACTCCTCCGCCGGACAGCGCGACGGCTTGTTCGACGAGGTTTTCGAGTTCGCGGATGTTCCCAGGGAAATCGTATTGTTGCAGGGCTTCGACGACCCCTTCGCCCACGTGAGCCCGCGCGTTCATCTTGCGGTTGTATTTGTCGAGGAAAAACTGAAACAGGAGCGGGACGTCTTCGCGTCGGTCGCGGAGCGCGGGGAGGATGAACCGCGCGACGTTGAGGCGGTAATACAGGTCTTGGCGAAAGCGTTTTTCGGCGACGGACGTGAGGAGGTCTTGGTTTGTCGCGGCGATGATGCGCGCGTCGACGCGAATGGGTTTGTTTTCCCCGACGCGACGGATCTCGTTTTCTTGGATGGCGCGGAGGAGTTTGGCTTGGAACGTGAGGGGCGTTTCGGCGATTTCGTCGAAGAAGAAGGTGCCGCCATCGGCTTCTTCGAAGAGACCTTTGCGCGCACTGACGGCGCCGGTGAACGAACCTCGGGCGTGTCCGAAGAGCTCACTTTCGAGCAGCGTTTCGCTGATCGCGGCGCAATTGACCGGGACAAACGGGCGATCGGCGCGTTTGGAATTGGCGTGGATGGCCTTGGCGACGAGCTCTTTGCCGGTACCGCTTTCGCCCGTGATGAGCACGGTGGCGTCCGTGGGCGCGACTTTGACGATGCGCGAGAGCACTTCGCGAATGGCTTGCGAACGGCCGATGATGTTCTCGAATTTGTAGCGCTCGCGGAATTCAGTGGCGAAGAGGGAAACCTGGTTTGTCAGTCGACGACTGGCGATCGCGCGTTCGACTTTGACCAGCAGTTCTTGTTCGGTGAAGGGTTTTTGGATGTAGTCGAAGGCGCCGAGGCGCATGGCTTCGACGGCGCTTTCGATTGTCCCGTACGCGGTCATGACGATGACTTCGGTCGTCGCATGCGCTTCCTTGATGGCTCGCAAGACGCTGATGCCGTCGGTTCCGCCCATGCGCAGATCGGTCAGGACCATGTCGTAGGCCCCTTTGGAGCCCCGATCTGCGCCTTCTTTGCCATCACTCGCTTCGTCGACTTCGTAGCCGGCGCTGCGAAGCATCATGGTCAGCGTCGTCCGCATGTTGCGCTGATCATCGACGACCAGAATTTTTGCCATCATCGTCCCCCGACAATCACCAAGCTCTTATGTGTCGCCATGTTGCACTGTTCCGTGTTCGGCGAACAGAGGAAGGTGACGTGAGGCTCAGACTGCCGCTTTTCACGCAGTTAGTTGGCGGGACAGGTAGAGGGCTTCGCCGAGTTGTTTGATGAGGCCGAGTTGCGTCTCGAGGAAGTCGATGTGCTCTTCTTCGGCTTTTTGAATCTGGCGCAGGAGGTCTTCGCTCGTGGAGTCGCCTTTGTCGCGACAGAGGGCGATGGAACTGGTTAGGCGCGCGACGGCTTTGTATTCGAGGTCGAGGTCGGCTTGGAGCTGTTCGGGGACGGTTTGGCCGATGCTGAGTTTGTCCAGGCGCTGCAGGTTGGGCAGACCTTCGAGGAACAAGATGCGTTGCACGAGCGATTCGGCGTGGCGCATTTCGTCGATCGATTCGGTGCGATTTTGTTTCGCGAGCGTGAGGTAGCCCCAGTTTTCACACATCTTGGCGTGCATGAAGTACTGGTTGATGGCGACGAGTTCAGCCGCAAGCACCTCGTTCAGCGCGTTGATGACGTCTTTATTGCCTTTCATGGAACACCTCGCCGGAGAAAAACCGAACGTTCGAATGCAGAGATGAATCTGCGTCGAACTGGGGTTTGGAGTGAAGAACGCGACCAGCGATCTGCAGCCCCAAATGTTCAAACGGGGTTTGGAGCGTAGAACGCTGAAGGCGATTCGCAGCCCCAAATGTTCAAACGGGGTTTGGGGCGTAGAACGCCGGAGGCGATTCGCAGCCCCAAATGTTCAAACGGGCTAGCAC
>DAOMZH010000763.1:0-5584 GCA_035437985.1 Polyangium sp. (in: bacteria) | reverse complement strand
CCCGTGATGCGTGGGGACAAACGATGAATCGCGCGACTGACGAGCTCTTTACCAGTGCCGCTTTCGCCTTGAATCAGCACGCTGGTTTTCGTGGGCGCGACCCGATCGATCTCTTTGTAGAGACGCTGCATCGCGGGCGAACGTCCGATCATCTCGTAACGCGTGAGCAGCTCGGTTTCGAGGTCGCGGACTTTGCGCGCCAACTCGGACGAACGCAGGGCGTTTTTTACGCTGACGAGAACGCGTTCGCGGGTGACGGGTTTTTCGAAGAAGTCACCGGCGCCGAGTTTGATGGCTTTGACCGCGTCGTGGACGGTTGCATGGCCGCTGATCACGACGACGGGCAGGGTGCGTGTGGATTCGTCATGACGAATGCGCGCGAGCACTTCGAGGCCACCGATGCCGGGCAACATGAGGTCGACGATGACGAGGTCGACGGGTTTTTGTCCGTGGGTGATGAGCTCGAGGGCTTCTTCGCCCGTCTCGGCTTCGATGACGTCGTATCCTTCGCCGCGAAGAACTAGGTCGAGAGTGCGACGAATGTTGCGTTCATCGTCGACGACGAGCACGGTGGGGCTCACGGGTGGTTCGCCCGAGGGCTTGACGTCCAGATCGGTGGGTTTGTTTTGGGTGGATTCCAATGGATTCGACATGCCCTGCACGTCATTACATACGCGTGTCGTCGCGATGCCGGAAGCAGAAGCACTGGCGCGCGGGTCCGGGAAGGGTTAGGGACGGCTTGATGCGTGCCGTTTTCGGGTTTGCTCGATCCCCGTTGCTCTTGGTGGTTGCCTTGGGGTTTGTCGCTGGTTCCGTGCTCACGGGATGCGACACCCAAATTGGTGATGGAAGCAAAGCGACGCTGACGTACACCGAGGACGCGCGCGACGCGTACCAAGAGGCGATGCGCTCGTACCACAGCAAAGCTTGGGACGATGCACGCGCGTTGTTGCAGGAAGTTCGCAAGCTTTTTCCGTACAGCCGTTACGCGACGCTTGCCGAGCTGCGTTTGGCGGACTTGAACTTCGAACAAGAAAAATACGCCGATGCCGTGTCGGCGTATCGCGAGTTCATCCAGAACCACCGCATGGATAAAGACGTCGAGTACGCGCGTTATCGCATTGCGAAGTCTCTGTTCCGCGACATCGATGAGACGTTTCTTTTGCCACCCGCGGAAGAACGGGATCAAGCGACGGCAGCCGAGGCCTATCGGGAACTCGAGAACGTTTTGCGGGACAATCCGCGCAGTCGATACTCCGACGATCTCAAGAAAATGATCGTGACCGTGAAGGGTCGACTCGTACGACACGAGCTTTACGTGGCGCGGTTTTACCTCCGCCAAGATCGGTTTGCGGCGACCATCGCGCGGATCGACAATGCCCTGAAAAAGTTCCCTGGTTCGGACCTCGAAGCGGAAGCGTTGGTCCTCAAAGGAGAGACGCTGCTCAAGATGCACGAGGACGCGAAGGCTCGATTGATGTTTCAACGGGTCGTCGATGATTACGGCGGACCGTTTGCCGTGACCGCGAAGAAGTTTCTCGCGGAACTCGATGCGCGTGCGCCGAAGGCCGGGCAGGGGTCGTAGCGTTCATGGATGCGTCGCAAAAACGACCGACGACTGGAGTTCGTTACGCGGTCGAACGAAGCGGTACGGATGGGGCGACTGTGATTTACAGCGGATTTGCCCATCTTCCCGATGCGGATGTGCCGCTCGTCGTGCACGTGGAAGACGACGAAAGTGCGGGAAAGACGAACGTCGTGGCGAAAGTGGACGGGGGCGTGGGTGCTGTCGATGGCCCAACGCTGGAGCGGGCTGCGGCCGCGTTGATCAAGGCGGCGGCGCGTGGTGCTCGTGACGCTGGGCGGGCCCTTCCAAGAAGGATCGTGCGTTGGCGCGGGCCCTGAAGAGAAAAAACATGGTAAGGGTCTTTCATGGCTGAACAGAGGGTGCCGATGACACCCGAAGGGCAAGCACGTCTTCGCGAGGAACTCGAGCGACTCAAGAAGGTGGAACTGCCCCAGGTCGTCAAGGACATTAGCGTTGCCCGTGATCATGGCGATTTGTCAGAGAACGCGGAGTATCACGCGGCGAAAGAGCGTCAGGGGCTCATCGTCGCGCGTATTTCCTTCATCGAGCAGACGTTGAGCCGCGCTGAAGTGATCGATCCGTCGAAACTCAGCGGTAGCAAGGTTCAGTTCGGTGCTCGGGTAAAACTCTTGAACGTCGATACGGACGAAGAATACACGTACCAAATCGTCGGTCCTGAAGAAGCGGACATCAAACAGAACCGCATCTCGGTGTCGTCGCCGTTGGCTCGTGCACTCATCGCCCGCGAAGTGGGTGACGAAGTAAAGGTCGTCATGCCTGCGGGACCGAGAACGTTCGAGATCCTCGAGATCAGCTACGCATGACGGACTTCGGTGGGGACGGATTACACGCCCCGCCAGCTGCACCTCGACGTGGTGCGAGCCCGAAACGTGTCGTCTCCGAGGAACCGAAGGCGCAAGAAGCCGAGGTAATCGAGTCGCGTCCGCGCAAGCGAGTGGGAGACATTCCGCTGGGTTGGCGCATTGCGGACGGTTACCTCGCGATCGGTGCGTTCTTGTGGCTCGAGATCGTGATCGTGGCGCTCGTGTTTCGGCGCGAGTTTGTCGGGGTGTACGAGCCGATGTTGGCGCTGAACGCGCTTTTGCCAATTGCCTTTGCTGCAGCGGCGCCCATTGCGGTCGTTGCGGGGGTGGTTGTCGAACTCGCGCGTCATGCGCAGGCGATGCTTGCTCGGCTGGGTATGTCACTTGTCGCGGGAGTGTTTGGCGCGTGGGTTGCGCTGGGAGTGTCCACAGGCCGGCATCTCGAAGGCGGGGCACGGGTCCCGTTTGTCGTGGGTGTGGCGCTTTTGGGGTTCTTCGCGACGTACGCCATGGCGCCTGTGCTTTCGCGCCTGCTCATCGTGCGTCGAGACAATCGGTTTGTCCTACGTCTCGGGCTGAGCATCGTCGCGATTGAACTTGGGCTCGCGCTCGTGAACTCGCTCGTACTTCCACGCCTGTACCCAGCGTTTCATCGTGGTCTTGCGCTGCTGTCGCTGCTGGTTGCGCCGTTTGTCACGATTGCTCTCGAAGGATTACGTGCAGGCTCTGGCGAATCGAAAGCCGGGCAAGGGGTTCTTGCGCGTCACGCGGGCAAACTCGCGCGTGTGGCCGTGGCGCTCGTCGCGTTTGCGTACAGTTGCGCGGTTGCATATCGGTCGGCGGAGAAAATTGCTCCCGCTGACAACATGCGGCTGGTGTACGCGTCGCATGCGCCTGTCGTGTCGAACGCGGTCGAAATTGCGGCCTTGCTCGCTCCGCCTCCGCCGCTCGACGACACGCCGCTTGCCGATGTGCAGCGTCAACAAGGACGTTCGCTCGACTTGAGTGGTCGCGACATCGTGTTGATCACGGTGGACGCGCTGCGTGCCGATCATTTGAGCGCATACGGTTACGGCAAGAAGCTGTCGCCGAACTTGGATGCGTTGGCTGCTGAAGGGGTGGTTTTCGATCACGCGTACACGCCCACGCCGCACACGTCGTACGCGATCACGTCGCTCATGACGGGCAAGTACATCCGTCCGTTGGTGCTCCAAGGATTGGGTGGTGACTCGGAGACTTGGGCCGGGCAGCTACGGCGGTATGGATACAAGACCGCGGCGTTTTATCCGCCAGCGGTGTTCTTCATCGATGCCGAGCGTTTTGCGGGCTTGCGAGATCGGGGGCTCGACTTCGAGTACCGCAAGGTCGAGTTTGCGTCGGCTTCACTGCGGGCGAAGCAGGTGCAGAGCTACTTGGAAGCGACCAAGTCCGATGCGCGTATGTTTCTTTGGGTTCATCTCTTCGAACCGCACGAGCCTTATGAAGCGCACGAGGAATATCCGTTCGGTGAACGCGACATCGATCGCTACGACGCGGAGATCGCCGCAGCGGATGCGGGCATCGGCGAGATCGTGACGAATGTTCGGAAGCTACGTCCGAACGCGATCGTCATTGTGAGTGCGGATCACGGCGAAGAGTTCCAGGAGCACGGCGGGCGTTATCACGGAACTACGGTGTACGAAGAGCAAGTGCGGGTGCCGCTCGTCGTTCATGCGCCGGGTTTGCTTGCACCTCGACGCGTTGCTGCGCCCGTGACGATCATCGATTTATTTCCCACGGTGCTCTCGGCGCTCGACATTCCGCGACCAGCTCGCGTACGCGGCACGGACATTGGTCCGTTCATGCTGGGTACGAGCACGCAAGAGGCATCACGAGGGTTTGCGTTTGCCGAGACAGACACGATGACGATGCTCGCCCGCGGATCGTTGCGACTCGTTTGTGCTCGAAGGATTGGCGCGTGTGCCCTGTACGATGTCGAGCAGGATCCGCAACAAACGCGGGACTTGTCGGCGGTGCGTCCGGCGGATTTGGCGGAGATGCGGGCGGAGTTGCGGGGGGTCGAAGGGTCGCACGGGCGGTACGAAATTGCGGGTTTGCGAGTCGAAGGAAAAGGTTGGCCGGATGCCCTGCGCCGCGGAATTGCTGGAGACGCCGATGCAGCGACCGATGTGGCAACCCTGCTCGATGACGCGGATGTGACGATTCGACGCAAAGCAGCCGAAGTGTTGTTCGAGCTGCGCCAAGGAGAAACAGCTGCGCCCATGCGTTTGGCGCTCACGCGCGATGAAGACGACATCGTCAAACGTTGGTGCGCGTTGGGTCTGACGCGACTTGGTGAAGGTGCTCCGCTGACGCGCGACATCATCACGGACGCGGATCCGAACTGGCGGCACATGGCAGCGCTCGCGTTGGCCGAAGCTGGAGATGCGCGTGGCGAGTCGGAGCTCGTGGCGTGGCTCAAGGGGAGTTACGGAAAATATGCGCAGACGAAGGATCGTTTGCCGTTTGAACGAGCGAAGGAGATCGTCGTTGCGCTAGGCAAGATCCGCGCGAAGTCAGCGGTGATCGTGCTCATCGAAACGCTCGATGACGTGCGTCTTGCGCCACATGCAGCAGCCGCGTTGGCGGCGATTGGTCAGGAGTCGGCGCGTCCAGCACTTGCTGAACATTTGGCGACTGAGCGTTATCAGCCAGCGCGCATTGCGATTGCGGAAGCCATCGTTGCCTTGGGTGGTGGACCGGAGCTGGTGGCGCCGTTGATTCGGCTCTTGGGCGTGCCGGATCCGTTGCCGAACGGGCTGCGTTTGGCGATTGAAGCGATGAAACATTCCCAATGGCCCTGTCGGGCTTTGCAGGCAGACGCAATGTTCCGATTCGATCATTGCCAAATATAGCCCGATCCTTGGGTCAACCCCACGGTCGTTAAATGCGCGCACGACAAAGGGAGCATTTTTACTTGCTCGCTCAAATGTAGCTTGGAGATTATCGCCGAATCGGCACCCACCGAGCGGCTTTACTTTCGAACGCGAAGCATATCCATCAGCAAACCCTTTTATCTTGTCGATCGCTGCCGCCGGTATCGCCTCACTACTATTATTGCCGATTATCTGGGCGATTCGCATCGCCTTTATTTCAAGGTATTGCCGCTTTTCCGAATCCGACATCTCTTGAT
>DAOMZH010000762.1:0-5588 GCA_035437985.1 Polyangium sp. (in: bacteria) | reverse complement strand
AACACACCCGCGCAAAATTCCAATAAATGATTTTCGGATGCTTGGCTTCTTGCTGGACGAATTCGGCGTCGTCACGTCGCAAAGCCAAAGGCATCTCGAGGTATTCGAGCGTTTCGTGAACCTCGCGCGTGGGATTGGCAATCCAATGAAGCATGGCGCCAAAAGCTCGAGGCGATTGTTTGGGCATTTTTTCGGGCAACGGAACCTTGGCCAAGGCCGCGCGAATGTCGGTCGCTACCGCAGGCTCGACCCGGCGCAACAACCAGGGCAACGTAAGCGCAATACAATGGGCAGCAGCGTTTGTCCGGAATGGGTCTTGCCCAGCAAATCCCCAACGTTTTAGATCCTTGGCGGCCAAAAGAAGAAACTTCAGCACCGAACGGGCCACGTTTTCGGTACCAATGAAATGCTCGTAGATGTACAAGACTTTGGGCCATCGCCACCCCGCATAGGTATCACCCATGCCAAACCCATGCTGCTCGAGCGTCTCCTCGAGAAGATTTTGATCAATGGGGCGATCAGACCGCATCATTGCCGCTCGCTCTTTGCGGAGTTGTGCGTTCTCGGGCCGGTGGTTCGCATCGACGAACAGGAGCGGCCCTACGCGATAGCCGAGCAAAAACGGACGCGCTATGGCCCGAGGCAACGTCAATCGAAAACAAGGATCAATGGCATCGAGCGCATCTTCGGCGATTTTAACGGCCTTTTCCGTGTCGACGGGTTCATCGGTCAGAATTCGCAATTCCGGATAACCACGTTCGAACAAATCGGCGCCCGCCGCCGTAAAACATAGCCCTCGCCCTCCAGCCGAAGGAAAACCGAATTCTGCAAGCACAACGCGAATGTCGGCTTTTCGGGCTCGGGTCGGAGCAGCTTTGGCCGATTTCGTCGCCTTCTTTTTTGGGGTCTTGGCAGCTTTTGAAGTCTTTTTGGAGGCCACAATTTTGGTCGCTGTCGACGCCTTCGTGGATTTGATTGCCGTCTTCGAGGACGTCGATTTCTTGGCCGCCGCGGGCGGTTTTTTGGCAGTCGATGTTGCAGATTGGGCGTTTTTGCGGGAGTAGGACGTTGCCATAGAGATTGTTCGCGCATCTTCGTCGAGATCCTCGGCGGTTGTCAATGGGGCAGGCAGGAATTCCCCGAGACAAACCTCAAGAATCTACTGAACTGCTGCCTCCGTAACAAATCCAGACAAGACCGACCCGGTCAATACGTTGACCAGGTCAATGGCGAGCCATCCATCGTCAACGGGTTGACGTCACGAATCCGGTTGTATCACGAACCGTAGGGAATTATCGTATCGAGAATGAATGTGGTCAATCCACGGTTACTTCAGGCGCTCGAACCGCACACGGCGACCACGATGGATGGAAACGTGCTCATTTTCGTCGTGCACGGAAACATCCGTGCGGAGCACGCACAGCCATTCATCGACATGATCGACGCCCATGCCGAGATCCACGGTCGATTCCCTTTCGTTGCTTATGTTCAGGAGATGTCGGGAATGGATAGCGGGGCGAGGAGGTCATTCGTGCATGTCGACCGGCCTTATCCGTTTGCGCCGTGTTTCATCGTCGGGGCATCTTTTACCATCCGCACCGTGATTTTAGGGGTACATCGAGCCGGAAGGGTGTTGTTCCCAAGGTTTTTCGATTGGTCGATGGTGATGGTGCAAAACGACGCGGAGTGGCAGCAATGGCTGCGCGAGAACGCATGACTCGGGTCGGCGACTTCGTTTCTGGGGCTCAAGCCTGCGTATTCGGCGCCATCGTGCGGAATTTGTAAAGTACATGTGAACCGGCGCAATAATCATGAAATGCGCGGTGTCGGCGATTGAAGGCGGCCATGACGATTCCCGCGCCATATAACAATGTATGCAAAACGTAGGTCGCGGCAACGGGAGCGAGCAAAGCCTTGGCTTCGTCGAGTTCGGCGAGTTTACCAATGGATGTTGCGAGTCCGCCGATGCCTTGATTAAAAAGAATGAGAATGCCCAGAAAAATGGGCGCCCACAAGGTCGCCGCCGTACGGATCAACGTTCGTCCAAGTCCGAGGTAACGACCATCGAGCCTTCGCACTTCGATACGCATGGCGCGTTTGCCCAGGGTTTGTCCGAAATAAGCGTGCCCGATGATGACATATGATAAATACACGACGATACCTGGGGCGTAAAGCAAGGCCACGAGGGCGCTCGCAATGGCCGAATCAATGACCACAGCAGCCCCCCGAGTCCAGAATCCAGCATATTCAATAACCTCTGGCGCGGCGGCCTCCAAAGCTGCCATGAGTTCTTCGTGCGTGGCATATCGTTCGTCGGGGCTTTTGGCGAGCAAACGGTCAAAAATAAGGGCGAAACGTGGCGAAACTTCCGGGCGCATTTCGAGAATCGTCGGAGGCGTATCCCGCAAATGCTTGGCAATGATGTCGAATGCCGCTTCCCCCTCGAAAGGAGGTTTTCCCGTAATGAGGTGGAAAAACGCGCAACCCAGCGAATACATGTCGGCCCGATGATCGAGAGGCTTGTGATGGACTTGCTCCGGCGAGATATACAACGGCGTGCCGACGATCGCCCCTGCCAACGTGGAACTCGGCTTGGCCCCCATCGACTTCGCCAAACCGAAATCGGCAATCTTCACGTTCTCGTGGCTGTCCAAAAGCATATTGCCGGGCTTGATGTCCCGATGTACGAGCCCTGCAACATAAGCCGCTCGAAGGCCACGCACTGCCTGAATCATCCATTGCCGCGCTTTTTCGGGATCGAGCCGCTCGCGCTTTTCGATGAAGCTCTCGAAGGAACCGCCATCAACGTATTCCATGGCGAAATACAATGATTTTCGCCCCGCTCCGTCGATTTCCGGTACGCGACCAATGTAATAAATACGTACGATGTGCGGCGATACGAGACGCGCTTGCACCCGAGCTTCGTGAATGAATCGCTCCTGCGCCTCGGGATTGACCGCATATTCGTCCGGAAGAACCTTGACGGCGACTGGACGATCCAGGGACATGTCGTGCGCCAAATAAACAGCCCCCATCCCGCCGCTTCCAATCCGACGCTCAATCCGAAAGTGGTCGATTTCGCGGCCGACTAGGCGATCTCCATCTGCCGGAATGACCAATGGACGATCTGGAGGGACCGACGGAATCGTAGCGCCAAATTCGCTCACGGCCCCGAGCCCAGCAGGCGTGACGCTGGCGAGACGCACCGCGGCTCGTTCGGATTCGGATTTGGTCAAGTTCGACATCGGGAATCTCGAGAGCGCATGCGGACGACGACGTTCGCGGTCGAGACTACCAAAAAACGACGCCACAAGGGAAGAGCAATTTTTCCCAATCTTGGGCCTACGACGCGCACAACGCTTGCGTAAAGCGCGCGAACGTCAAGGATCGTTAGGGAGTAGATCATTCCATCGAACGAGACACGCTGGGACAAACACTGCTTTTCCTCACCAAACCACGGATACAAGCCGATTGTCCCGGGCACACGGGCAAACACGGACCCGACAGACGTCAAGCTCTCGAAAAAGTAGTTTGTCTGTTTTCACCGGATGTGGACCGTGATATGAAGGAATTGATCAGCCATGAATACGCCTTTCCGTACGCTCTTGGATATGAATCGAGCAGCCGTCGAGCACGAGATGAACTTGTCCCTCGGCGAACTCAACGAATTTTATCGTACCATGCCCCCGGAAAAACGGATGGAGTCGGCCAAGCGCATCGTGATGCTGCTGGTGTTGGCGTGGGATGATCCGGAATCAGAGCTGCTTCATAAAGCGACGTTTGGCCTGATTGCGCAACGACATGCGCAAGGAATGTCGCTCCGTGAGGCGCTCACGGTGGTAACTCTCCCGCGTCGCGCCATTTGCAAGGTACTTCGGCAAACCTATCCCGAGAGAAACTTTCACGACGAAATCGAGCACATCACGCGGGTGGTCGAGGACCTTTCTGCGAGAGTCATCGACTATTACGAGCAACAGACGCAAGAGGCAATGGCCGAACGAGAATCGGCGGAGCGGCGCTACCGATTGCTTTACGATAAAGCCCCCATTATGATGCATTCGATCGATGCGGAAGGGCGGCTCATCGAAATTAATGGGGAATGGGAAAACATTTTGGGATATTCGCGGACGGAGGTTTTGGGACGACGGTCTGTGGAATTCATGACGGAAGCGTCGCGAAAATTGGCCGTCGAAGTGAACTTGCCGCGTATGTTTCAAGATGGCTTCATTCGCGATGCCCACTATCAGTTCGTCACAAAAAACGGTAGTCTGGTGGACGTGCTGGTATCGGCCATCATCGTGCGTGATGCTCAAGGGCAGATAGATCGAGTCCTCGGGGTTTTGCTCGACGTCACGGAACGATTAAAAGCCGAACGCGCCGTACAAGAAAGCGAGGCTCAATATCGGACAATCGTCGAGCGGTCCCCCTTGGGCATTTGCATCCATCGTGAAGGTATGATCGTGTATGCAAATGCGGCGATGCAGCAGCTCGTCGGGGCCGCGGATCGGGGCACGCTTTTGGGCAAAGATCTTTTGACGTTCACGCATCCCGATTATCACGATGCCACATCGCTCCACATCGAAGCGGTGCTGGAGCCGGCCGATGTTTTGCCAGCCATGGAAAACAAGCTTTTGCGGATCGACGGCGAAATCATCGAGGTGGAAGTCTTCAATCAGCCCGTGGTTTACGAAGGAGCGGCGGCAATTCAATTCGTTTACTTGGACATTTCGTCACGCAAACGGGCCGAAGAGGCCATGCGTCGCGCAGTGAACTCCGAAAATACGTTGGTAGCCCAAGAGGAAATCATTCGCGCCTTGTCCTGCCCCCTCATTCCTTTCGGCAAAGGTGCATTGCTGATGCCGCTCATCGGAAATATCAATCACGGCCGAGCAACGCGGATCGTTGAAGAACTCGCCCGCGGAGTGGTCGAGCAACAAGCCTCGATTGCCATTTTGGATGTAACCGGTGTGCCGCATGTGGATGCGGACGTCGCCGATGCCTTGTTGCGTGCAGCCAGTGTCGTGCGACTTTTGGGTGCTGACGTGATGCTGACGGGCATTCAACCGGCAATGGCGAGAATCATCGTCGAGCTCGGCATCGACATGTCGGGTTTTACTGTGAAAAGTTCCTTGCGCGAAGGTTTGTCGTCACTCTTGCGCAATCGTGAATGGCGAAAAAACAATTAGTTGTCAAACCCATGGCGAATTCGGCCGAAGAATCTCGGCAAAAAATTGCCACTCGTGTCTGATTGTCGCCGAAGTAAGCGTCGTTTGGGTTTCGATGGCCCAAAAATAAGCAATGGAATCCCCGTCGAAACGGTAGGTCATACGCAGATCATCTATCGGGGGACGGGCAAATGGGCCCGGGTAACGGACAGAGGGGCCCTTGGTAATCACGATTTTCGATTGTTCGCGCGTCCCCAGTTGCGAGTTCGACGTCTTCCTTGGCGACGAAGTACGTGGAGAATGATCGTCGGGTCGACGAAGTTTCGAACGTCGTTGAGTACGCATGATCCACCTTCTCCGCTAGAGGTACGAGCTAGCGAAACGTTGCGGCGCGGCGTGCGTCGTTGTTTGTTCTTCGTTGCG
>DAOMZH010000761.1:0-5597 GCA_035437985.1 Polyangium sp. (in: bacteria) | reverse complement strand
CCGCGGTGCTGAAAGAAACTGCCGGACCTTTTGCCCGTATATGGAAGTCCGACCCGCTCGTGGTAGAAACGCGCGTCGGCTTGGGCGGTCTGCAAATCTTCGCGGACAAACAGCTCACGCTCGAGGACAACCCCAAAACGCCGGTCATCGAAGTGCGGGAGTTACGAACGGTGTTACAGGTCGGTAGCGAGTTTGCGCTCGATTTCCAAGGTGCACTGTTTACGAAGAGGGTCAAATACCGCGCGGGCGCGGCAGCACTCATCCCCTTCTGGACCAACAACGAGGCCGAAAATAAAAAAAGCCTGATCGACTTGACAAACCTCGATTTTGGCGGAGCTTTGTCGATTGCGATGCTCGAATGGGCGTCGTTGGACTACGGCTTTCGTGTCCAGCGCTTGCCCCAGCTCACGGATCAATGGCAGATTCGTCACGGCGTGACCATCACGATTGGCCCAAGCTTCGAGAGAAAACCGGCGAAGCCCGCTAAGCCGAAGCCCAAACTCGAGCCATGCGCTGCTGAAGTGCCCGCGGAAAAGGCCGCTCCAGAGAGCGACGCTCCACCGCCGAAGTAAAACGCCTGGAAATCAAGCCGAGAGCCCGCGACGACTGAATCAGGTGTCGTGGGCTTCGAGCGCGTCGGCCAAGCAATGGCCGACATAATCGCCCCAGAGAATGCCTTTGCTCGTGAGCTCCAAGGCCTCGTCGTCCACACGCAGCAAATCTTCGGCAATGAGCGCATCCACGGTGGATTTGCACAAAGCCACGACGTCGAATCCGTAGCGCCGCTTGAATTCTTTGCGATCGAAACGAATGAGCTTCATGCCGAGCGCGACGTCCCGGGTCATGAGATCCCGCGCTGTCAATCGATAACCTCGCGCAAGTGGCGACTTGCCTTCTTCGACGAGCGCCACATAACGCTGCACTTCGCTGGTATTTTGGAGCGCGTGTCCGCGCAAGAGCCCAAAGGCTGAAACACCAAACCCATAGGTTTCTCCGCCTCGCCAAGAACTCGTGGCATGCTGCTGCATGTATTTGCCACCTTTGGTGAACGTGAAGAAATTTACGGGGAGGTAATTCACCTGGGCGAATCGCTCGATTGCGTGCGCCGTATAGCGAAATTCATCCTGATCAGACGGGAGGATCAGGCTCTTTTTCTTGATGTCGTGGTAATAACCCGCATTCGTGTAGACTTCGGTTTTGTATACCGTAATCGAATGCACGTCGGTTTCAATGGCTCGTTCGACGGAATAGGCCCAAGTTTCGTCAGTTTCGCCAGCCAAACCACTCATGAGGTCGACGTTGACCACGGCGCCCGTGCCGACGGCCAGGGCAATGGCTTTCCGAGCATGTTCTTCGGTATCGACACGCCCTGTTTTGGCAACGACTTCGTCCTTGAACGATTGAATGCCCATGCTGATACGATTGACGCCGATTTTCTGCAGATTCTCGGCCTTGCTCGGCGTGAGCGTCACGGGCTCGGCTTCCACGGTTATTTCGGGATCTTGCCATTGAAAATTCGCGCGCAACGTATCGAAAATGCGCGTCAAGTTTTCCTTCGAGAGCAGCGTGGGTGTACCGCCGCCGAAATAGATCGTCTTTACAGGTCGTTCGCCGAGGTGTTGCTGCGCAGCAACGCGTTCGATTTCGGTACACAACGCCGCGACATAACGATCGATTTCAGCTTTCCGGTTATCGCCGAGGGTCGTGACTTTGTAGAAGCAATACGCGCATCGCTGAATGCAATACGGCACGTGAACATAAATGTTCAGGGGGCGAGGCTCTGCGAACCGATCAATCGTATCGGGCCGCCAATACCGAAATGGCGGGTAATTCGTCAGAAAGCCTTTACGCGTAGGTTCTGTCCCGAGGACCTGCTCCATCTGCGTCACGCTGTTGCTCCACTTTCGGCATTCATCTGGGCCCGCATCGTCGTGATGTTTTGGGCGAGCACAGTAAGGTTGGCAAAAACGGCGGTGTTCAGATTCTCCGTAGAGAAAGCCACGCCGTATCGTTTTTCTATGAGCGTTATGAGTTCGAAAAGCACCATCGAATCGAGCATCAATCCGCCCTCGAGGAGCGGAATATGGGGATCGATGTCTTTTTCTTCAATGCGAACATCGAGTTCGTGCGCGATCATTTTCGTCAGTTCGGCAACGACGACGAGCACGGGGTTCGGCTGGTTTGTCGCAGGGTCGTGTACTTCCATAACGGCGTCCATGGCTGGTGCTTACCTCGACCGAGGAGAAGAAGTGGCAAGATGTTGCTGAAGAGTTCGGCGATCGAGTTTTCCGCTGGGCAACGTGGGCAACGCCGCCATCGTGCGAATCTCGTCGGGAATGGCATAAGGAGGGAGGATATCGTGGCAAGCTTTTCGCAATGCCTCCGAATCGGCGTCTGCGTCTGCGCGCAATGCACAATAAACCACGATACCGCGACCGCGATTCGTTTCCCCGGCAACGATCGCCGCCGCTTTCTCCACGCCCGGGAGCTTTTCAATGGCCCGTTCGACCTCGGCGAGCATGACCAGACGCCCATCGCGTTTGACCGCGTGATCGTTGCGCCCGAGAATTTCGAGCAGCCCGTCCGCATGCACACGCGCCATATCGCGCGTCGAAACCCAACCTTCTTGCAATGCGGGATCATCGGGCATGATGCATTCACCGTCATTGTCCACATAACACTCGAAGCCATGAGGATGGCTGCACAAAAGCTCGCCTGAATCACGATATCTATCGGCAGAACCACTTTGCGTCGAAAGACGCAATTCGACGCCGGGTAATGGTCGCCCCACCGTCGTGTCCCGAGCGCCTTCGGATTCGCGTGCATCCGCAGCGCTGATCACCCCAAGTTCACTGGAACCATACAGATTGACCACGCGTCGATAAAGCGCTTCCGCCTTGTGGAATGTGTCGGGATGAAGTTTGTCGCCAGCAACGACCACATGTCGGTAATGGTCCGGCGTCGAGCGCGGCCGAACGAGCATCGTGCATAGGTTTGGCGTAAGAAACGCGACGGTCGGCTGAAAATGTCGTTCACGATCGAAATATCGCAACAAGTTGGCCCCTTCGACCAATTCGATGCTCGCACCTACGCAAAGCGACGGGAGAAATCCAGCCCCGAGACCATACATGTGCGCCAATGGCACGGGAATGAGCACTCGATCGGTCGGTTCGAGAGCCAAACGCGCCACCGCATTACGCGCATTGGCGAGCAAATTCGAATGCGTGTGCGCGACCATCTTGGGCGAATCGATACTGCCCGACGTGCGCAAGAAAAGCCGCTCACGACGCAGCGGTGAATACATCGGCAGCGGCCGATGACCCTCGACCGAATGAATATCCAGAAATGTTTCGGGACGTAACAACGATATCGGATCACGTTGCTCGGGACCGAGCGAACTTCGAACCCGAATACGATACCGAAAAAAACTCGGCAATGGAGGCTCGATGAAACCAGGCTTCGGTGCCGGAAACAAAGCGAACGACATCCCACTCGCCAGCAACGCCAAAATAGTCGCCGCTCCCGAAACGGAATTCACACATTCGAGAATGACCGGCTCGTTCAGACCAATTCCGCGAGACTGCACAAAGGACGCAATCTGCGTTACAGGTTCGATCAAGCTTGGCCAGGTGAGGCGCAAAGAGCCGTCGAACATGCCGTTTTCGACGGGAGCGTCGGCCGGAACCAGGCCAGAAAGGAATGTCGGTAGTGAACTGACCGTAAGCATTCGAGGGGGCCAAGTGTCCACGACATGTGACGTAATGTCAAGCCTCTTGCTTACCTGAATTGCGAAATGGTTCGTTGTCCACCTTGTGTTTGTTCAACCCCGATGAAAGATTACGGCATTACAGCAAAGCCTCAAAAAACTTGGGGCAATCATTTCTGGCCTGGGGCAAGCGCGCGCGATGCACGGAACGTGTCCTGTGTCAAAAAAATTCGATCACGTGGTGGTGAGCGGCGACGTTCGCTTGGACAAACGAGCACGACATCAAAAGCCGTAGCTCCACCGTTCGCAATCTCGGCGAAACCGTTCGGCGATGATCGCTTTTGTCTGCGGTGAATAATGTTCCTGCCAGCGCTTGTGGCGGCTCGACGCGTTAACGTGCGGGGGTCGCCCTGGAAAGCGGATCTTGTGGGCAAACGAGTCGAAATCCTGGGTCAGATTTTCGAATCGCAACACGTCGTCGACAAGGAGGTGTCCATCTTGTGACACGTAGTCGATTTGATTTGCGTAGAGTCGTTCGAACAGACCCTCAGGATGGTCGCGCGGGAGCATGACGAACTGCTCGAACGTCGATGCATTCGTATTGATTGCATATTTTACGCGGTCACCGATGGATGTGAATCGCGCGGCGAAGTCATGTGCATCTCGAGCTTCGGCCGGGTTCGCATGCGGATTTACCTTGACATCTGCGTCGCCCGCGTTCTTGTCGTCTTTGAAGTGAAAGTACCACGAGACCATCCGCTCGAATGGGTTACGCACGACGCTGAATTTGACATACCGCGTGAAAATCTCGTTGGGTATGGCCTCTACAATGTCGGTGATCCATGCATGCTTGGTGCGCTGTTTCGAGGGATCAATCGGGATCGTTTCGACGAGGTCCGGATCGTGGTCGGCGAAGATCTTCTGGATCGAGTTTCCACCCGTTCGTTGAATGTGGACGAAGATCGCCTGGTATTTGTGGGAGATGAACAAGAGCGTTTCCTCATTCGACAATCATTGGTTCAGATGAACCTCATTGTACCAAGACGTCCGCGCGACGTTGTTGCCTCCGCTGGACGACAGTAGTAAGCCGTGCGTGAAATGTACTCGACTGACGAGCAGAAGCATTACCTGAACGCGTTGAATGCGGCGTACGCCAAACGAACCCAGGCATCGCAGCAGAGGCGAGAGGCGACGTGGCCAGCACTCGCAGATGCGCGCTCGTCACAAGGTTTTTTTGCGCAGATGCCGCCGGCGGCGAAGCAAATTTGGCTGGCCACCAAGCAGTTGCGGCACCCGATTGTTGCGGAACGTGCAGCGGGTGCGCGGGTTTGGGACATCGATGGCAACGAGTATGTCGATTATTGTTTGGGCTTTGGTGTGCATTTGTTTGGCCACAAGCCAGGTTTCCTCGATGAAGCATTGCGCCAGCAGCTCGATCGAGGGATGCCCATTGGATACCAGTCGGATCGGGCAAACGAGGTAGCGAAGACCATTGCTATGCTGACGAATGCGGAGCGCGTTGCGCTTTGCAACACGGGTGCCGAAGCGATCATGGGCGCGGTGCGTCTGGCCCGAGCGGCGACAAAACGCGACAAAATTGCGGTATTTTCAGGCTCATACCATGGTTCGTACGACGCTGCATTGCCGGCGATGAACATGAACCTCGGTCTGTCGTCAAGCCAAAAAAATGACGTTTTCGTGCTCGATTACGGATCTTCGCGGAGCTTGGAGCTGATTGCCGAAAATGCCGGACAAATCGCCTGTGTGCTGGTGGAACCGGTGCAAGCGCGAAATCTTCAATTGCAGCCATTGGCCTTTCTTCGTGAATTGCGAAGTTTGACGCGGAACAAGGACATCGCGCTCATTTTCGACGATATCCTCGTCGGATTCC
>DAOMZH010000760.1:0-5612 GCA_035437985.1 Polyangium sp. (in: bacteria) | reverse complement strand
ATGGGATTCATCGGGATGAGGTTGATCTTCACCGGCAGACCTCGGAGCAGTTTGGAAAGACGCACAGCTTCCGGATGCGTGTCATTTTTGCCGGAAACAAGCGTGTATTCGACGGTGATCCGTCGTCGTGGGGGCAGGGGATATGCACGCAGCGCGGCGAAAAGTTCGGCCAGCGGGTACTTGCGATTGATGGGCATGAGGGCCGAGCGGCTTTCGTCGTCGGTGGCATGCAGCGAGATCGCGAGCGCGACCTGGCCGTTGAAATCTTTCCCCAAACGCTCGATTTCCGGCACGAGACCCGATGTCGACACGGTGACACGACGCGAGGACAAACTTATGCCGTCGAGGTGGGTGAGCAGGCGCAGAGCTCGCGCGGTGCTGTCGTAGTTGTGCAGAGGTTCGCCCATGCCCATGAACACGACGTTGCGCAGGCGCTCGGTGTTTTCGCAAAGCGCACGTCCGATCAAGACCTGCGCGACGATCTCTTCTGGACCGAGATGGCGCTGCAAACCAGCCACGCCGCTCGCACAAAAAACGCAGCCCATGGCGCATCCGACTTGCGTGGAAATGCACTGCGTCACGCGAGTCTTGGGCGAGTTTGTCGCGACGTCCTCTTCGTCATCATCATCGTCGTCGACGACTGCTGCATCGGCGCTTGGTTCGACTTGGGCATTCGGACCGCTCACGCCAGGAAGCAAAACCGTTTCAATCGTTGCGCCATCCGCCAGTTTCAAGACGATCTTGCGTGTGCCATCGGCGGAGCGATGCACGTGCGCAATTTCGGCGACGGGGCCGAGACCGTCGCTTGCGAGCTTGGTGCGCAAGGAGGACGAGAGGTTGGTCATCGCAGCGGGGTCGAAGATGCCGCGTTTGTGGATCCAACTGAACACTTGACGCGCTACGAATGACCGTTCTCCCTGGGCGACGAGGGTGGATTGCCATTCGTCGGGTAGTCGCGCGATGGGATGAAGAGGTCGGGATTTCACAGGGCGGTCACTATCGCGCATGTCGCGGCGTGGCAAGTTACGCGGTGGATCAAGAATTCATGACGAGTGGATTGAGAGTCGAGGCGTCAGGCACTATCTTGTAGGTGGAACTTTACGTGGTTCTCGAAATGTCGTACGTGTGGGAGAAATCCCGAGTAGAACCGATACCCTAGGGAGTGCACATGGGTGTGAGTTTTTCCCAGGCGGCGCGTCGTGTCGCGACGAAGTATGTGGATTCCGCGTCGCTCGATGCGGCACTCGAGGTGCTGGGGCCGCGTGCAGAAAAACATATCGATTCGTTGGATGCCGAAGGCAAAGCCGGTCTGATTAGTTTTCTCGTGCGCAACCTTCGCGAATTGAGTGTCGAAGAAGCGACGGATCTCGAGCGGAAGCTGCTTCGGGAAATGGGTGCCGTGCCGCGTCCGACGAAAACGCTGATGGTCAAGGATGAAATCTCGGTCATCACGTTGCGCAATTATGTGCGGTATCTCTGCGTGTATCTGGGCATGGAATGGAACCGCGGGATGCTGCTCCAATCTGCCGTGTCTGATCTGGCAAGGTTTGCCTTGGCACGAGGGGCCGGGACATTCGAGATCTCGGCGGCGCGAGAAAAGGTGAGTTTTCGCGTGCACATCGACGGTCAAGTGGCTCTTGGTGGAGCGTGGCTTTCGTCGTCGAGTGAGCCGCTTCTTGCGGGCGTGAGAAACCTTGCGCGAGGTTTGCGGAGCTCTTCCGGTGCGCAAGGATCGCAGCTCGAATTCGATGTCGAGTGGGGCATCGCGGCTTGAAAAACCGTTCGAGAATCGTTGGACTTCAAAGGAAAAACAGTCTTTACATCGGATGCGGGTAGGGGTATCGGCTGCGTGTGCGCCGTACGCGCAGCTCATTGAAGAAGAAGAAGGGGAGATATCGTCATGGCCATCGTACTCGACTTGTATGCACTTCCGCGGGCTGCAAGATCCCGTACTCGAAAACTTCGGGATGCGTTTTTCGAGGCGTATCTCGACGCCAATCCGGGGACGCAGCGGATCGAGGTCGATCTGGCCAAAGACGCGGACAAACTCCCGGCCTGGGATGAATGGGATGTGCAGACGAAGTTCGAGATGCTTTATGGGGAAGGCAATCTCGATGAGGAAATGGCGACGCGTTGGAATGCGTTGGCGAAGTGGACCGACCAGTTGCACCAAGCCAATCTCATTGTCGTATCGACGCCGATGTGGAACTTTTCGATTCCTTGGCAGCTCAAGCGTTGGATCGATGCGGTCGTGCAGGCGCGCTTGACGTTCGATTACGATCGGAAAAAGGGAGAATTCAAAGGATTGCTCACGGGGCGTCCGGTCGTATTGCTCGTCACGCGTGATGGTGCGTATCCGCCGGGATCGCCTTATGCGGCGATGGATTTTCAGGTTCCTTATTTGAAAACGGTATTTGGTCTCCTTGGACTCGGTCCGTTTCATGAAATCATTGCTGAACCAATGGCAATGGGTGGTCCGCAAGTCGCAAAAGATGCGCTCGCATCGGCTATTCAACATGCGACGGAGCTAGGCCGCTCTCTCGATGTCGTTGATCCGGGCGATACCGTTGCTTGACGGCGTGCCTGCATTCTCGCGTTACCACATCCAGCATAAAAGCATTAGATTCCCGAGACGAAATTAGTATCTTTCGCCTCAGTGGGATGTTTTGATGAGTCCATCGGAATTTGGAGCCCAGGGGCGCCATTGGCGGACCAAAGTTTCAAATGCTCGACCGGGAGGTACCGATGAGGCGACTTGGAATTTTCTTTTCATTGGCATTCTGCGCGATTGCCGGATGTGGTGGCGATGGCGGAACTTCGACCACGCCATCGGCTGATGCTGATGGTGATGGGATAACGAATGCCGACGAGGGCAATGCGACAAACGTCAATACGGATGGCGACGAGTACGCCGATTGGCTCGATTACGACAGCGACGGCGATGGCATTGCCGACAAGGCCGAAGCGGGAGATCAAGACACCGCGACGCCTCCCCGGGATAGTGACGGCGATGGAGTGCCCGATTTTCGGGATCCGGACAGCGACGAAGATGGGTTGACCGATACCGAGGAACTCGGCGCGCAGTTCGCGATTGTCGATACCGATGGGGATGGCACGCCCGATCATTTGGACCTCGATAGCGACGGGGACACGATTTCCGATTTGCACGAGGCATTGCGGACAGCCGCGGATGCGGACGGGATTCCGAATTTCCGTGACGATGATAGTGACGCGGATGGAATCAAAGATGCGATTGAAGCTGGCGATGCCGATACGGTGACGCCGCCCATCGACAGTGATGGTGATGGTACGCCGAACTTCTTGGATGTCGACTCCGACGGCGATTTCGTGCCCGATGCGCAAGAAGATAAAAATGGCAATGGTATGGTCGATCCGGGCGAATCTTCGCCAACATCGGCGGATACCGATGCTGACGGGACGCCCGATATCGTGGAAGTGATTGCGGGCAGTGATCCGAATGATCCGTCCGTCTCGATTCCGCCTGGCGACTTTTATTTCGTATTGCCTTATCTAGGCGACGAAAAGTCAGGGCAGTTGGATTTCACGACGAACGTGCGGCAAGCCGACGTGTTTTTCTCGGTGGATACGACAGGCTCGTTCGGTGAAGAAATTGCAGCCATTCAAGCGGCGCTCGATCAAACCATCGTGACGGGTGTGCGTGCGGTCATTCCCGATGCGGCGTTTGGCGTAGGACGTTTTGAAGATATGCCGTTGGCACCTTTTGGGTTGCCTGGGGACAAACCTTACGAGCTGTTGCAACCGATTACGACGGACGTGGCGCAAATCAGTGCGGGGCTGGCGCTTTTGCCGCCTGCAGCCGGGGGTCTCGACGTACCAGAAGCTGGGTATGAATCGCTTTATCAATGGGCGAGTGGTACGGGCCTCAAGGATTTGGGGTTTGGCCCGTTTGCCCCAGCGGGAAAGATTGGCGGCGTAGGATTCCGCAAGGATGCATTGCCGATCATCTTGCAGATCACGGACGCGATTTCGCATGAATCGATGGATTACCAAGCGGTGGTGCCGGGAGCGCATAGCAAACAAGCGGCATTGGCGGCGCTTGGGGCGATTGGGGCGCGGGTGGTGGGTATCGATAGTTTGGAAAACGTGGGAACGGTGAATGACCCGCGGGCGCAGCTCGAGGAATTGGCCGTTGCGACGAAAGCGATCATTCCGCCGGATGCCACGACGAACATGTGTCATACGGGCGTGAATGAAGCGCCGCGGGCTCCGTTGATGGTTGGCGGAAAGGCTGTTTGTCCGGTGGTATTCGATGTTCTCCCGGATGGTTCGGGGCTTGGGGCGCTCATTGCATCGGCGGTCGTGCAGCTGGCGCAGCTTGGGGTGCTGGACATTTCGACGGACAAGGTTGGGGTCATCAAGGGATTAAATGGCGAAATCGTGACGCCTGGATATACGACGGCGGACTTCATCAAATCGATTACGCCGGTCGCTCCGCCGCCTGTTGGGGCGACGATTGACGGAGATATTTTCCGGAGCGTGACGCCGGGAAGTACGGTGACGTTCGATGTGAAAGGATACAACGATTTCCAGAAGCCGATCGAAGTGGATCAGCTTTTTGCGGCGGATATTCGCGTACTTGGGGATCTGGTGACGGTGCTCGACGTGCGCAAGGTATACATCATCGTTCCGCGAGAAATTCCGGAACCTCCACCCGTTCCGTTTTGAGGAGGTGCGTCATGAAAAGGGTATCATGGGCTCTTTGTGCGGGATTGCTCCCGCTCTTGACGTCGACAATGGCCGATGCGCACAGCGTAGCGCAGGTTCAAACGGCCAAACGAATTAGCCAAGCGACCGTGGTCGCCTTGGATCCACAGGGCAATCCAACGCCGGGCGGAATGGGGACGGATACGAAGGCCAAGGTGGGTGATGTATTGACGTACATCATTCAATTCACGCCTGTTCCGAACAATGCATCGCGCGGGGCTGGTGGTTACATCACGGAATACGTTCCACCGAATACGGAGGTCGTTGGGGCGCGGATCATCGATAAAAATGGAAAAACCATTGCGCCCAAACGTGGTCCGCAGATGGATGATGGTTGGGGACCTCGTGGGCGACACAATGGCTTTGACGGATTGGGTCTCGAACAAGGGTCGCTCGCGCAAGTGTATGCGGATACGGGGATTTTTTATAGTACCGATCCGCGAACGGCACGTAGCCCCGCCGATATGTTCATTACGGTGGTCAATGGGCTGAGCGTGACCCCCGTACCGACAGGGGCCGGCCAACTCGACAACTTCTTGGGTTTTGCCGGACCACCGTTTTATGCGCATAACGAGTGGGATCGGGTGCAAGCGATTGCATATGGAGCCAATGGTGGAAGTGTGGTTTCCAATGGCCAAGGCAATACGCCGTTCTTGTTTGGATCGGCGGTTGCGGGGCCCGAGACACATTACAGGTACGAGAAAGTCCTGACGCCGAAGTGTAGCGATGGGATGGACAACGATGCCGATGGCAAAATGGATTATCCGAATGATCCCGAATGCAAATCGGCGCTCGATGATGATGAAACAGCGAATTCGGATGCCCCCGTTGGTCCATGGCATCGCGTTCGGACGATGGGCGGCGAG
>DAOMZH010000759.1:0-5612 GCA_035437985.1 Polyangium sp. (in: bacteria) | reverse complement strand
GGAACCAATGTCGCGCTCGATGGTTCGGGCAGCTCGGATCCAGACAATGCGCCGAATCCGCTCACCTATTCGTGGGCTCAAACTGCGGGCCCCAATGCAACCCTGAATGGTTCGACGAGTGCCATGCCAAACTTCGTCGCTCCCTCGGTCATGGCCGATACGGTGCTCACGTTTGAATTGACCGTCAGCGATGGCGCCGATACGGCGACCGATTCTGTAGATATCACCGTGCAACCTTCTGCAAGCAGTGGAAGCGGCGGGAGCAGCGCATCGAGCGGCGGTGCTGGCACGGGCGGAATGGGAACCGGCGGTGGCGGCATTGGTGGCAGTATGGGCGTTGGTGGCGAAGGTGGCACCGGCATTGGCGGCGAAGGTGGCACTGGCGCTGCGCCAGGGACTGGCGGTGAAGATGGCGGTTGCGATTGCTCGATACCGGGCAGCAATCAGCACACTCCAATTCGCGATGCCGGAAGCTCGTTACTCGCAATCGTCGGCGCGTGGCTCGTGCGCCGTCGTCGTCAGAATCGATCGTCCTGACCAACCAAAGCCTCGTGGTGCAAATGCGGACTCGAACGTGTTTGCACCATGAGCGCGCATGACTCCGCCTTCACCTGGAATTTACCGAGTGGGGGCGGTTTTGGGTTTTATGAGAAAAATGAGGCGATCAGGGGGTGGCGGGGCCCATCGCTGAAATGACAAATTGCCCAATGGCCGAAAGCATGCCGAAGGCAAACATGGCCGAACGGGCTTTGTCGACATTGTTCAAGTACAAGACGCCATGCAGAATGCGACAAACGACCCACACACACGAAAGAATCGTGGAATGCATGAGATTGGCGTGCGTCACATGCGCCACGAGCACTGCCGGTGCATACACGGCGAGCGCTTCGAAAGCATTTTGATGCGCTGCATAAGCCCGCGCACCTTTTCCTTCGAGTTTCGCAACCTGTAGGCGGGGATGCGCATTGTCGGCAGCGCCAAACTGTTCCTTACGCGCACTAAACGAAGGCCCCAACCAGAAATAGGGCAACATTACGGCGACCAATAGGGTCCAAAGCGGAATCGTCATCATGGGCTCGCTTCTCCTCGGCGATATCGATGCATTCGATCTAAAATCGCGCCTTGCGCGGGACAGGTGCTCGAAACATCGCGCACCTGTTCCCCCAAACATGAGCCTAGATCGCTTCACTCATGGATTGCAAGCATTCTGAGATAACAATCTTGAAGAATCGCTTGATGTTGTGCTTTTGTGCACACTATTGACGGGCGCAATCACAGCCATCTCATTGACTTTAATGACGAATTGGTCAGCATGCCTTGGATTCTTCATGCTATGCTGCACCGCAGGAAGGAGTTCCTTAACGATGATGACGAAACTTCAATGCGGTGTTCTCGTATCCCTTTTGACGAGCACGACGGTTTTTACTGTTGGGTGTGAAACCGAACCCACGACCACGACGTCGAGCTCTTCGAGTGCGAGTAGCTCGTCAGGTGACGCAGGAATGGGCGGTATGGGGACAGGTGGTATGGGAACTGGGGGTACCGCTGGAACTGGGGGTACCGCTGGAACTGGGGGCACTGCAGGAGCAGGAGGAGCCGGGGGCACTGCAGGAACTGGCGGAATGGGTGGAGCAGGCGGTTCTGGTGGTTCAGGCGGCTCAGGCGGCGGAATGGCTCTGCCGGATTTGGATCCGAGTTTGACCTGGTACGATCAAAATCGACAAAAGCTCGATGTTCTCATTGACGAAGTCGGTCAAAACAGTGCGACATACGATCCGACCAAAAAACCCGTAGCCATCTTCGATTGGGACAATACCGTCATCAAGAATGATATCGGCGATATCATGTTCTTCTATCAAGTGAAGAACGATAAAATCATGCAACCGCCGGCCAAAGATTGGAAAGCCACGAGCCGGTACCTCACCACTGCCGCGGCTACTGCATTGAGCGCGGCATGCGATAGCCTCGCAGCTGCAGGTGCACCATTGCCCACGAGTACGAATGCAACGTGCGCCGACGAAATCCTCGCTGTGTATACCAAGGCGCAAACCAAAGGCGGAATGGCGGCATTTTCGGGCTGGAATTACCGCACGATGGAGCCCGCCTACGCGTGGGCGGCGCAATTGCAAGCCGGCTACACGCTGACGGAGCTCAAAGGTTTTGCGGATGCGGCAATCGATGCGGCGCTCGCTGCCCCAGATACGGGCATGGGCTCGACGCAAACGATTGGCACGACGAGCGTCAATGCGTGGCTTCGGATTTACGATCAAATCAAAAACCTCATCGATGTCATGCAAAAGAATGGCCTCGATGTGTGGATCATTTCTGCATCCCCACAATCTGACGTCGAAGCTTTCGGCGCCCGCGTGAACATCAGTGCCGATCACGTCATTGGTATTCGAAGCATCGCGGATGCCAATAACAAGCTCACCTACGACTTCGAAGGTTGCGGCTCCATTCCGAATGGGTCGGGCAATGCATCGATGAGTCCCATGGGCAATTCGATGATTACCTATATCGATGGCAAACGCTGCTGGATGAACAAGGTCATCTACGGCGTCATGGGCGCAGCACAGGAAAACTCGAATCCAGATATGACCAAACATCCGGTCTTCGGCGCTGGTGACTCGGATACCGATATTTCTTTCTTGCGCGAAGCCACGAAATTGAAGCTCGCCATCAATCGCAACAAGAAAGAACTCATGTGCAATGCCTACAATAACTACATGATGACGTGGCTCATCAATCCCATGTTCATCCAGCCCAGAGCCCAGCAAACAACCGCATATCCCTGCTCCACGACCGCATGCTTGGATGCCGCGGGTATGGGTACCCCCTGCAAAGATGAAGGCGGCATGACCATTCCGGATCAAATGGATACGGTATTCTGAGACAAACGAAAACGAGGGGCCTTTTTGCAGGGCCCCTCGTTTCATTAGGTCGAGGCTTCGAACAATCGCCGAGAATTACTCGTCGAGACCCAACCGAGCACGCGCGTCGCTATACCCATCGCTGACCGAGAAGACGATCAATTCGCGCGCTTCCGCATTCCGACCAATCCAGGTCAAACGATCCTTACCCGCCGCCGGCGGTTGATTCGTATGACCACCCGCCCACGCAATGCCCGTGAGCGCAACATTGGGGTCACCCACGGCGAGAAGACCCGCGCGTGCGCCCCAACCATTGATTGCCGTATTCAATGTCGACGCACGATTGCCAATGCTGCCAATCACGTCCGCCGCAAGTGCCCGCACCTGCGGATCGACCGATCCTGGCATAGCCTTCGCAATCTTGGCCGAGGCTTCCGCGAGTTTGGCCGGGTCGACGCCTTGCGGAGAAAACGCCGAATTGAGCGCCTTGAGGTACGCCGCGAGGAGCGGCCAGAGGTCAATCGGAGCCGTACGTGAAAATGCCGAAGCGTTTGTCTGGATTACCTTGATTGCTCGATGAATCAGGAAGTTCCGCACAGCCGCATTTTCCGATGTCGCCAGTGGTTGACCAATGACGAGCGTTGCCGGATGCGAGCTTGCCGGAATGCAAACCGCGCCAAGCGCCGCCGATTGGAAGATCTTGATGTCCCCAATGCCATATGCACGCGCGATCGATTTGATCTCATCGGCCAGCTCTGCTTGTGGCGGGGGCAGAGGCATACCGCGTACCGAATTGACGTCGAACGTCACTGCCGTGTCGAGCATCGGCCCGGTGCGTTGCAACAGATCACGGAACGCCGGCGTCATGATGTCCGGAGCGAGCAGTTCGTCCAGGGACGCATCGCCGGCCGCTTCTCCAGCTCCCGCTAGATCGACGGCACCACCATCGAGGGCCGCGACACTGGCCCGCGCGATCTTGGCTTGTGCGGGTTTGCCCCGGAGTTCCGCGACAGTCGCTACGGTGCTGAACAAATACGGCTCGAATCGACCCGTACCCAACGCTCGACGCGCATCCGCAACGGCACGTTCGAGAAGAACGTTCGCCTGCTGATCTTGCGATGTGCGTTGATAGAAACTCGCAAGTGCATGCAAGGCATGGTCGTCCTTGGGCCACGTCTTACGAGCTTGGAGCAACGTCTGTTCGGACTTCTTTGCGTCGCCCATCGATTCATAGATGGACGCCAAACCTGTCGTGCGTCGGCACTTCGCTTCGGGATCCTCGACGTTGTTGATGAGGATCGTTTGTTGCTCGAGTGCCTTCGCCGTGTTGCCCGTGTTCTTGTACAGCTCCACGAGTTTTTCCCGTGCAGGCTCGTTGTCCGGGAAGCGCTTGAGCACTTCCTGGTACGCAAGCTCCGCACGTTCGGCATTCGGCAGCGGCCCGTCGTAGAGTTCGCCAAGGCGCAAGTAAAGCGCCGATTGACGCTCCGGTTCGGACACGAGACGCGCCAGTCGAATCCACGCTTGCTCGGCGCCTTCCCAGTCCTGTTCCTTCGCGCTGACCTCGGCAAACGCCGCCAAGGCTTCCACGTGATCCGGGTACTGTTCGAGCGCTGCTGCGAGAGCACGTTTGGCCGCAGCTGCATCGCCAATATCGGCGAGCGCTCGACCACGCATGATCTCCATATCGACGCGTTCGGCCGGATCCGTGACGCTTTCGAGTCGTCGTTCGAGCAGCGCCGCGAGCTCCGCCCGTGCGTTTGTCGCGACGTACACGTCCTTCAAACGTTGGAACACATCGCGGTACGACGGATCCGTTGAGAAGACATGTTCGAACGAAGTGCGGGCACGGTCGGTTTCGTTGGCCTTGTCGGCCCACAAAACGGCTGCCCTGTAGAGGTTCTGCACACGCTCTTCGGGAGTGACACTCGTTTGCGCCGCAGCCTCGAACGATTCCGCTGCATCGTTCGCTTTGCCAAGCGCTTCGAGAATCCGGCCGCGTTCGAGGTGCAACAGCAAGTGACTCGGCGATGCTTCGATGGCCTTGTCGAGGAGCTCGCGCGCCTTCTCGAGGTCTCCAGTGCGGGCCGCCGATTCGGCTGCACGCAGGGACAACGTCGAGACTTCCGAGGATCGCTCCGTACGGCTGGCGAGTTCGACATCGACTGCGAGCGCGAGAGCTTCGTCGCCATTGGCGCGAGCGTGCGCTGCGGTTTGTCGCAAGGCCCAGATGCCCCGCGGCTCGTTCTTGTAGGCAATATCGACCGCTTCTCGCGTGTCGTCCCAGGTCTTCATGCGCAGGCGCAAACGAGCTGAAAGCTGAGCGTGCGCAATCGCCTCGGGACCTTCGAGCGTTTTCGCCGTGGCAAACACCACGGGTTCCAGCTCTTCATCACGACCAGCGACGATGAGCGTGCTGGCCACTCGGCGCAGCGTCGGAATATGCGTCGGTGCGCCTTCGAGAATCGTTCGACGCCAAAGCAATGCATTGCCTGGATCGTTTCGACCAACCTCGTCGAGTTCGGCGAGACGCTCGTAAGTTTCGAGGCGTTCGGTTGCATCTTCCGTCGAGCGCGCGTGCGCGAGCATCGCGTCGATGAGTTCCGTCGTGCCATGCCCACCAAGCGCCATACGGTATGCGCACAGCGGCGCGAGCAGGGTTTCTCCTGCTGCAATCGCTTCTCGCGCCATGCCCGCAGCGTTGGCAAACGCTCCATCGCGTTCGTATTCGAGCGCCGCATC
>DAOMZH010000758.1:0-5613 GCA_035437985.1 Polyangium sp. (in: bacteria) | reverse complement strand
CCTCGATTGCGAGCAAGATGCGATCGGTGAACCCGAGCTGAATATCTTTACGCAAGCCTTGCACGCGCGAGAGGATTTCACGCGCCAAACCTTCGTCGCGCAGTTCGTCCGTGAGCGCCGTGTGCACCACGACAACCCCCGTCTTCCCGCCCGCTGCCGCAAAATCCTTACCCGCTTCGACCACCACCTCGATCTCCTCCGTTCCAAGCGAAACGGATTCACCGTCGATCTCGATGGCTACCGAGCCTTTTGTTACGAGCTCGCTGCGCAAAGCACCGGCATCGGCCTTGGCGAGGACTTGTTTGGCCAGCTGAACCTTCTTTCCGAGCTTCGGACCGAGGGCTCGGAAATTTGGTTTGAGCACATACTTGACCGCTTGGCCTTCTTGTCCCGGTTCGAGGAACCGAACGTCGTGCACGTTGATTTCTTCGGCGATGAGGGCGGTGTGTTTGACCAAGGCGGCCCGCAGCCCGGCATTCGAAACAACGATGTCGGCCCGAGCAAGCGGCTGCCGAACTTTGAGCTTGTTGGAGGTTCGGACTTGCAAACCCAGGCTCACGAGCTCGCGCACGGCGCGCATTTCCGCGACGAGCCCTTCATCGATCGCTGCTGCATCGGGCTCGGGCCACGCGACCAAATGCACGCTTTGCGGCTGCGACGTCGGCCAAGGTCCACGTACGAGGCTTTGGTAGAGTTCTTCCGCGAAAAACGGCGTAAACGGCGCAATGAGCCGGGCAATCGTCACGAGCGCTTCGTACAACGTGAAATACGCATCATGTTTGTCCTGGATAGCCTCGGCCGAAACAGTTTCGGTTGACGACCAGAACCGAGCGCGCGATCGCCGCACGTACCAATTCGACAAAGCATCCACGAGATCCACGAGGCGCTGCGCACCTTCGTACAAGCGATATCCATCGAGGTGCTGCGTCACTCCGCGCGTGGTCAGGGCGAGCTCCGACAAGAACCACCGATCCAAAAGGCTCCGTTCCGAAGCTGCACGATACCCTTCACTCTTCGCTAGATCCGCCGGAGAGAGGCCCGTTGCGTCGGGGTTTTTCTTGGCCGGATCGAATCCGTCGATATTCGAATAGATGACGAAAAACGACCAAACATTGCGGATCTTGATCGCGAACTCTTTTTGCGTCGCGCGCACGTTCGTCAGCGAGTGCCGCGTGTTTGTCCAGGGCGGCGACGACGCATAAAAGAACCAGCGGAACGCATCGGCGCCCGGCGCAGGAGCACTGGGATCCTCGATGTAGACGCGTGAGTTCTGTGCCAAACGGGGCACGTCGTTCGGCATGATCCGCAGCGGTTCCGCATGCGGCGTCAAACCGAGCTTGGCGATATCGGCGCTGGAAAGAGCGACCACACGTCGCGGCAGCTTGAGTTTGCCCGTCGCCGGACGGAGTTCGATTGGAAAAACCTCGCCAGGACGATCGCCGCGGTACAAATTGACCTTCGCGCTCTCGCCGGAAAGGTCGAGGCCTTCGTAGTCCTCACGCGCGATGTACGCGACGCCTTGCGGCACCGCGTCCATTTTGGTGTTTTCCCCAGTGGCCGCGACGAACTCCATGCGCACCCGTTCGAGAATGATCTCGGGCGGCGTGTAATTGCCTTTCGACTTGCTCTCTTTTTTGCCCTCGCGATCGCCCACATGCCCCAAAACCACGCACGTTTCATAGGGCATGGGGTAATTGCGGATCCGCGACAAACCCAATTTCTTTTGGGTCTCTTCGTCGAAAACCAAGGTCGAGATCATGAGCAGCGAGTAAAACCAGCCGCGGGTTTGATCGATCGCTTCGCTGATGAAATCCGCTGGAAATGCCCGGTCGAACTTTTCGAAGGAGCCTGGCGCATGCGGAAAACCCCATTGCGCAAAAGGCATCGCGCCCGAGTCGTACCAGCAATCGATGACATCCCCCACGCGCTTGTACGTGCCCGGTTCGCCGTCTTTGGTGAACGTGATCTTGTCGATCCAAGGTTTGTGCACCAACAGATGCTCGGCCATCTTCGGGTGCGTCTTGACCAAATCGGCCTCGATTTCCGCCACGTTGTTGCCAGGTTTGGCGCGAAGAGTCGCGACGGAATCGACGGCCTCGATGGCTCCGGTCGTGTCATTGACCCAAATCGGCAACGGCGTTCCCCAATAACGTTCGCGCGAAAGAGCCCAATCCACGTTGTTGGCGAGGAAATCCCCGAATCGGCCACTCTTGATGTGGTCGGGTAGCCAATTGACCGTTTGGTTATTGGCGATGGCGCGATCAATGAGCGCGGTTGTCCGGATGTACCAAGCGGGACGAGCATATTGGATGAGCGGATCGTCATCCGAGCGCCAGCAGAAGGGATATTCGTGGCGATACACTTCCGCGAAGACGAGCCGCCCGGCTTGCTCGAGATCCTTGGTCAGTTCCTTGTCGCATTCTTTGACCCAGCGATCCGCATATTTGCCCATTGCCGAGAAAAACGTCCCGTCGGGTTTGACCGCGCAAAGCAGAGGCAATTCGCGGTTTGTCTTGAGCAAAACGCGATGGGCGCCATGGTCGTCCTCGCCAAACGCTGGCGCGACATGCACGATGCCCGTACCGGCATCCAACGTGACGAAGTCCGCGGCAATGACGCTGTGCACCACGGCGTGGTCCTTGGCGACATCGGCAAACACGTCGAAAGGCGGGACGTACTTTTTGCCCACGAGGTCCGAACCTTTTGACCTCGAAAGAATCGGCAGTTCTTTGTTGAGTTTCTTGGCGATCGTTTCGCGCAGACCTTCGGCCATCACGAGCTTGCGATCACCGGCATCGACCACCACGTAGTCGAAATCGGCGCGCACTGCGGCGTACATGTTCGAGGGCAAGGTCCAGGGAGTGGTTGTCCAGACGCACAGCGCGGTCGACGGATCGTCGACGAAGGGAAATGCGACGAAAACGCTCGGGTCATCGACGGTCTTGTAGCCTTGACCAACCTCGGCAGCGGAGAGCGCCGTGCCGCCTTGGGCCCACCACCAAACGACCTTTTCGCCCTTGTAAAGAAGCCCTTTGCCGTAAAGGTTCGCGAGCGACCACCACACGCTCTCGACGTAGCTGCGATGGTAGGTGACGTACGCGTCGGGCAAATCGACCCAAAAGCCGATCTTGTCGGTGAGTTTTTCCCAAGCATCGGTGTAACGAAAAACCGACTCGATGCAGCGCGCGACGAAAGGTTCGACGCCGTAATTTTCGATGTCGGCTTTGCCGTGGATCCGCAGTTCTTTTTCGACTTCGACTTCCACGGGCAAACCATGCGTATCCCAGCCGGCTTTGCGGGGGACATCGAAGCCGCGCATGGTTTTGTAACGAGGAAAGACGTCTTTGACGGCGCGCGTGAGCACATGGCCGTTGTGCGGCATGCCGTTGGCGGTCGGGGGACCTTCGTAGAAGACGAAAGTGCCCTTCGCAGGGCCCGTGGCGCGCGAACTCGCAAGGAGCGTTTTCTGGAAAATCTTGTTTTCTTTCCAGAAGGCGAGAATTTTCGCCTCGTCGGTGGGGAAATCGAGTTCGGGTCGTACAGATGCGAAGAGTTTGTCCCGGGATGATGAGCCGCCGTTCATGCGCGGGCGTCTAGCATGTTTCCGGCGGCGAGGCGTGCGGCACGTGGAGCTTCAGTGGGCTGAGTTGCTGTCGACGGTGACCCCAAGCTCCTCGAGATCCCGCTTGGCACGTTCAGCGAAACGACTGGATGGGTAGCGTTTGACGATGTAGCGCAATGTGGATTTG
This sequence comes from Polyangium sp. (in: bacteria), assembly GCA_035437985.1. Lineage (GTDB taxonomy): Bacteria > Myxococcota_A > Polyangia > Polyangiales > Polyangiaceae > Polyangium. Next base: position 1,864 of record DAOMZH010000758.1, on the reverse strand, counting down.
CGGGCGTCGACGTTGCCTTGCTCGCGAAACTGTTCGGCGAGCCCGAAAAGAGCTTCGGCCGGTTCATCTTCGATCGCGAGGTCGGGATCGGGACTTCGTGCGCATTGTACGGGGGCAGAAGCGATGGATCCGAGAAGTGCAAACGTGATCGAAATTGTCTGAATGGACGGCACGGCGTTGGCAACTCTAGCAGCGACATCGTCCGTTCGGGTGTTGCTGCACCCGTGAGCAGTATGGGCTCGACTTGCGAGCAGTGAAATTTGTGCGGGTTTCTAGGACTCGGAAAATGGAGTCCGTATATAGAGGGGGCGCCCAGCTTTGCTCGGCTCGGCGTCTCGTTTGGCCACTTTTCCTGCGGTGCTGCGTAGGAAAAACGGGCGCGAGGAATCGAGAGGTTTTTTACGCGATGCGAACTTCGATGGGAAACAGGTGGCTCTGGTGCATGGCGGCAATTGGCACCACCGCGAGTGCCGGGGGAATAGCCGAAGCACAAGAAGCAGCTCCTTCGATCGCGTTGGAGCGGTTTTACGCGTCAAACGCTGGTGATCGCCTCTTCAGCGTGGCGTCGCCTTACGTGCTCGGGCACAAGGTTCCGCACGTCGCGCTCTACATCGACTACGCCCATGATCCGCTGATTTTGCGCGAGAAAACGACGAAAGAATACGGCGCGAGCGTCGTCAGCAATCAGATGTTTCTCCGGGCAAACGGCACGTTCACGCTGAAAGATCGGATTCAATTCAATCTCGATCTCCCGGCCGCGCTCATCCAAACGGGCGACGAAGAACCCAACAAGCTCAACATCAAATCGCCGACGGGACCTGATTTTGGCGACATTCGCCTCGGTGTCCGAGTTCGAATCTACGGGAACAACAACAGCAAGTTTCAGCTTGGGGTAAACGGATATCTCTGGTTCCCCACGGGCACGGGCAATTACGTGACCGATGGTTGGGTCCGAGGTTTGCCACAGGTGGTCGTGGGTGGGCGTTTTCCGCGGGTCGTCTATTCGGCGGCGCTCGGGGCCGAGATTCGACCGAAGATCGATTACCTCGATGGAATCCCGCTCGGAACGACGTTTGTCGGGTCCGGAGGCGCAGGCATTCTTCTTGGTAAAGACAAACTCATTCAGGTAGGTCCGGAATTCAGCGTCATGACGCAGCTTCGCGATGTGACGTCGCAAAACTTGAACATCGAAGCTCTGGCCGGCGGAAAGTATCGATTCCGGCCGATGTGGGAAGCGGGCGTCGCGATGGGCCCAGGTTTGTCCTCGGGTATTGGAACGCCGGACTTCCGCATGGTCGTGAACGTGGCGTACACGCCTCCGTGGACCGAGAAAGACACCGATGGCGACGGCATCATCGATAAGGAAGATGCGTGCGTTTACATCAAAGGCATTCGCCATCCCAACCCGAAGAAACACGGTTGTCCGTCGGATCGGGACGAGGACTACATCATCGACATTCAGGATGCGTGCCCGGACGTGAAGGGCATTCCGCATCCAGATCCGAAGAAAAATGGTTGTCCGCCAGATGCCGACGAAGATGGGATTCTCGATCCGGTCGATGCTTGTGTGACGGTCAAAGGCATTCCGCACAAGGATCCGAGGAAGCATGGTTGTCCGTCGGATCGCGATGATGACGGCATCATCGATGCGGTGGATGCGTGCCCGGATGTGAAGGGTGTGCCCGACAAGGATCCGAAGAAGCACGGTTGTCCGCCGGATCGTGATGGTGACGGAGTTCCGGATGCGGAGGACGCTTGTCCGGACGTACCCGGTATCCGGACAAACGATCCGAAGACAAACGGTTGTCCAGGCGATAGCGACGGCGACGGCGGCCGTCCCCATCAGCGTGCGGAACTCACGGAT
>DAOMZH010000757.1:0-5633 GCA_035437985.1 Polyangium sp. (in: bacteria) | reverse complement strand
CGATGACCGTGTTGCGATACCGTGAGGCGCTCAGGGCTGCCATGACCGAAGAGATGGAGCGTGACGAACGCGTCTATCTCGTGGGCGAAGAAGTTGGAGCGTACCAAGGGGCCTACAAGGTGACCGAGGGGATGCTCGAACGTTTTGGGCCCAAACGAGTCATCGACTCGCCGATCACCGAAAGTGGTTTTACTGGGTTATCCATTGGCGCCGCGATGGTGGGTTTGCGGCCGATCGTGGAGTTCATGACCTGGAATTTCTCGGCGGTGGCGTTCGATCAAATCTTGAACAATGCCGCAAAGATTCGGCAGATGTCCGGCGGGCAATTCAACATTCCCATCGTATTTCGAGCGCCCAATGGTTCGGCGCGACAAGTGGGCTCGCAACACTCGCACGCGATGGAGCATTTTTATACGCACGTTCCGGGCTTGAAAGTGCTCGCGCCGGCGTTTCCCGCGGATGCGAAGGGGCTACTGAAAACGGCGATTCGTGATGACGACCCGGTGCTCTTCATGGAGAGCGAAACGCTTTACAACGTGAAGGGCGAAGTGCCGGATGATGGGGATCATCTGGTGCCGATGGGCCAAGCGAACGTGGTTCGAGCGGGCAAAGACGCGACGATCATTTCGTACAGCCGCATTACGCACGTGGCGCTCGATGCTGCGGCGCAACTGGAAAAAGAAGGCATTGACGTAGAAGTGCTGGATTTGCGCTCGCTTCGGCCGCTCGATGAACAAGCGCTCGTACGCACGGTGTCGAAAACGCATCGAGCTGTGGTGGCGTATGAAGGCTGGCCTTATGGTGGTGTTGGGGCGGAAGTGGTGGATCGGATTCAGCGCCTGGCGTTCGACGAGCTGGATTCTCCGATATTGCGCGTGACGTTCCGCGACGTACCGATGCCATACAACGCGAAACTCGAACAATACGTGATTCCCCAGGCAGACCGAATCGTTGCGGCGGTCAAAGAAGTGCTTTACCGCAAGTAGCTTCGGGTTTTCATCATATCGTAGCGATTGCGACAGGTTTTTGCGGAGACGGACCAACATGGCCAAGGTTCTCGACATGCCCAAACTGTCCCCCACGATGGAGGAGGGACAGATCAGCGTTTGGCACAAAAAAGTGGGCGACACGATCGCCGTGGATGACCTGCTCGCCGAAGTCGAGACCGACAAAGCGACGATGGAATATCGGTCGTTCGACAAAGGGACGATTCTGGCGATTTTGAAGCCAGCAGGAAGTCTGGTTCGTCTGGGCGAACCTGTTGCCATCATTGGGGCTCCGGGAGAAGACATTTCAAAATTGCAGCCGAGTGGTGGCGCAGCCCCGGCCCCTGCGCCTGCTCCTCCTGCCCCTGCAGCGCCAACGCCTGCGCCAGCACCTGCTACTCCTGCGCCTGTTGCGCCTGTTGCGCCTGTTGCGGCTGCGCCTACGCCAGCGCCTGCTCCTGCAGCGCCTACGCCGCCTGCCGAGCCTGGGCGCGTGCGCGCGTCTCCGTACGTGCGTAAGCAAGCGCGTGAGCGGGGACTTGAATTGGTTGGGGTGACGGGTTCGGGTCCGAATGGGCGCATCGTGGCGCGCGATTTGGATAACCTCGCCAAACCAGCTGCGGCCCCTGCCCCGGTTCCGACGGCACCTGCAGCGCCGGGCGAATTGCTGGCGCCGGAAGTTCGACCGCTCAGCATGATGCGCAAGGCGATTGCGCGGCGCTTGACGGAATCGAAGCAAACGGTGCCGCATTTTTATTTGACGATCGACGTCGATGTGGCGGCGCTGGTGGCTTTGCGCGAGCACATGAATGCGGATTTGGCGGCAACGGCGGAAAAAGGTACGGATCCGCCGAAGATTTCGGTGAACGATTTGTTGGTGAAAGCGTGTGCGATTGCGCTTCGTCGCGTGCCGGAGTGCAATGCGCAATTCACGCCGGAATCGATTCTGGTGCATCGGCGGGTGGACATTTCGGTGGCCGTGGCGGTGGCCGATGGATTGGTGACGCCGGTCGTGCGCGATGCGGACAAGAAAAACGTGGCGGCGATCGCGGCTGAAATTCGAGATTTGGCGGGTCGGGCGCGAGCGAAAAAACTGCGTCCCGAAGAAATGGCCAATGGTACATTTTCGATTTCGAACCTCGGGATGTACGGAATCGATGAATTCTCAGCCGTAATCAATCCGCCGGAAGGCGCGATTCTGGCCGTGGGGCAAGTACGCAACGAGCCTGTGGTGCAAGGCGACAAGGTCGTTCCGGGCAAAAAGATGGCCATGACGTTGTCGTGTGATCATCGCGTCGTGGACGGCGCGGTGGGCGCGACGTTCCTCAAGGCGCTTCGGGCGCTGCTCGAGCATCCGACGCAGATTCTTTATTACTAACCTCTCCGAACTGCTGGTCGATGGGGTCCAGTAAAACAGCATGAAAATAGTTTTTCTGGACTTCGACGGTGTACTCAACAGCCTTTCCGACATTGCCTTTGGTCATCCTGCGGCCATTTTCAAGCGCGATGCCATCGCTCGGTTAAACGATATCCTGCACCTCTCCAAAGCGAAGGTGGTCATTTCGTCGAGCTGGCGGGTACATCATTCTCTGGACGAGTTGCGCGGATTCCTCGAAGAATTGGGATTTCAAGGGGAAATCATTGGGGCAACGCCGGTATTCAGTCATCAGCATGCCCAGGGTTTGAAAGATCTGGGGCTGATTCGGTGCCAAGAAATCCAAGCGTGGATCGATGCGCAGCTCGAACCATTGACGAGTTTTGTGATTCTGGACGACATGGAGCTGCATCTCCTGGCGGCCTATCACGTACAGACGGATATGGAAATTGGTCTTTGCGACGAGCACGTGGGGCAAGCGGTGGCGATTTTGGGGTAGGCCCCCTATTTCATTTCGCCCGCGTCCGAAACGTCGGTATCAAGCAAGCGGCAGAAAACAGCGCCAGACCGACGAAAACGTAAAACAGTTTGTCCCACCCATACGCCTGGCTAACGCCCCGGGTAACGTATTCTTGCAAAATTGCCCCGATGGAACCAATACCATTGACGAGTCCCGCGGCGGTTGCCGCCGCATAGGGGCCACCGGCATCTTGAGCAGCCGCACCACTGATGAGCGAATCGGGTCCGAAGAGCAAGGCTCCCACGAGGGCCATGATCGCGACGTTCATGAGCCAGCTCGTTGCGCCGACCCGAGCGTAGAGAAAAATGGCCGCGGCGAGCAGCACGAGCCAAACCGACGAAAACACCGAGCGGGGGATGTTGCGTTTCCAATCGGACAAAAAGCCCATGACAATGGTGCCAATCACCCCCCCCACCTCGAACGAGATCGACATGTCTCCTGCTTCCGTGGGCGAATAACGCAATGCCGTGGTCAAATAGAAAGGAAGCCAAAACAGAATGCTGTAGCGGATGAGTTTCATTCCGAAATACGAGCCGCCATAACACCAAATAGTGGAGCTCGTGAGAACACGTTTTCGTTCCGCTTTTCGTTTGCCTTCTTCTTCGAGGTCCAGCGGACTGTTTGTCGTTGCCGAACGGAGCGCATGGGGACCGGGCTTCAAAAGAACGAGCACCAGAAGACCGACGACGGCAATGGCAATGGCCGGGCCCCAGAAAGCGCCTCGCCACCCGAATTTTCCCAGCATGCGCGTGGCTGCCCATGTGGCAATGATTCCGCCGACCTGATAACAAGTGGCCCAAAGACCCATGACGCGCCCACGGTTTTCCGCGGTGGTCCATTCGGCCATGGCTTTGACATTGCCCGGCCAACCCGTCGATTGCGCATAACCATTGACGGCAAACGCGAGCAAAAACGCAATGCTGAGGCTCGACGCTCCGAACGCAAAACATGCGACCGAAGAAACCAACATGCCAATACCAACGAGTTTTCGCGCGCCCACACGATCGCCGAGAAATCCGTTGACGTATTGACCAAGAGCATACGCTGCGAGATAAACCGTATCAACGCCAAGGAGCGTGTCTTTGCCCAAGCTTGCGGCAATCGGGGCTTTGGCAACACTGAGCCCCTTGCGGCCCATATAATACGTCGCATACGACACCCACGTGAGAATCCACGCTGTCCACCGTCCCGCAGGTGGAGGAGCCCCCGCAGCGCCGTCGTTGGGCGGATAAACACGCTCGAGGGAAATACCAGGGGCAGCGTTGGCCATGGCCGGGACGATAGACCGGAATCGTCATCGCCAGCTAGCAAAAACGTGATAAGGTGCTTAGGTGAGCGAATCTTGGGATCGGGCGCAGGAATTTGCGGAAACGATGCGTGATGACGCACGGGATTGGGCCACTGGTCGGAGTGCTTTGGTGCGGCTGCCTCTGCTCGGATATTTGGGTTATGGGGGCATTCGGCACATCCTGGATCCGCTGTACAAGACGTGGTTTGGCGGGATAACCCTGGCATTTCACGAAATGGGGCACATTTTATTTATGGGCCTCGGGCGAACGATGATGATTTTGGGGGGAAGCATCATGCAACTATTCATTCCGACCGCTGCGGGAGTTTATTTGCTTTTGCGTCAACGAGATTGGTTTGGCGTGGCCGTATGCATGAGCTGGCTTGCTTATGCTTTATGGGAAATGGCGACGTACATGGCAGATGCGGTGCGCGAAGAATTGGGATTGGTGGGGTTTAGCGACAATCCGGGGCATGATTGGAGCATTTTGTTTGGGCAATGGCATTTGCTGAATTATTGTGAAGGCATTGCGACATTCGTACGGGTTTGCGCATTTGGGACGTGGGGAGCGTCCATGGCGCTAGGCGGGTGGCTTTGCTGGAGGATGTGGGAGACGCGGGACGAGGAAAGGATGGGGATTTAGGGTTTGCGGACACGAATTTTGGTATCGGTTGCGACAACAAAGCAGCCTGCCCACTGTTCGACGGCCTCCTGCCTGAAAAGGAGCTCGACAAATGAGGCAAGTACAGTTCGGCTGGGATGTACGAGACGTACCAATAACAATCCGTGATGCGTGCCTGGGGCAAAGTTGCGCATATCTGAGAAATCGAGGTCCTGCGTAATGAAAAACCGCTCCGCTGTCTGTGCCGCTTCCCATACATCAGCGTCCACGAATCCTTGAATGCCTTCTTGGGGAACGGTATCGACATCGTGTCCTAGGAAGCGCAAAACATCCACAAGGCACGACGGCAGGTTTTCATCAAGCTTGATACGCATCAAAAACCAATCGGCTTGGGCGCGGGTAGGTCTTCGCGGACTGAGTCGGCCGCAAATGCAATTACCGCACGAACATCGTCCTGCGTGAGTGTTGGGTAATCGCGGACGATCTCATCTATTCCGTCCCCATCCGACAAACTTGCGAGCACAGTACGCAATGTAACGCGTGTTCCGCGAAGGACCGGCTCTCCACCACAAACGCCAGGTTCCCGCACGATTCGCTGCCGATAGTCCATGAACGAGACCCTACCGCAAAGCCAATCGCCGAGCAAGAATGTTGCAACGTGCGTGGCTACCCACCTTGTTCGGTGATGAACTTGCATGGAAAACGCAACGCCCTGATGAATCGGTCTTATCCGCGGGTTATGCGGGCAAACGCTGTTCTCGCAGCGATATCACAGCCGTTTTGCACTCACCTTCACCACCCCCGCCGCGGTTTGTCCAAAAACCTGCGGGTCGTACATTTCC
>DAOMZH010000756.1:0-5641 GCA_035437985.1 Polyangium sp. (in: bacteria) | reverse complement strand
GCGGTGGAGGAGGCGCGAAGGTCAGGTATTGGCCGGACACGACATTGGGCGCGGCGGTGTTTGGTGCGGGGAATGCGCCAGGAGCCCAGATGCCGCTGGTCGTTCCCGGGTTCCAGGTTGCGCCGGGAAAAACTGCTTGATGGAGCGCGGCCCAGAACTGGCCCATCGAGGGAAAACGGTCGTTGGGGGCAACAGCGAGGGCTTTGGCGAATACGGCTTCGACACTTGTCGAAACGGGAATGCCGAATGTTTTTGGGGTGGGTCGACGTGAAGGGTCGCGCGAGGCAACGGCGAATTGAATGACGTCCCCACCTTCGAGGGCAGCGACGCCACCACGAAGAATTTCCACGAGGATGAGGGCCATCGCGAACACGTCGGTCCACGGACCTGTGGCTCCATGCGAGCGACTGAATTGTTCGGGTGCGCCGTAGTTCGGCGTGAAAGCTGTGATTTCCGTGCCGGTTTTGGCCGAGTTCGATGATTCGGCGGCGTGATCGGCCATCACTTTGGCGATGCCGAAATCCAGAACTTTGGTGAATGGCGTCGGAGAGGAAGGATCTCCAATCACGAAGATGTTGGCAGGCTTGATGTCGCGATGCGCGATGTTCTTCGCGTGGGCAATTTCCAAGGCGATGATGACCGGCTCGAGCAAGGCCATCGCTTCGTGAATCTGTCGCGCAGGTTTGCCCGCAATGCGTTCCTCGAACAACACTTGTTCCAGCGGTTTTCCATCGAGCCATTCGAGGACCATGTACGGAATCCACTGGCCATCGGCCGTCGTGAATTTACCGATGTCCCGGGCTTGCACGATGGCGGCGGATCGGCTGGACAAACTCGCCAACAAGCGACCTTCTTGGATGAAACCATCGAGCAACTCGTCGCGTTTTTCGATCGGTGCTTGGGCCAGAATTCGGAAACACTTGATCGCCACTGGCTGGCGCCAAATGAGGTGTTCGGCGCGATAAACGATGCTGAACCCGCCTTCACCGACGATGCCATCGATGCGGTATTTCTCGGCAAGGGTCGTTCCGGTAATGCCGAGCGGGTCCTGTTCCGAGCTGCTGGTCATGAGAGAAGGTTCGGGGGGCTGGGGGCGAGCGTGCCATGGGAACGCAGACGGGCAAAGTTCATCGCGTGTTCATCGTTCATGACGCCGATTACCAGCCCCGAGTCGCCGATGGTCCGCGCAGGTGTCCGAGGCGAATGAAGCGGTAGAGCGAGATAGACAAACCTTCCGCGTGCAACCATCGACGCCCCCTCTTTCCCGCAAGTCATTTGTCCAAATGATACGAGATCAGCCGCAACTGCCTTCCCCGCAAGCACTGCCCGCGTCCTTTTTCTTCGGTGTAGTTTTGGCGGTTGTCGTGGCTGATGCAGGTGCCGCTTTTTTCTTCACCGGCGTTGCTTTCGCCGCCGCGGGTGCCGGAGAACTGGATCCACCACCGATCGCGCCGAGCGACAGGGAATTGGGTGTCACGCCGCTTCGTATCGGTGCTTCAGCCGTCGCTGCAGTGGCTGTCGAAGTAGGTTCGGGCGCTCGCGAAGCTGTGGGCTTCTGCTCGCTCGACGCAGGTGCAGCAGCTTCTTTCGAGTCTTCTGTTGTTGCAGAACTGGTTGCAGAACTATCAGTGGTCTCTGCGGGTGCCGAGGTCGATTCAGATGTCGCTCGTTCGGCTGTGTTCGCCGGCGCTTGCGACGCACCACAACCAGCGATCATGGCGCTCGTACCCAAGGCCGCGAGGGTTTCGTAGATCGACTTCACGTTCATCGAGAACTCCTCTGCCGAATGTTGCACTCATCGAGCGACTCGACCACGGTCCAGTTTGGAATTCGCTCGGTCGTTCGATGCTGACGTGCAGTTCGGTTTCGTGTGTTCTGTAGAGGTAGATCGTTGCGCTGCTGATTGCACGATCGCTGCGTTGCGAGGTGGGGTCGCGTGTGCACAGCGTCCACATGGCGCGATGCGTGCAGAGCATCCTGCGTGGAGACGAAAGGCTCTCGATGGCTGCTTTCGTCAAAGACTCGAGGAGGAATCCATGAAAGCTGGGTTGCTAGCGACGCATCTTGCAGTGGTTGTGATTGCCGCGTCTGTATTGGCGCAAGCGCAACAGCCTGCTCCCAATCAGGCGCCGGAAGGTTCGGCTCAACCATCGCCGACGAGGCAGCAGTCCCTGACTGGATTACCTCCAGCCGATCAACCCGTGCTGCGGCACATTCCTCGGCCGGTTGTTTCTGTTGAAGGGGGCGGGGGCATCGTGGGGTTCGTCGGCGGCGCGGGCAAACCCGGGCCAGGCTGGAATTTGCGGGTAACGGGAGCGATGTCCGACCGGTGGGCGGTCGAAGGCAACTACTTGGGAAGCGTGAACGAACGCTCGGATACCAAAGACACGTTGGTGATGACCGGGATTGACTTGGGAGTTCGTTACAACCTCGCGCTACCGGATCAGTTGCCGGTGCAACCGTTCGTGGTTGGTGGTGCTGGATACGCGGGATTCGCAGGGCGTAATGGTGATCCAGCCATGCTCGTCGTTCCTCTCGTCGTCGGCGCCGAGCGTCTGTTGACGCCCAACATCAAAGTGGGTGCACGGTTCAGTTATCGCCCGGCATTTTTCGACGACTTGTCGACGCCAACGACGGCTCGTGGAGAAACACCTGGTGCGGACACGTGGAGCGTGCTGGCGCAGATCGGCGGCGGCTTCTGAGAGCGTATTGATCCGCGTTTCGCTGGGCTTTCAGCGCACATCCGTTGCGGTTTGTCCGCCCAGAGATGTTTCGATTTTGCGGCGTCGAACTCCGCCCTCGCTCTCAGACAGCGGGGCCCTGCCGCAAACACCGCAAAATCAAACCATCGCCCGATTTTTCCCTGAACCATTGAAATGAGCAAACTCGGTCTTTGGGGCGCTACGATCCGGCCCGAATCGAGGTGCCGGAATTGGGTTTGAGAATTGATGAATTAAAACTGCGTATTGCCGCGACAGTCATGAATATCGATATGTAATTGCCCCGGTTTTGCCGAATCCTTGGTTCGACATCACGTGTCGCTTATGATCTCGACGCGTAATCGATGAACCGTAATGGTTTTCGGAATGCGGCGATATCGAAGCATGCGCGAGCGTTGGCTAGTTGTGGTTTTTGATACAATTTTGGGCTTGGGAGTATGGTTCGCGGGGTTGGTCGCTGGGGTACAGCTTGTCTTCAAGGGTTCATTTTTGGTGTAGCTTTTTCTTGTTGCTCGGGGTAGCGTATCCGCCGATCTTCGCCGGGCGCGTGCGCCAACAAGGAGATTTCGAGGCTGATGTCTGATCAACCGCAGGGAACCGAGATCGCACGAATGTCGTGGTTCCGGACGTCTATTTCCCGGTATCATTCCCGGCATCATTCCCGGCATCATTCCCGGCATCATTCCCGGTTTTTCCCCCGGTTTGTTGGGCTGACCGTGATGGGAGTCGTGTGCGGTTTGGTTTTGAACCTGTTCATGGTGGGTGTGGGGGTGACCGGGGATGGTGAGGACTTGTCGGGGGCGATCGAGGAGGGTCGGGATCGCGCTCGTCTTGCAAGTCTGACAAACCATATCGAGGGTCTGGCTAGGTGGCCCGCTTTGGCGAATTTGAATTTATTGGCGAATGACAAGCGAGAATCGATTTATTACGGCGACGAATTAGCATTATTTCAAGAGCAGGCCGTGGAAGGTGTCGCGGAAGTGGAGCGGCCGGAAATGGCGCACTATGGTCTGGAGCGATTGTGCGACGAGGTCGTCGCAAATCATGCGAAAACAGCGCAGGACATCAAGGAGGCGATCTTCGCCGACGTAATGGCCCAGTTTGATCATTTGGGGCTTCGAGTCGCCTGCGGCGCTCTTCGCCCCAAACCCCACATGGGACGAACAAAGTTTACGATGACATTACAGTGTTGGTCATCAAGAGGTTATGACGCGTAGGAGACTATCAACACTATGAGTGAGATCATTGGCGTCTATTCGCTCGACGACTCGTTCAGCGAGCACATGTCGTTGACCTTGTACCCTGACTCGTTCACGGTGCGATGGACCCTCTGCAACCTCACGGCCAATTTCATGGCGGAGTATTTCGCGGAGCTTTTTCCCGAAGCTGACGATGACGGCAAGCTCATCAGTCGGAACGAGGTGAGTAGCGCCGTGAGTTACGTGCTGAACGAGTTGGTCGAGAATGCCGTCAAATTCAACCGCAGTGGGGATATCAACGTCACTGTGGGCATTGGCAAAGAAGACTTGGTTTGTCTCGTGAGCAATCACATTGCCAATGGCGATGTTCCTCCATTACGTGAAAAATTACTCGAGCTTTCACGTGAGGATCCGGGGGAGCTTTTGCGGCGGCAGGCGGAGGCGAATGCGGAGGATCCGGAAGCAACGGGTTCAGGGCTTGGATATCTAATCATCATGAGCGACTACGGGGTCAGTTTGGGCTGGAAGCTCGATCCTGTATCCTCGCAAAACACTTGTATCAGGACGATGGCGCGGCTGCCCATCTTGAAGGAAAGGGCGAGAATGGAAATCAAAGGCGGAAACTATCGAGTATGGTACGATCCGGGAGAGGTATCGGTGTATTTCGAGGGGATCCTTCGACTCGGCGGGCCTCAGGAGTACCTGCCGATCGAGGACCTGCTCGACAAGGTTCTCTTGACGAATCCGAAGTCGATCACGTTGGATCTACGCCAGCTCAATTTCTTGAATAGCTCGGGCATCAACGTGCTTTACAAATTCGCAATTGCGATGCGTAAAAAAGGTGATGTCCAGCTTGTGGTTCGAGGGTCGAAGGCTGTACCTTGGCAGGGCAAGTCGCTGCCCAATCTGAAGAAGTTCAACCAGAACTTCGAGATGATCTTCGTTGATTGATAGCGGATCGGGCGAACGAAGAAGAGAGTGGAAGAGGATTGTTGCCTACGATGACTGCATCGAACGACAGCCTGACGGAACACGTAGCTGAAGCATCGGCTGAAGGCGTGGATTTTGATTCCGTCAAGTCCCTTTTGCTCGACGAAGCAGCGGCTGAACGTTTGCTTTCGACGAAAGAAGGGCGGCTCGCGTTCTTGGCTCGTAGTCGTCAGTTGCTCGAGGAAATCGAGCGGCTCAAGGCAGATGCGGAAGAGAATGCAGTCGTTCACGAGCTGACGCTCGAACACGCGACGCGTATCGAGAACGAGCTCGAATTACAAAACCGGATCGTTAGCGAAGACCTCGAAGTGGCGCGAGGAATTCAGCAATCGCTCATGCCTGATCCTGCACTTCTTGCAGGGATTGTCGATATCGCAATTTATCACAAGCAGTTGACGGAGGTCGGAGGTGACTACTACGACTTTTCTCAATTGCCGGGTGATCGTTGCGCGGTGAGTCTGTATGATATTTCCGGTCACGGAGTATCGTCGGCGCTCATCATGACGTTCCTCAAGTCCCAGATCGAAAATGCCACGAAGCGTCTCGATAGTCCGAGCGCCATCGTTGATTGGGTCAATCGTGCATCGTACGCTTTTCTTCGCGGAGTTCGAAAGTATGCAACGGTCAACTTCGTGATGTTCACCGAAAGGTTTCTGCGCTACGTGTCTGGCGGCGGCTATGGGCTGCTCGTCCGGCACGGAGAACAAAAAACCTTTAATCGGGTAGGTAATT
>DAOMZH010000755.1:0-5647 GCA_035437985.1 Polyangium sp. (in: bacteria) | reverse complement strand
CCAGTTCCAGGGCGCGCTGAATGATTGTCGCTCGAAGCAATGAAGCCGAAACGTGCATGGTTTGGTTTTTCCGGATTGTCGAAATTGCCTTGTGTCAGGATGTACTGTACGGAACCACCGGGACGATATTGAAAGCTCGGCGCAAAACAATCTCGGCATTGCCCACAATCTTTCCAATCTTCGACTTCGGCCCCTGGAACGCTGAGGTGTCCGGCCGCTCCCGCTTCGAGGTATCGTTTTTTGGCCTCGGCGACCCGTTTGTCGCATTCTTCTCCAGGAATATTTCCGCATCGAGACCGAATGATTTCGCCTGCCCGATGGCAACAAGGTTCGTACGAATCCGTAGGAGCCGGACAAACTGCCTGTCCCTGGTCGTCATAATCGATGTCTTTGAACGTGCGATATTCTTCCGAATTACCGTGGCCGGAAAAGACTTCGATGAGTTTCTGTTTGTCGGGGTTACGTTCAGCCGGATTGATTTGCTTGTCGTACGTGTATCCGGGCGGCGTGTAGAATCCCCACGTCGTTCCGTGAGGAATCACGAGCGATTCCAGGTTCCATTGGGCGAGCTTTTCGAATAGCTCGCTCGGCTTGGTCGCAAATTCGCGACAATTCGTCGGCAAAGCGTGTACTTCCACTCCGGCTGGGCAAGGCGGAACCGATGTTGTTTCGCGGAAAAACGTGAGCGTGTCGAGATATCTTTGACGCTGCGAGAATTCACGAATGGGAATGGAGGCGAGCGTGAGCAAGGGCAAACCCGCGCCGTTGCCGAATACATTTTGAATCAATCCCCGGGCCGCAATCGGTCGAGTCGGGACATCGGCCTCACCCGTATTTCGAAACAATACATTCATATGCCCGTAGTGCTCGGCTGGAGTTTGTCCAACTTGCGACCATTCGAATCCCATATAGGCCACGAGGTCCGGATTGTTCGCGTCGCCAGCAGCATCGTTGCAGGCCCGAATCGACTCGATTGATTCTCGCCAATGCTCGGGCGTCATTGCTTCAGCGTGATCGGTCAACGCAAAAAAATCGAGCGCCGAACAATAACGCGCAAAATCACAAGCATCCGCCGGAGGATGGGCACCTTCACCGCCGACCAACGGCAAACTGCGCATGAATGCATCCGTCGAGAAAGTCGTATGCACATGCAAATCGCCAAATAGAATTTGTTTTGCCGACGGCCGTTGCGGCACGCTTTCTTGCCGTGCGGCGCGATCTTGTACGAGCTTCGGGGCCAGCGGTTTGAAATGCACCGTTCCTGGTCCTTCGTGTTTACCTCCGCCATAAACGACATAAGCGCCTACGAGCAGTGCGCTGACGATCCCTAATGCGACGACGCTTTTGCGGGTTGGCGGCACGGTTTTTGTCGTCGGAGGAGTGGTCATGACGCACTCACTAAGCCCGATGCTCGCTTGAATGTCAAGAGTGCTCGAACGTCTTGACTCTGCGCGCGACGCAAGACATGCCTGCGCCATGTCGATGCGCGTTCTCGCCGCCTACGTAGGGGGCGTGATGATTTCATTTGGTGGTTGTGGTGTCGAGGGCGTCCCAGGGTCACAAGCGCGTGGTCCAAACGATTCGTGGACGAATGCCCCACCAGCGAGTTCTGCCCCGACGAACCCTGTAGCTATTGGACAAACTCGGAAGAAACCAGATGAATTCGACATGCCGGACGCCGAACTGCTCATCGATCGAATCAATTCCGAAGGGTTGATTGCGACAAACGTCCAATGCGTACGTGAAGGCGTCGGAGCGCTTGGCCCGTTGAGTCTTTTGCTCGTGACGGCGTGGATGGTGCCGCATAAAGCATCGCTCGATGCTTGTGCTCCGCCGGGTGAAGAAGTCGAGACGCAAGTGAAGTGGCAAGCGAGGCAGGGGACGATTTTGGAACTCACCGCGCGGGGCAAGACGAAAAGGGTGAAAGCGTGTGTGGAGCGAACGTTGCTGCCGAGCGAATCACTGTTCGAGGGGCGGTGCTCGGCGACGGTTCGTCATGGCCACACAAAGACAAAATAGATTCACTCGTTCGAAGATGGTCGCGGTTTTTCCCGGGCCCAGCCTCGTTCGAATCGCAGCTGCAATGCTTCGTCATCGAGCGACGCGGCAATCGCCGTAGCTCGACGTCGCGCATCATCGCTTTCCGCGCCCGTGGCGATACGTGCGAGCATGTTCAGCGCCATCGCGCGCAGGCGTAGATGCCCGCCATCGCCCGCGTGTTCGGCTGCGCGACGCGCACACGCGGCAGCCTCCTTGGAAAAACCCTGCTTCCACAATGCATAAGCCAACCCATTGGCGCGGCGGCACAAGGCAAAAGCTGGAGCGTGACGTTCGTCGATGCTCCGATACAAAGCTTCTGCGCCTTTGTAGTCCGGTGTTTTTCCTGGAGCAACACGGTTTTTCTCGTACGCACTTTGGTCCACCCATCGCGCGTACAGACATGCCCCATCATGAATCGGCATTGGCTCCGCGAGAAGCGTTTCCACCTGTTCGAGCAACTTGGGCACGGCAGCGACGTCATCGCGGCTCGTCATGTAGGCGTCGATCAGGAGCACTTCGGCCCGTGCTTCAGGCGGCGCTTTGGCCAAGGAGGCTCGAGCACGTTGTAAATGGGTCGTTGCCGCTTCACGTTCATTGCCGCGTAATGCGCACGTCGTGTGCGCAAGCGCGAGCCATATACGCGAAGCTGGAGCGTCACTGATTGGTGGTCGATCCCAAAGGCGAATGAGGTCGCGACAAACCGGCAGCGGCAAATCCGTAAAACGAGAATGATATGAGCCCATCCAGCGAGCTCGCGCGTCCACGGCATTGGGAAGACCAAAACTGGTGAGCACACGAGCGCCCCATGTGCCTCCATCGAGCTGGCCACGATTGCGCAAGCGTCGCAATGCTCGTTCGATGGTGGCAACGTCTTCTTTGTATCCTCGGAGCGCCGAAAGTCGCTCGGCTACGGCGGCCAGCGAGCCATGTTTTTCGACGAGCCACATGACGTGATCGGCCCAAGAAAAGCCTGGATTTGCGCAACTTTCCGCGCTCGCGTGGGATTCTTGTCCGGGATCTTGTCCGGGTGATGTCGTCATTGGCTTCGTATAACAGCAGCAACTTCAACACGGAGCAACGAACATGAACGAAAATCCGACATTTTATCTCGTCGTGGATCTCGAAGCGACCTGCGACGAAAACCACCGCATTCCTCGGGGGCAAACCGAGATCATTGAGATCGGCGCGGTGCTGGCCGATGCTCAGACTCTGGCGCCTCTCGAAGAATTCGCGACCTTCGTCAAACCCATCGTGCACCGCAAGATTACGCCATTTTGCACGAAACTCACGAGCATCACACAGGCCGACGTCGATGCCGCACCTACGTTTAGGGAGGCAATGATTCAATTCGGCAAATTCATTGGTGGTCGCGATGCGCTGTTTTGCTCGTGGGGCGATTACGATCGCAATCAATTCGAGCGCGACGCGAATCGCCACGGCGTGCGTTTGCCTTTTCGTGCGGGGCACATGAATCTGAAGAAACGTTTTTCCGAGACCCTTGGAGAACGTGAATCGTATGGCATGTCCGCGGCATTGCGGCGCGTCGGTTTGCGCCTGCAAGGCACTCACCACCGCGGTATCGACGATGCGCGGAACATCACGCGTCTTTTGCCGTGGATTCTAGGACGAGCCCGAGCAGCGCCACGATAATGCCCAAGAGAGAACCTGTTTTACGGAGCATAACTCAGGAAACAGGTTCCTCCCGATGGCGGCGGAATCCCAGCCGCATCGCAGGCAGGACCCGTTGCGGGGGCATTCGCGAGGCACAACCCCACCATGTCGGTGGGGTTTGTTGTGCTAAACCCGAAGACGACATTTTGATCGAGCTCGCAATGGCCCGTTCCGCAGTCGGCGTCGGTGCAGCAATACCGGGCGCATTGGAAAGAATTCACGTCGCAGCGCAAGCCGGATCCACAATAAGGACCCATCGCGAAATTGCAGGGCTGGCAAATCTGAGCTGGCGTGCCGAATGGCGGAATACAATCGAAAATGCCCGGATACACGAATTCACATTGCGATCCATCGGGCATACACCCACCGTGGTTCACCGGGTTGCAATAGCTCGATCCCCCGCACTCCATTGCGCAGTTCGTCCGCAAGCACGTCGTCAAACCATCAAAAGCCGCGCCCGTCGGCCCCGAAGTGCATTCGGGCGGAGGCGGCAAAATTGTCCGGACGCAATCGCTGATGCAATAAACATCCTTCGAACAGTCAGCCACCTCTTGGCAACAACTCGCCTGCAGACAAGCCGTGCAAGTAGGCGAAATAATTGGAGTATTGCATTGCGGTGGCTCCTTTGTCGGGGGACAATTCACCAACAATTCGCAATCGTCCTGCAAGTCCGAACACCCGGCGGTCCAGGTCAAAAATGAGCCAAGGGCCATCACGGCCCAAGCACCGATTCGGGAAGCCAAGCGCATCAGAATACCCCCGACGCGACAAACCCCGTCGAAGTCGTATCGAGAACCGGCACGATTTGCCAACTGTTGCGAGCTTCGTCCCGAGGTTTCGTTTCCGGCCACAACAAATACGCGCCCATTCCCAAAAGCGCAGCTCCGCCCACGGAAAAACCCACGACCGATAACGTACCGAATCGATCTCCCCTCCGCGCCATGTCCAAAAGGTTATCGCATCTCGCCGTGAATTCCGTGGGACCGTCGGGACGACAATTGCCAGCTTCGCGAATGATCTGCCGGCTCAGATTTTCCGCTTCGGTGATTTGCAGCGATCGCAACGTCACGAACGTGATTCCCGCTGCGACTCCGGCAAGACCCACGCCGCCCATCACGAACGCAGGAATTTTACTCCGCGGTTCGGTCTGCACAGCCTTTTTTTCGTCGAGGGCCGCGACACTGATCACCAGTTTGGCCGATGCATCGGCCAGGAACTTGCGCTCGAAAGGGATTTTGCCGGGAGCCTGAACCGTCACCACGTGATCTCCGAGATCGATCGTGATGGATTGTCCCCACAAACGTTTGTCCAGCAGAACTCCATCGCGCCGAATCTCGACGCCTGCGAGCGACGAAACCGACCCAGAAATTTCGACCGTGAGCCGCGCGATCTTTGCTTCGAGTGTGGCTGCTCGACTTCGCGCCACGCTTTCTCGTTGGACTTGTTTTCCCTCTTTTGCAGCGTCGGCGACCGACACGTACTGATCGTAAGCGCTCGCAAAACGACCCAACTTTTCGTAACACTCGGCCAGGCGAAATTGCGTGCCCATTGCTGGATCCAGATCCTGCGAGCGCGCCAGATGCGCGCATGCTTCGGCGTAACGTTTCTGCTTCATCAGCTTCAACGCTTCGTCGTAAGCAGTCTGCGCAGCCTCTTCATTTTCCGTTCCGCCAAACACCGGTTGCGC
Source organism: Polyangium sp. (in: bacteria) (assembly GCA_035437985.1). Taxonomy (GTDB): domain Bacteria; phylum Myxococcota_A; class Polyangia; order Polyangiales; family Polyangiaceae; genus Polyangium. Next base: position 249 of record DAOMZH010000755.1, on the reverse strand, counting down.
GTAAAGCCCGCACAGCAACAGCATCGAAACGCACGCAGCCACCGGTTTCATTTGCGGCTTCCGAACGGGTCGGTATACGTGACTTTCGGCTTGCTCGAGGCACTTGGCGGGGGCTCGGGTGTCGTGGCCGAGGTCGAGGAGATCGGCATCGTAGCCGCAGGCGTGACGGTGATCGAGGGTGGTTTGTCCGGTACAGTCGTTGGGGCAGTTGATGCTGGAGCTTTGCTCGAACTCGCAACTTGCACAGCT
>DAOMZH010000754.1:0-5649 GCA_035437985.1 Polyangium sp. (in: bacteria) | reverse complement strand
GTTCTTTGGGCTACGCCCAAAGAACGAGCCGACCGCTCTGCCCCCATACCCCCGATTGGGCCCTGCCCGAAGTTTGTCTCTACTTCGTCCGCTTGATGATGTGAAACCCGCGCTGCGTTTCGACGACGTCCGAGATCGCATCCACTTTCATCGCAAAACACACGTCCGAGAACGTCGGAGGCATCACGTTGCGTTCGAAGTTGCCCAGGCGTCCGTCGGTTGCTTTCGAGATTGGATCATCCGAGTATTTCTTGACCAACTCGCCAAATTTCGACTCGTCTTTCTTCAATTCCTTGAGCGCTTCCTCGGCTCGCTTTCGCGCATCTTCCTTCGATCGCGTGATGGTCTTTGGCGCATTTTCCGCACCTTTGAACGCGACGAGAATATGCGCTGCTCCCGCGATCTCGCGCGGCGGAGGACCTGGAGGCGCTTCGGTGGGCCCAAGCATCACGGGCGCACTCGGTGCCAACGCCGTCTCCGATGAAGACGTATTCGGTGCCGGTGACACAGGAGCCGACGCGGGCGGATTTGCGTTGGGCTGGGCGTTCGGATCGGTGCTGCTTCCGCCTTGGCAGCAGCCAGAGACGAGTCCGACTGCAATCAACGCGATCGCATATGGACGTGACGAGGTTCGAGTGTCGAAGTGAACGAGCGGTCGCATGGGGGTCCTATCGCCGAGGGGTCGTTTTTCGTCAACTGTGCTTCACCGATAGCGCGGTACGATGCCCCCAAGCATGCCCCGCATCTTGCACATCGAGGACGATCCGGCCAATCGGCTCCTCGTTCGGAAACTTCTGCAGAAAGATGGCTACGAAGTCATCGACGCGGCAGATGGCCTCGAAGGCGTGCGGCTGGCGGTCTCGATACGCCCCGACCTCGTGCTCGTGGACTTGAACATTCCTGGACTCGATGGGTTCGAAGTGACCCTACGGCTCCGGGGCGAACCCCAACTCGCGGGCGTTCCCATCGTGGCCATCACCGCGGAAGGTGATCGTGAAACCAGTTTGGCCGTGGGGTGCGATGGCTTCTTGCAAAAGCCGATCGATGCAAAATCGTTTGTATCCCAACTAGAACGATTCATGCAGATAGGTCCGCGAGAGATCGATGCGGCGTCCGCAGGGGCGATGCGTTTGCGCCAACAGAGCTCGCGCATCGTTCAGCACCTCGAAGAAAAAGTGTCGGAGCTCAGTCGGGCGAATGCTCGATTGCGCGAAGTCGATGCAGCCCGCACGGCGTTTTACCGGAACATCTCCCATGAGCTCGCGACGCCAATGACCCCGATCGTTGGTTACGTAAAACTCTTGCAGGACGAAGAATTGGGGCCGCTCAATCGTGCCCAAAGCAAAGCCTTGCGCGCGATGGACGATTGCGTTCGGCGCTTGCGATCGTTGCTCGACAACTTGCTCGACGTCACGGGCCTCGAAACCGGGCGCATGCATTTTCAGCACGTCGATTACGACTTCCTCGACACCACGCGACGAGCCGTTGCCCAAGTTGCAGATCGTTTGGCCGAGTCGCGGATCACGCTCGTGGAGAACTTGCCTCGCGGTCCACTCGACGCCTGGGGCGATGCGAATCGATTGCAACGAGCGATGGTGCATCTGCTGGAGAACGCGGCGAAGTTCACGCCATCAGGAGGCACCATCGGCGTACGTGTCGTGCGTTTGAACTCGGGCCACTACGAGCTTTGCGTTGCGGATACGGGACCGGGGATTCATCCGGAAAAACAGTCCCGCATCTTCGAGCCTTTTTACCAGGTCGATGGTTCGGTCACGCGTGAGCACGGGGGCGTAGGTGTGGGTCTCGCGATCGCGCGACGTACGGCACGAGGTCTTGGTGGCGATGTGCGTCTCGTTTCGCCGTGCAACGAGATCATCGAAGCAGTTCGTCTTGGCGGAGCCGCGTTTTTCCTGACCGTCGCCATTCGCGCGCCTTGGGAACTGCCGCCGGACGGGGAAAAAGATCGGTGAGTCAGATCTACCTCGATTGGAACGCCACGACGCCCCCACATCCTGATGTCGTTACCGCGATGATCGCTGCTGCGCGTGACGCTTGGGGCAATCCCGCGAGCGTGCATGCAACCGGACGTCGCGCTCGCGCTCGCGTCGAAGATGCCCGCGAAGCCATCGGTTCACTCGTGGGCCTCGATCCCCGCGACATCTACCTGACCTCCGGCGGCACCGAAGCGAACAACCTCGCGTTGTGGCATGCCTTCGCCGATGGTTTGTCGAAGTCGAACGACGCGCGCCAAGCTCTCGTTGTGAGTCGAGCCGAGCATCCATCGATCGTGAAGTTTGCCGAGCACCTCGCGGAACGTGGTGTGCTCGTCGAATGGGTTGGTCCGGATGTACGGGGCCGTGTGGATCCAGCGGCGATCGTGGACGCGATGGATCGAGCTTCCGCAACGGGAACCATCGTGCGGCTCGTCGCGCTGCAAGCCGTGAATCACGAGACCGGCGTGATCCAGCCTGTCCCTGAAGTGGCCGAGGTTTGTCGTCGACGAAAAGCGTTGCTCTTCGTCGATGCAGTCCAAGCCGTGGGCAAACTCCCCCGCGACACATACGACGCTGCAGATCTCGTCAGCCTCGCGGCTCACAAGATCCGTGGCCCCAAAGGTGTTGGCGCATTGGCCACGAGATCCACGGTGCATCTTCGCCGCATGCTGTTTGGCGGGGCGCAAGAGAAGGGTCTTCGTCCTGGAACGCAGGATCCTGTCGCGTGTGCCGGATTTGCCGTGGCCGCCGAGCGCGCGAAACACATGCCCACGCGGTATGCAGCGATCGCGCCGATCCGCGATCAGTTCGAACTGGATCTCGCCCGGATCGCGACAGATGCCGGCATCGTCACCACCCGCAATGGCGAAGGTGAACGCGCTCCCCACGTGACGAACATCTCGTTTCGCGGATGGATCGGCCCCGAGCTGTGCGCAGCCCTCGACCTCGAAGGTGTCGCTGTATCGAGCGGATCCGCATGCAGCGCCGGCACAGCAGAACCATCTCCCGTCCTCGAATCCATGGTCGGTCGCGAACGAGCCCTGTCCGCTGTGCGCATCTCCCTCGGCGAAGACACGACCCCCGATGACCTTCGCGAAGCTCTCGTCCGCTGGCAACGCGTGCTCGCCCGAGCAGCAACACAACCTCGCGTCACCTGAACAATCGTCGAGCGGCCCGCTCTACAAACCACTTATTGAAGCGGCTGGGGAAAAGCGTTCGTCTTTCCGAACGCGTGTGCTCCATCTTGCGTCATGCTGTTCCGCGGGAAAAACGACGGGCTGTCGAGCGTTTGGCCGGGCGCAAGGGGGTCTTCAGGTACTACCTGAGCAATTTCGGCCAAGTGCGAGTGATGTGTCGAAGGTACAAATCTAAGTGCGCGAATTTGATCAGCTTTTGGGTGATCTCCACGCACGCTTGGGTAAATCCACTGAATGGAACGACCATGCCCGACTCCTGCAAGCGTGTTCAGCGGAATTTCGACATGAAGTGATAGGTATGAAGTAAGCAGTTAAGTAATTGAATTTATATGAATATTCGTCGTTGTAAGCCGAAACTTGTTGACAAATTGAAAATCGGCTCGGACCCACTGAATGGGCGTCGAGTAGGTCAGGAAAACGGGTCCCGACAAGCGGGCGGTCCGCGCCAAACACCTCCGCCGGGTCAAGCCACGGGCGGGCAACGCGATGAACCGCTGTGTCCCCACGATCATGGCAAGAACTGATCAGGAGGGCCAAACAAGTGGGGATCAAATGGAGAGCAGGTCCGGTGAGTTGAACCCGGACAAACTGAGGCCTGGCCCGGTGAGTTGGACCCAGACAAACTGGGGCCTGGCCCGATGACTTGGACACTCGCTGCGCGCGCTAACAAGCGCGCTACGCGAGGTTTTGTTTACGATGGGGGGCTCGCCGTTGGCTCTCACAATCTCTTTGGCTTTCAGCCAAAGAGACTGAGCCAACGGCTCTGCCCCCCATACCCCCCGGGATCAAACCGAGACCTGGTCAAGCTCTTCGCTGGCGCAGGATCTCGTAAAGCGCGAGCGCCGTTGCCACCGACGCATTCAGCGAACTGATCGGTCCGTTCATCGGCAAACGCGCCACGTGGTGACACGCGCGCAACACGGTTCGTCGCGCGCCCTTGTCTTCAGCACCCGTCACAATCGCCACCGGACCACGCAGATCCACATCGCCAAGCTCGGACTCACCTTGCGCATCGAGTCCAATCACCGTGACCCCTCGACCTGCCAAGTCCGTCATCGCCTGCGGAAGCGCGGGCACGCGAGACAACACCGCATGTTCGATGGCCCCCGCAGATGCACGAAACATCGCCGGCGACAGAGGCGCCGAAGAATGTTCCGGCCAGATGATCCCCGTTGTTCCAAGCGCAACCGCACTGCGCACGATCGCCCCGAAGTTTTGCGGATCCATGATCCCATCGAGCGCCACGAAAATGCTCGTTGGCACGATCGGCACGTCATCGAGGTTTTTCAAGACAAGCTCGGGAGCCAGCGCCAGTACGCCTTGATGACGTCCCGCTCCAGCCGCCCGATCCAGATCTCCACGCGGAGCTGACTCGACCCGAACACCTCGTCCCTCGGCAAACCTGGCAAGTCCTTGCAGCTTTGGATTGGGTTTGTGTTCGATGACGACTCGTTCGATCGCCGCGCCATGAACGCGGATCGCTTCTCGAACAGGTTGGATCCCGAAGACGGTGCGACTCACGTTCGATGTGCCTCGAGTGCAGTTTGGATTTCTTGAACGATACCCGATGCCGCTGCAGCAGGATCCACAGCATCGCGGATCGGTCGACCCACGACGAGCAGATCCGCACCTGCCGCGATCGCGTCTGCCGGCGTGACGACGCGTTTTTGATCCCCAGCTGCATTGCCCGCAGGGCGAATGCCTGGCGTGACGAGCAACGCATCCGGGCCCAAGGTTTGGCGCAGGTTTCTTGCTTCGGCTGCGGACGCGACAAACCCGCGTACACCTGCGTTCCAAGCCAAACGCGCCAAGCGTTCCACATGATTTGGTGCAGATTCGACGACACCCAGATCAACCAGATCCGGAGCATCGAGGGAAGTCAGCAACGTGACGGCCAAGATCGTCAGAGGTGTTGGAGCGCGTGAAGCTTCTTCGACAGCGCGTTCGAGCATCGCGCGACCACCCTGCGCATGCACCGTGAGGTACCGAATGCCCAGCGACGCAGCAGCTCGCACAGCGCGACCAACCGTTTCCGGTATGTCGTGCAGTTTCAGATCGAGAAACACGTCCAGGCCAAGGTCATGACAAACCGCAATAGCCGCGGCTCCTTCGGCCACGAAAAGTTCGAGACCGACCTTGAGCACACCAACATGTGGGGCAACGAGACGTGCTCCCTGGCGCGCATCTTCGAGGGAAGGGTAGTCGAGGGGGTAGGCGAGGCGCTTTGTGGCGCCGAGACGATCAGCAGTCACGGGGTCGTGTTCTTAGCTGATTTTGGTCGGGAGGCAGGGAGTTTGTCGATCACAAACAGCTGCAGAGAGGATCACCAGGCGCGCAGTTACAAGCCTTGGCGGGAGCTCCTGCGCCTGCGGGGCGCGGACCACCACCACTGCTCTTCTGCTTGGCCTTTTCTTCTTCGAGCTGCTTCTGCAGTTTGGCGCGCGTGGCTTCGTCTTGCG
>DAOMZH010000753.1:0-5660 GCA_035437985.1 Polyangium sp. (in: bacteria) | reverse complement strand
ACTTCTCGGTCGGCGAGAGGAGCGTGAGCCAGTACCGCGTGTCTGCGAGAATCGCGGGAAATGGATCATCCGTCTTGAGCTTGTCCTTCAAGCGGTAGGTCGCGATGCGATGGACCGGATCGTAGCTCGGCTCGAGGAAAACCCCCTGAGCACACTTGTCGATCGTCGGAACGTCATCGGACAGAGGTTGAAGACAAAGCGATTGCCGAATGGCTTCTCCGGGAAGGAGGAAGCGATCGAAACGCAGACGCACACTCGACGTCCTCTGCACGAGATCGTTGGTACCTGCCGAAGGATTCTGCGGCGTCAGGGTAATCGTCTTGGCGTTACCCATCGCATCGGCCCCGTAAAAGGTTGCTTCGATGAGGTGCAGGGGAGGGGTTTCGACGGTTTGGAACTCCGGTGAACCGACGTCACATCCGGCGAGAAAAACAGCAATGAAGGCGGAAAGAAGGAGGACGAACTCGGAAGTTCGTTGGGGGAACGGACGATTCAGCTCTCGGTGTACATCGTGAGTTGGTCGCTGATGACTTTCTCGTTGATGCCCGTTTGCAGATGTTCTTTCAGACAATCCGCCAGGGTGATGAGCATGTCGTCGACCGAACCCTGGTTCTCCATGAGTTTGCCGAGAAGCGCTCGAGCTTCGCGACCATCGTCCTCGCGCAGAAAATTGCGCACAGTGTCGAGCGTGATTTCGCCCTGAAAATCCAGGTACATGTTGTCGAGCAGGTACTTGATCAGTTCCTTCACGCCCGTTCTCCTTAACGTTTAGGGCCACCAGCAGCGAGGGGGCACCCCGTCGACTCTCGCTATACCCGTCGCAAGAAGGACTGTGCAAGGAATATGTGGGATTACATGGCCCGGTGGGTCTGATGTGTGGGCGGATCGCTCTCATTGGCATGCCCCGACAGACGCGTCGTTCGACTGATGGCACACCAGACAAGGACGCGGGTTTCTCGCAAACGCTGTTCGACACTTGTCGCGGAATCCGATCGGATGCGGATTGACGCCTTGGCCTCCTGAGAGACCTCGAGTTGCGTGGCACGTCGCGCAGTCACGCTCGGTGTGACACGAGACGCACGCATTCAGGTTCCGCATCGCTTCCCATGCGTGATGGTTTGGCCCACGAGGACCCGTGGTGAACTCATTCGCCGGTGGGTGGAAACGTCGGCTGGCGAGGCGATTGCCCTCGGCTGTGTCGCGAGCGACGCCGGTCCGTCGATGACAATCACCGCAGAACGTCTGCAGCTGATGACAACTCACGCAGCGCGGATTGTCCTGACGAGCACTCTGCGCATGCATCGACATCCAGTCGTTCGGATGTACTTTGCGCGGACGAACCCGTCCGTCATGACAATCGGTGCACTCGTTCTCGGTGTGACAACTGCCGCAAAATGCACTGTCGTTCGCTGCGACGGCCTTGTGGCGCTCGATGAAGTCCGCCGTGTGTGCGGCGTTGTGCATCCATTGCGGCGGCGAGAGCTTTCCCGTCGCGAAGGACGTGCGCATGCGGCCGTCGTTGCCTGCCGTATGACACGTGATGCAATCGCCCTTGGCTTGGCCTTGCGCCGCTCCGCTCATGTTGTGGCAGGTGAAGCATCCAGCCATGCGCGGAAGCTGCCCACGCGTCGCTAGCTCGAGTTCACCGACCTGACCGTGGCACTGCCCGCACTTGATGTTCCGATCGACATGCTTCTTGTGCGTGAAGATCAAGTTGGCGTTTGGAAGGACCATCCTGGCAACGGTTCCATCCGCGCCCGCCTTGTCGCCCAAGTGGCAGTAGACGCACTGACCATTCGCATCCGTGCCCGCTTTCACTTCTTTCGGATTCGAATGATCGATGTCGTGACAACTGTCGCACTTCGTCGCCTTCGGCATGAGCCGATCGGAGACCTTGTCGCTCGTCGCGGCATCATGACAGGACGAACAATCCTGCTTCAGCTCTTTGACGTGCTTCTTGTGGTTGAAGCGGATCGTGATCGTTTGCGGAGGAAAAACCTCTTCGCTGGGCATCGGGGTTGCTGCTGTTCCTGGAGGCATGAACGCGAGCGGAACTTCCGCGTCGTTGGGCATGGGGAACTTGCCACTTTGGTAACCACCAGGTGGTGGAGGCGGAGGCTTGGGCGCCTCGGCAGGTGCTTCGCCTTCGCTCGATTCCGCCGGCGCGGGTTTCCCTTCCTCGGCCGATGCGTCCGGACCAACCAGTCCGAGAACGAGTGCCGAGACGCAAGCCAGGACGACCCACCATCCGGGAAGCGAACGCGCGTCTTTGCGCAGAGTCCGAGGCTGTTCAGATCGTGCAGTTCGCATCATCCACCAAGCCTCAAATTGAGAATCGCCAGAAAGCGGAATCGTTGTCCGACGAGCCGATTCATGTCGTGCTCCCACTCGAGGCGCACATCAGCCTGTTTGACGGGACGCACACCCGCTCCGAGAACGTATCCAAACGACGTCGCTCCTCGATCGGGACGCAACGGGTCGTCCCAGTTGTAGACGCTCACCCGCGCGAGCGTCAGGTAGCGGCCGCCGTCGAAACGTTTCTCGCCGTTGACGTCGACACCACCGCGATGACCTCGCGCTCCAGCTTGAACCATGCCGCGCAACCCGAGATCACCGGTTCCAAATCGATAACGACCGGCGACGTTACCCAAGGCATCGATCACGTTGGCCGTCCCGCGATTGGCTTCATCGCGAATGAAGGATTGAGCATTCACCGGATCGATTTCTTGATTGCCCGTGCAAAAGCCCGAGGCTGCACATTCTTCCGCGCCAAACGTGTCTGCATCGCCTTCGGTTTGCCAAAGACGAACCCCACCCGATGCTGAAAAGTCGAAGCGCCGAGTTGGGTTTGCCGAAATGCGCGCGGTGATCGTCGTCGTGGGATTACGCGTGAACCAGTTGAAGATCGAATCCGCGTCGAACGTAGGCACGAAGTAATCAACGTCCGCACCAATCGTCGTTCGGGCACCGACGTACGCCTCGAGTCCGCCGTAAAACGAAGCGATCCGTTGGTTGTACAGGTCGTAGGTCAAACCGCCCTTGAGAGCTCCAAGAGAACTCTTGTTCACGTCGACGGCATAACCGAGGCGATCCTGCGAGATGCGGGTGCCTTTGACCGTGCGAAATCCGCCTTGAACATCGGGGAATTGCGTCGTGACGGACGTGCCGGTGTTGTACACACGGCGATACGAAAAACGTCCATGGATCCAGCTCGGCCCGTTGCTCTCGAGGTTGACTCCGAACGCGGGAGCGATCTGCGCGTACTGGTACGAGGGATAGTCGGTGACGCTGGGTTGATCAGCAGCCGTGCCAAACCCGACGTGATTGCCACGCCATAAACCCGGTCGTTCGAAACGCGCTGTGGAAAGAGGCAAACCACCGCGTTGCTCGAAGCCGCCGTACACCTCGGCTTGGACGAAAAACGGAGTCGTGATCCGCGCGAGGGCGCCATCGAAAGACCACCAGCCCAGCGTATCGACGACGTACTGACGTCCCGCGCGAAAGCCCAACCAACCTTTGAGCAGATTGCGACCTTCAACATACGCGTACATGAGATCCACGGGAGCTTGTTGGAGTCCCGGGACAAACCTCATGCCTGGACCAGCTTCCGTCTGATAACTCGTTTCGCCTCCGCGATCGGCGTCTCCAAGATGACCGTTGATGCCGAAGTCGGCATCGAGACGCACGCGCAAAACGGCGGAATAGTCGGCTTTTCCAGGGACGTAGTCGCCTTGTAGGTTGTAGACACTGAGCGCGAGTGTCTGCATCAAGCGGCGTCGATTCAGGATCGTATCCCCCCAGGGATTGGCCACCTGATACGCCTGCAATGCCGTTTCGCTGCGAACGTCGAAGTCGAGCGCTCGAGCTTCACGCGGAGTCGTCACGAGCAGTGCTGCTGCTGTGCCAAAACTCGCTGTCGTCACGCGCAGAAAGCGTGCCCTTCGTCGTGCCCTCACTTCAGAGATGCTCGCTTTCCGTCGAGGGGTATCGGCAGCGGAATGCGCTTCATCCTCGGCTGCAGCAAAGTAATCGATACTCCCCGACATATCGGTTCAGTGGCGATCCTCAGCGAGCGCAGGGGTTGGTGTCAACTGACACGAGCGAAGTCGTGTTCAGGAAAAACCATCGGCTGGACGAGCAAATCGAAAGCCGCGAATGGTTTCGCGATCTACGCGCAACGTCATCACGACGCGCACGTCATTACGCGGTTCGATCAGTGGAATCCCATTGAACGCTTGACGACTTTGCCGTCATTGGCCACCGAGTAGCCAGACGTGTCGGAGAGGGCGTCAGCGATCGCATCGCGACGAGCTTCGGGGATCAGCCATCCACGCACGAGAAGCCCTTCCGCTATCTTGTTTTTGACCCGTACGGATTCTTCTTGGGCCAGCAGGTCGAGAAGCCCCTCGACGCTCTCTGCCATGCCCTGGGCAAACGTGGTTTGCACGGCGTGAAAACGAACCGTCTCGTTCACGTCTTCGAAGAATCGTTCCACAGCGCTGCGCACGTCTTCGTGGACGACATCTTCGAGGGCTTGGATGACATGGATCTTGGGCTCGACGTTGCGCGCGTATTCGGTGTCGAATCGATCGAGCAACGCGATGAGCTCGTTGCGGTATTCCTCATCGTCGAGCAGTTCGGCGAGGATTTTCAGGGGCCAGGTGAGCACTTCGGCTTTGGCACAGAATTCGACGACAGCGGGGACGACGGTTTTTCCGGTTGAAATGATGCCGCGGAAGGCGATGTCTTTTTCTTCCTGATCGGTGATCGAAGGATCGATGACGAAGGTGAAGCGTTTCAGCAATGCTGCGGAAGCTTCGGGGGTGCCCATCTCGACAAGAGTTTGGATTGCTTCGAGACGGTCGTAGGTCTGGGCGCGTTTGTCCGCGACGACTTTGGCCGGTCCGCTGATCTTCTTGTCGACTGCAGGACCGGCGGCTTGCGCGGGTGTCCCACTCTTGGGGTTCTTGTTGCGTAGGAAGTCAAAAATGCCCACGTAGACCTCGATGCATGCCTGAGGGCGGCAAGCACGGAGGGATAAGACCTGGTGAACGACCTGGCAAGTGTTCGACGGGATGAAGATGAGGCTCTGCGGAGGATTTCGATTCGTAGTGCTCGCCGATCAACATCGCCTTCGACGTGATGGTGGTGTCGGGCGAGTGCTGCGAACGGAACAGCACTCACGCGCGTTGTGCACGCGATCGTGAGGTCTGGATGTGCAGGGAGCGATGAAGGGGGCTGGGAGGATGCAGGCGAGTTATTCGCTGACCTTGACCCTGTGCGGGAACGAGAACAGCAGGTTCACGGTGACCATGCTGTTGAAGCGGAACTGGCGATCTTTGCCGTTCACCGCGGTATCGGGGAACGCTTGATCATTTCCAGAGCCCGCATTGTCGAAGCCCGAGGTGTTGCGGGAGAAAGGCATTGCCCGCCATTCGGCGCCGAAACCGAAGAACTCGAGTTGTCGCGGATAGAAGTTCCAGCCCACGCCGAAGGTCGGCGCGATACGGATTCCGCTTTCGAGCTCGAAGGAAGTCGAGCATGGGTTGGGCAATGCTTTGCCTTCATCGTCTTGTCCGCACGGTTTGCGTTCCTGCACGCCGACAAACGCGGCACCAGCGAAGAAGCTGATGTCGGTATCTGCGGTGAGGGCGCCGAAG
>DAOMZH010000752.1:0-5672 GCA_035437985.1 Polyangium sp. (in: bacteria) | reverse complement strand
CCTACCGCCGCGGGCGTGAACAAGCGGGCCGCCAACTGGGACGGACAAAGCAGCATCTCTGCGTCCAATGGCGGCATTCGTAATGCCCTCGATTGTTATTGTACGGGCGCCAATTCTTGTTACATTGCGGCGCACAGCGCGGGGGATTTGCAAATTGGTTATGCGCTGGCGCTGTACGGCACGACGAGCCGGAAAAAGAAGAATGCCACGCCAAACTCGAGCGGTGTGTGTGGCGACGTCGACGGAACGTCGCAAACAGGTTGGAACATCAAATGGATCGATGTCGCGGCTGGCGCGGGCGGAGGCAGCGAATTGGCGAACGTCGGACAAGTTTTCACCGGTAATGCCATCGACACCGACTTGAAAACGGCTAATGCGCGCGCGCTCTACAATCACAATACGACTCAGGGAAAGTGGATGTACCGATTCGCCGGCGCGAAGGGTACGCTGTATGCAGCTTATCTCCCGGGTCAGGACGATGAAGCTGTTTCGTACCATTCCGCGGGTGGCGTGTCGGCCACGGGGGGGTTCTGCAATCCGGCTGATTGGTTGTGCAACGATCTGAAGCTGGGAACGGCTGCGACCGAAGGCGGAACGGCGTTGTGGAGTTTTCAGAACGTCGATTTCCGTGACGATTCCGAAGCGTACAACCATTACTCGAATGGCAGCTGGGCCGGAATCATCGGGCCGGTGCGTTCGGACATCGCAGCGTACGCGCTCTGATCAAGGTTCCCCGCCTTCGTCGATTCCCTTCTCTACGTCCTTGCCAAACTCGTCGATGGTCCGCGTTTTTTCCTCGCTTTGCCATTCGGCATTCGAGAATGCGGATTCTTCGTAAGTTTTCGTCGTGTGAACTTTGCCCTCGATCAGGGACATCAATTCACGATCGGGATCTCGATCTTCGAGCAACAAAAAGCCTTCGAGATCCCGCAAGGTAAAGGGTGTTTTCGCGCGTTGGTCGATGACCAGCAATCCGAAAATGCACATACGGGCTTCGCGTAGGCCCGCGTCGATGAGGTTGTTGAATTCCAAATACGCAAATCCGTCGCCTTCGGCATCATTTACGCGCCCCGTGAGGATGTAGCGGCCAGCTTTGGTCACATCCATTTCAACATAAAGACAAAGCGAGCCGTCCTCCATGACTTCGCGGATTTTTCCTGTAAAACGAGCTGGCGCGGCAGGCGTGTAAATCAATTGGAAATTAGCGAAGCCTTCTTCCGAACCCACCCGCACCTTCAAGTCGATTCCGATTCCGCCGTGATACGAAGAGAAGCCCTCGTTCGCTGGCTGAAATGGGGCAACAGCATTGCCCTGTTCATCCGTGACAAACTTGACCGGGGTAGGCCCGATTACGGCCGAATTATCGAGCTTCGTGGCCGACGTTGCCGTTGCGGAAAGAACCTCACACGCCGCAGGAACGCAGGAAACTCGAAGATGCGCGACTTCATCGCCGACAAGATAGATTCGGTCTTGACTGAGGGTAACCCGCGCCTTGGACGTGGGTTTGCCGTCGGATTTTGCCAGCGGCTGGGTGCTCGGCTGCACCGAATGCGGTTTTTGCAAATCGGGCATTTCCGATAATGGGCGCGAGGTTGGTGGATAACGTGCCCAAAGCTTGTAACCTTCGAGCGTATGGCGAGCTCGGGCCAAACGCTTGTTGGCGATATCCGACGCGGTGTCGTTGGGCGAATACGTCAGAGGATGGGATGATTGTCGCGGAACGAGCGCATTGGAGGTCTGGGGCTTGGCTGGCGGGGGCGCTTTTGCGGCCAATAGGGCGTCTTCCGATGCCGCGAGCCGTTGCGAACGCCATAATTGGAATGCACCAAAAGCCACCAAAAAAAGCACGCCGAGAATACCAATACCGCGCTTGGGGCTTTCGGGCATACCCGCATTGCCCTGCTTTTTCGACTCCGCCCCAGATTTGCGAGCTTTGCTCATATTTACCCGCAAAGTTCAACGCAAAATCGTGGATTTGTCAAGCTCCTCGTCACGGAGACGTACTGTCGATGCCGATGGCTTGCCGCGCGACCGATCGCAAAATCGGCATCAACGCTGCGCGCTGAATCTTCAATTGATCCAATGTCTCGAGGGTTTTCCTTCGATCCAAAGATGCCATTATCTTACGGCGTTCTTCCGGCGTAATGGGGCCACGAAACTTTTCTACGCGGGCCAAGTACGCATCATCGTATTTTTTGCGCAATTCGTGTTTCCCGGACGCACCCTCTTCATCGAGCGCCTTTTTCCAATACGCTTCGATTGCCGTCCAATCATCGCTCGTCAATACATGCGTTTCGAGTATGCGAAAACGCGTCTGCTGCCCCTCGTTCAACTCTGCGCCAATCGTTGCATACCGCTCGAGCGACACGCTCGCTGGATCGAGTCGTTGTCGATTCAGAACTTGTTGCACGGCAAATGGCAAAGCTGGGGCGGCGATGACTCCCGAGGGTTCGTCCAAATCGAGCACGACGGTGGACGACGAATTGGTTTGCGGTGGCCGCATTCGCCGTTTCTTATCGGTCGTCACTTCGACCTCGACCAATTCCTCCGGATATGCCAACGGAATCGAGCCGCGCCAGGTCAATGTCGCGACACACCGTTCGGTATCGATGACCAACGTGTCGCAACGCAATTCCAGTTCAATCGGATTTTTGCCCGGCTTTTGTGCGATTCCATAAGGACGCCCGGCATTCAAACGCGTAGAAAATCGTGAATACTCCGGGTGCAGATTTTCGAGCTGTATACGCTCGTCGCCCGTCATCCGTTCCAATCGTTGGTCAGCTGGAGCCACTTGAAAAAATGAGGCATCGACATACGGCGCCAAAGGTTTTTCATGCCAAAGGCTGGGGTCCCATTCGCCCTCGCGCGCGTCGATGAGCGATTTTCGCTCGGGCCAGGAAGGTGCGATCGGGCCAAACCCAATTGTTGGAATCACATCCGTTGGTCTTGACGAACGGGTGTGTCGAGGCTCCAAATTCGGGAGTTTTCGGGCTTGACCAGCTTCGAGGCGAGTGACCGGGAGCATTCCAACGGGATTCGACGTGCCTGGTCCACCTGCGGCGCGCTCCCAACGCAGGGGCACTCGCGGCGCACAAGGAGTTTGAATCAATTGGTCTTCTTTCGTCCAGCGACGTTCTCCGTGAATTTCAATGATCTTGTCAATACCCTTTCCTACGACGAGCCGCGTATGAAATGGCCAATCCGACAAAACTTGTGGAGCGTACGCGTATCCGACGACCACCACATCGGCGGATTTTTTGAAGGGCAAGATATCGCTCGCCGCGCGTAAACTGGCATTCTCGTCGTCATTCCAATATTCGTCATGAGCCGTCGGTTCGTCTTGATTTTCGGCCAGTGGTGATTCCTCAGGACGTAAATCGAAGGTCGCCTTGGTTATCACCGTCAGCATGAACAAGCCTTCCGCCGGCTGCCATACGACGGAGGCGACACGCAGAGGGCACGACGAGGAGACTTTTCTCATGACGAACTCGAATTGCCCGCCATTACTGGTTCATGGGGCAAGGAGCAGCACGCGGACCTGACTCGGGACGATGCGCATTCCCGGGGCATTGGTGCTGTTGTGAATGTTGATGGTGGTCAAACGCGTTCCGGGCAAACCTCCGACCAATACGGTCGCCGCGGCTGTAATGCTGCGTGTAGGTCCCATGACGGTGCCCGACGCAACGCCCGTTGCAATGCCCGGATTGTCGCCCAAGCTAATCGGCACGAACGTAGCGAGGTTATGCGCCGGCGTTCCTCCATAAAGCACGATGGGGACGAATGGCACACCCAGGCACCCAATCGAGAAATTGGGATAAGGAATGGGAATGGGCACTGGCGCAGGCGGAATCGGCGTGAGGCAAACGTCTGGAAAGCCAAAATTCAAACCGCCCATTTGGGTATTTGCGAACATGGTTTTTCCTCCTCAACCGAGTTGCACCTGTCCAGCATCCACTTTGCAGATTTCTTCGGCCTGCACGACCGCATGCCTCGCACGCAAAGCCAAGGTCGTTTCTGCGGCATAATCAACCTTGTTTGCCTTGAGCTGGTCGATGTCTTCGACCGTGCGATACGAGCGTTGCACCCGCTGCGATACGCGCTCGAAGAATGAATCGCACACCGTCCCCACGATGCGCATGGCTTCGACCTCGGCTTTGAAGCGGCTTCCGAGGTGCTCCAGCTTCTCCACGAAAATGGTTCCCTCGAGCGCGCTAACGCTGAGCGATTTACCTACCAGATTCAACTCATTGCCCGACGACAAACTCACGCCACGCGCCGCTTTTACCGCAAATTGGCCGGAACCGACGTGCAATTCCAAATCCCCGTCGACTTCGAGTTTCGTCACGGTGTTCGTTTCGGCTTCATCGCCTTCGAGCACCGCGAGGATGAAACACGTTCCTGCGCGACCGAAAGAAAGGAGCACTTCGTCACCCGGGTTTGGCGCGACAAGGCAACTCTTGGCGCGTTTTGCTGAATAACTTGCGCCTCCAACCCGTACGGACCACGATCCGTCCTTCAGATTCACGACGGTGCCCTGTTCGAGCGTAACTTCATCGCGATTTAATTTGCGTGCGAGCATTTCGTCATGCCTCCTGGCTCATGGCTTTGCCATATCAATACGGGGGATTCCAATCCTCGGATTCGACAACATCGGCTTCATCTCCGAGTGCTGCCAAACGACTACACCACAAAGTGTCTTTGTCCGTGACGCGATGAAAACGCGTCCGGAAAACTTTCGCATTTGCAAAATCAGCTGCGGAAACATCGGCATGCGAAAAGTCAGCATAGGTCAAGTCACTGCCGACGAATTTCGCCGCTTCGCATTTGGCGCGGTGGAAAATGGATTCGGCCAAATTGGCGCCCGAAAAATTCGCGAGCTCGGCCTGCGCGTCGACGAAAAGCGACTGCGAAAAATTACTCTTTTGCAGATTGGCGCGAATGAGTTTCGCTTCGACGAACACCGCTTGGGCCCCTTCGGCCTTTTCAAAATTGACGTCGGCGAGATTGGCGCGCATGAAATTACATTGTCGCACGATCGCGCCCTCGAACGAAGCCCCTTCCAAGTCGCCATCGATGAATTGCGACAAGGTCAGGTTCATTCCAGCAAAATTCATTTTGCGCAAAATCGCCTTGATGAAAAGCGTGTTTTCGAAGCGCGCTTCAGCGAATTGCGCCTCCTTCAAATCCGCCTTGTACAGCGTCGTTTGCTTCATGTTCGCGCGCATGAATTGAATTCCGACGACCACCGAGTCGACGATGGCCGCCCGGTCCAAGTTCATATCGGAAAAATTCGCCCGCGTCAAGTTACATTCGGCAAAACCACTGATCACTCCATCGCATCCAGAAAGATCCGCGTCCATCAGGTTCGACTGGTAAAACTTGGCGACCCCCAAATAACTTCGCTGCAAATTCGCCCGCTCGAAGCTCGAACGATTGACCGTCGCATGTCGTAGGTTCGTCTCGACGAGCTGCGCACCATCGAAATCACACTCGGTGAAGACCGCTTCCTTGAATAGGCAACCCTCTAGATTCGCCCCACGAGACGACACATTCTCGAAAATTCCGCCCGACAGATCCGCCCCCGAAAAGTCTCCGTCGGCAAGCGAAACCGCAGAAAGGACTTCCCCCGTTTTGACTGCCTCGACGAGCTCCGCTTTATTCATCGTCATACC
>DAOMZH010000751.1:0-5678 GCA_035437985.1 Polyangium sp. (in: bacteria) | reverse complement strand
AGTTCGGCATCGATCCAACAAATCATTCCGTCGTTTGGAGCGATGGCGACTTGGAGCGACTAATCGAGCGTTATGTCGCCGCCGCAAAGCTCGCCCACGATGTTGGCTTTCGCTTTGTCGATATCAAGGCTTGCCATGGTTATTTACTCCACGAGTTCCTCTCCGCTCGCACTCGCCCGGGCAAGTTCGGCGGCGACTTCGCGGGTCGAACGCGTTTGTTGACGAGTATCATAGAAATAAATGTACGGAGCTCCCCGGCGCCCGAGTTGCGAAACGATCATCGAAGTGCCGACGATCTGCTCCGTCGCGCGTTCGACGAGCACGAACACATATTGGCGCAAGCGCGGATCTTTGATGTCCCCCGTGAAACTACGATGAGAAAGACTGACGATTTCGTGGATTTCGTCGCGATCGTTCGGAAGATTGACCGTATTCAAATGCCGCGCGACGTGAAGCAATTGCTCCTCGTCTCCCAAAACGGCAGCGCGTATCTCGAAAGGGACCATGAGGACGTAGAGACTACGAGGAATTCGGCGATCTGGCCATGTTTCGGCCAATTTCCTGGGAAACTGGAAGGATGCCTCGCAGATCCCGGCCTTTTACGGGGGGTTTTTCCCATTCTCCGGAGGGTTCGTCCCTTGCCATAAAAGTCCGCGCACCTGTTCCCCAGACAATGTTTCCACTTCGAGTAGCTTGTTGGCGATCCGTTCGAGGGCCAGTGCATGCGTATCGAGCAGCGTTTTGGCCCGCTGCTCAGCGTCGGAAAGCAGTCGCGACACCTCCGCATCCAAGACGCGCGCCGTTTCCTCGCTGTATTCGTGACCTCCGCGATCCCCCCACGCCGCCCGACGCGGATCGAACGACAAAAGCCCTATTTTCTCACTGCCCATGCCAAACTCGCGCACCATTCGCCGCGCCATGTCGGTCGCGTTCACCAGATCATCTTGAGCCCCCGTCGATACGTCCCCGAACGTGCGCTCTTCCGCCACCCGCCCACCAAGCAATACGACGAGCCGATCGAGGATGTCTTGGCGGCTCATGAGATACCGATCTTCACGCGGCTGTTGCAAGGTGTATCCAAGCGCGCCGACTCCCCGCGGAATGATCGAAACTTTGCGCACGGGATCCTGAGAACTGAGCACTTCCGTCGCAATCGCGTGACCCGCCTCGTGGTACGCTACGACCACTCGTTCGTGACGTCCAAGACGTCGACCTCGGCGTTCGAGGCCCGCGAGGACTCGTTCGATGGCTTCATCGAGATCCACGCTACCAACCGCATCGGCCCGACGTCGCGCCGCAAGCAGAGCTGCTTCGTTCACCACATTGGCGAGGTCCGCACCTACGAGGCCCGTCGTTTGCGCCGCCGTATCGTCCAAATTCGCATCCGGCCCCAGCACCACTTTGCGGGCATGCACTTCGAGAATCTCCCGCCGCTCGCCCAGATCCGGCCGATCCACGCAAACGCGCCGATCAAATCGTCCCGCGCGCGTGAGCGCCGGATCCAGGATCTCTGGACGGTTTGTCGCAGCGATGATCACCAAACCGGACGAACCATCGAATCCATCGATTTCCGTCAAGAGTTGGTTGAGTGTCTGTTCTCGTTCGTCATTGCCCCCGATCGGACCAGCTGCGCCGCGGGTTTTTCCTACCGCATCGAGCTCGTCGATGAACACGATGGCGGCAGGTTTTTCTCGGGCTTGGGCGAACAGATCCCGCACCCGAGCTGCCCCGACCCCGACGAACATTTCGACAAACTCCGACCCACAGATACTGAAAAACGGCACATTGGCTTCCCCAGCTACCGCTCGTGCCAGCAGGGTTTTTCCCGTCCCTGGCGGACCGACCAGCAAAACGCCTTTGGGCACTCGTCCGCCGAGACGCCGGAAGCGTTCCGGTGACCGGAGAAAGTCGACGATTTCATTGAGCTCTTCTTTGGCCTCGTGACTGCCTGCAACATCGCGAAACGTCACGGCTGTCCCTTTGTCCACATAAAGGCGCGCTTTGTGTTTGCCGAAGTTCAACGCCGGATGGGTGATGTTTGGCGCCGGAGTCTTGCGGGCGAACGAGAGCATGAGCATCACGAGCGCCCCCACCGGCAAACACCAGAGCAAGAACGTTGGAAGCGACAAACCCGTCTCGGGCATTCGTGTGTAGGGGATGTCCTTCTTGTCGAGCGTGGCGAGCAGATTCGCTTCGAGCGTTTCGATGCGCCCGGTTCGAAACGTCTGCGACGTCGCCGTGGTTGAGGCTGGCGCGGTGTGCCCAATGTAGGCATCCCCCTTGATTTCGACGTCAGTGAGCAGGCCTTGCTCGACCAATTCTCGAAATCGTACATACGGAATGCGGTCATCACGGCCCTCGAGCGACCCGATGAAGAGTACCGTCCCGAGCACGAGCAAGATGTAGATCCATAACGATCGCATAGCCCTTTCCGCCCCCTTGGAAAGTGCTTGCATGGTCTCTGCCAACGCTAGGCGTGCGCTCTGGTCCAGCCCGCTTCGACCTCGTTCCGAGCGCATGCACGCCAAGGATGGACATGCGCGAAAAACCGATCAAATCTGCTACTGCCATGAACGTGCGCCACCTTGTTTTCGTCTCCGCCGCCCTCGCTTTCGCTCTTGTGTCGGGATGTGGTTCGTCCTCGAACCGCGATGGAGCCAACACCGCGGATGATTTCTCGTCTGGCGGTAGCGACGGGACAAACTCGGACTCTTCCTCGGACTCGGGCAAAAACACCCAGCCTGATAAAGACACGAAAGAGATGCCGCACGGTGCGAAGTCGACCAACGACGGAAACTCGGTCCCGGAAGATTACACGCTCACGGATCGCGACTGCATCGAGCTCGCCAAGCAGTACACGGTGGTGCAGAAGGCGGATCAGATGGTGGCGTTGAGTCCCAAGCTCACGACCGCGCAGAAGGAACAGGCGGAGAAGTCGATCACGGATGCCGTCACGAAGTTGGGTGAGAACTGGGAAAACGGCTGTCGTTCGAGCCTGGTGGGTGGCGTCGTGGATCGCAACAGCCTGAAGTGCGCGATGAGCTCCAAGACGGTCAAAGCTTTCGACGAGTGCATCAACGGACCGGCCAAGTAAAACCGAGGTTTGCCCCTGGGTTCGTCAAAGCCACCTGAGGTTCGTCAACCGCAACTGGTTTTTCTTTCTGGCCTGTGTTAGTTTTTCCAGGCCATGTACGCCCTTCTGCAAGACTCGTGGATCAAGGCGCGAATTGACGCGGCCGTAGCTCCTTACCACAACCTGGTTTCTCCGGACGACCTCGCGTTCATGCGCGACGAACTGGCCGAGTTGCTTGTCCGGGACGAACGAGCCGCGCGTCTGTTGCGACGGGCGTTGCCTCGAGAAGACGTCGATACGAGTGGGGAAGCGTTCGTGGGTCGATGGGCAGACGATCCGCCGAAAAAATCCGGACGAGCGGTGGGCGAGTGAAGCCCGAGAATTTTCAGATCTACAAGCAGCATTTGCCTCTGCTCGAGGAGACGGTGCAGTGGATGAACCGCCGTTTGGCGCGCCTCGTGCCTTTGGAGGATCTCCGGGCGATGGCGCATCACGGCATGATCGAAGCCGTGCATACGTACGATCCGGCGCGAGCATCGGCGACGACGTACATCGGACGCAAGATGCGTTGGGCGATCCTCGATGCTGTTCGTCGGGAACGACGCATGAAGCGGCTCTGTGCGCGAACAGCCGCAATCATTGCTTCGGAGCGTTTGACCGAACACGAGGACGACGTTCCGGACGAACCTGGTTCGACCGAAGAGGAACACATCGCGGCGCTCGATGCGAAGCTCGAAAAACACGCGGCCGGTTTGGCGATTGGTTTGATCTCGACCATCTCGCGCGGTGGTGAGCTGGACGAGACGCCTGAGGAAAACACGTCTTGGGCGCAGGAATATCAGACGCTACGCGCGGTGATTCGCGCCTTGCCCGAACGTGAGCGGCTGTTGATCGAGCGGCATTATTTCGAGGGTGAAGATTTTGATACGATCGCGAAGGAATTGGGGATCAGCAAAAGCTGGGCGAGTCGCTTGCATGCGCAAGCGATCGCGACGGTGAGTTCCGAGTTTCGGCAAAAGCTCAGCGCCGGTTTTTGAGGTACGGAGCTTTTTCTTCTTCGGTGACGGGTTCGACAGCGAGGACGCGGTGATCGCGTTTGCCGAAATTGACCAAGCGGACGAGGATGTGATTGAGCTCGATGGACACCTCTTTGCGGCGGAAAGCCCAGAGGTTTGCCGCATCTTGAAAGGTGATGGCTTTCGGCTTGTACGCGATCATGTGGTACTCGGGGCCGGCCGGATCGGGGTAATCATCGGCGTGGATGATTTTGTAGAGACGAACCCCACCACTCGATTCGACGGCGGCGACGATGGCTCCTTCGACGAGGTCTTTGCCCTCGGGATCCGATGAAGCGGGGACGGGCGCATCGCGGTTGCAACCAACCGCGGCACTGGCGAGGCTGATACAGAGTGCCAAGAGTGCAATCGAACGCATGCAGGCGAAATATCACTGGGCCTGCGGAGCGCAAGGGATGGCGAGTGCAGGGCTTCCCGTATCGTCGCGAGCCGTGTAGAAGCCCAGCCTCAATTGGCGGCAGGAGCGTCGTCGCCGATGCGGAGGAACACCATGCGACTCGAAGATACCAAGTTCATCGTCACCGGCGGGGCTTCAGGCCTTGGTCGCCATTATGCTCTGCGCCTGGCCGAATCGGGTGGTCAGGTGGTTGCGGCCGATGTGAACGAAGAAGCGCTCGCGTCATTGGCGGAAGAAGCCAAGGCTTGTCCGGGCAAACTCTACGTGCGGCGTCTCGATGTAGCCAATGAAGCGGACGTTGGGGCTTGTATCGAGTTTGCCCACGGAGCGATGGGCGGACTGAATGGACTCGTGAACAATGCGGGCATTCTTCGGGATGGGCTCTTGGTCAAGCGGGATCGGACGACGGGAGCCATTACGAAGATGGGCGCGCAGCAATGGCAAGCGGTCATCGACGTGAACCTCACGGGCGCGACGTTCGTTGCACGCGATGTGGCCGTAAAGATGGCGGAAACAGGGCAAAAAGGCGTCATTGTCAACATCAGCTCCATTGCGCGGCATGGCAATCGCGGGCAATCGAACTACACGGCGGCCAAGGCAGCCCTGGCGGCCAACACGCAGACCTGGTCGCTGGAATTGGCCCCGTTTGGCATTCGCGTAGGGTGCGTCGCGCCAGGCATGGTGGAGACGCCCATGACGCAAGGCATGAACCAAAAGGCTCGTGATGCCCTGGTTGCCCGCATCCCGGTGGCTCGAATCGGCGTGCCGGAAGATATCTGGCTGGCCGTGAAGTTCGTTATCGAGTGCGAGTATTTCACCGGACGAACCATCGACGTCGACGGTGGACTGGCGATGTAGTGGGGACAAACTGGGGCCGGGTCCGGTGATCTGAACCGGGGAAAAACCGAGGCCGGGTCCGGTGACTACGACGCTCGCTTCGCGCGCTAACAAGCGCGCTACGCGAGGTTTTTATTTACGATGGGGGCTCGCCGTTGGGTCTCACAATCTCTTTGGCTGCGCCAAAGAGACTGACCCAACGGCTCTGCCCCCAAACCCCCGGGGAGACAAGCCGCGGCTAAGCCCTAAGGGTTGAACCGGGGGCATACCGAGACTTGGTCACCTTCACGAATTG
>DAOMZH010000750.1:0-5683 GCA_035437985.1 Polyangium sp. (in: bacteria) | reverse complement strand
ACCAAGAATTGCCCAAGAAACGGCCTAGTCTTGTCCTAGAAAGCTCCTAGAAACGGCCTAGAACGTCCCTAGAGACTGCCTAGTAATTCCCGCTGAATTTGCCCTACTTCCTCGGATGCGCCTCGGGACTCTCGACGGCCTCGGGATCGAACAGCTGCAACCTCGACACCGTACGTACCTTCGTCGGCGTTGGGACCATCGCGCCCCAGCGTGGCGCTCCTACACGTCCCGTTGAGCGCTGAACGGTCGGCGACGCGGTCCCGAGCGCTGTTTCGGGACTCCGCTCCATCCCCGTCGAACTCGCGCGTTCGTCGGCCTTGCTTGGCGCCTTGGGTGCTTCGTCTTTCGGCGATGTAGCAGCGAGCATTTCCAGCAATTGGCCCGCATGCGCGCGCGTCACGTCCACGGGCAAAGGTTTTTCCGCAGACTCGGATTTCCTCACTTGCGCGGGAATTTCGGCCTTCTGGCCTTGCGCCAGCTGCTCGAGCGGCGCTGTGCGTCGCGGAACGTTCGCCGCGTCGTGACTTTCCCGCGAAATCGCATGCATTGCTTCGGTTAGGCGCGCGTGGAATTCCCGCGGAAGGTCCCGCAACGCATGCTTTGTCTTACGCAAATACGGCGTGTCGTTGCGGAAATAACGCCCTATCGTGCGCTCTGCCAGTTCGCGCCGCACCTCGACCAGCTCGCGCTCGACGCCCCGAGAGCGAAGTTTCGCCGCCAATTCCGTTGCTGCCCCGTCGAGACACTCGGCCATGCTCTTGCGTTGCTCGCGAGAAAGGTCGGGCGACATGGGAGCCAGCCCATAGACCCCTTTCGTTCTCTCGGCGTGGCCATGCACGATGACGTTCCACGCTTCGAGCCATCCCCAGTCCCCCTTGCTCCCCTGAGCCTTCGAAAAATCGTGTGTGCTGTTCGGTGCGCCCGCGGCGCTCTCTGCACTCACTTCCTGAGATCTGGTTCCAGAGAGATCCGGATCGTAGGGCAGTTTTGCCCTACCACCCCCAGGGCAGTTTTGCTCTGAACCGCCAGGGCAGTTTTGCCCTACCACCGTCTCAGAAGGCTCGTCCTGGGATGTACGTACCAGTCCGGGCCGGGCCGGTTGGCTGCCCTGAGACGGCGACGTGACGGGCTGACCTCGACCGTCAAGAAGCACGTACAGGTTCGGCGCTTGCCCTCCGTTGCTACGGCGGGGGACGGGACGACCTGCGGCCTTTTGTTCCGCGGTCAAGGACGCCCACGTTTGCTGCCCGTACCAAGGCCAACCCTCTTGCTCCAGACGTTCGAGGGCGCTGCGGGCCGTGCGCAGGTTGCCGATCCCGGCCTTCTTCGCCAGCAACGGAAGCCCTAGCCATGTGCGGCCATCTTGGTCCGAATGCTTCCAAAGCACTGCCAACACGGCTTTGGCCGCTAGCCCCTTGGGACCGTCCTCGTCCCAAATTCGGTTGATGTAGGCAATTTTCCAGCCGTACGACGAAGTGGACGGCGGCGTACTCGGCTTGTCCAAAGCGCCGAAATTTACGAGCGGGGAGAGAAAAGCACGCGTTGCATCCGCGTTGCGGGATCCACCCGCTACGGCTTGTGATAGACTCATTTTTCACTCGCGGCGCGTCGTTTTGGGAGTGATTTGCAGGTCAGGACCCAGACGACGCGTTTGTCTTTTGTGCGCCTCGAAAGGCGCACATGTTGGCAAACCTCGTTCAGTCCAAACACAGTCCGAACCGAACGCACGTCCAGGGGACACCTTTTCAGCCACGAGATCAAGCCTGAAACGCACGTACTACAACTGCGTTTCATTCGAGCGGATGTAGTCACGCGGAAAACGCGCGAAACAACCGTAGATTTGAGGGTTTTACTGTTCGCCCCGGGGTTTGGCGTATGCGCTTGGAGGGCGATTCGAATACGCAAGGGGCATGGTTGCTTAGGCTAAGCAAAGCGCTTGCGCTTGCGACGCGGTACCGCTTGCGACGCAAGCTCCTACGTCATGAGCTCACAAGCGCTACGCGCGCGAACGTGCACGGTTGAGCTTCGTCACCATGCGGCGCGCGAGTTTGGTGAGTTTGGGATGAAGACGCATCGTTTCGGTCAAGCACGCCAAGTCATTCTTGCGCGTGTCGTGGTTGAGAATGTCGAACGGCTGAACATGGAGCGCACGAGCAATCTTGCAAAGGATTCTTATCGTGACGGCCCGTCGCCCTAATTCGAGATGCATGATGCACGAGACACTGCATCGGGCCATTTCGGCCAGCTCGTGCTGCGTCAACCCGCGTTCGTATCGCAGAAAGCGAACGCGCGCTCCGATTTGGGCCACAAAGTCTTTCACGGCGATGCGCTGACGACTCATGACGCCCCCTTCACGGACCAAACGGGACAATCCAATACAGAAGCCCGCGTTTGTGCGGTATTCCCGCGCCAACCTCGACAAACGGCGACGGAAGGTCGACTGGCTCCATGCGCAAAAGGCCGCGCGATTCAGCGTCGAAAAGAGCCGCATCGAGCAAGGTCCGCGGAACGTCAACCAGGCCCGCACGAATCAAGGGGAGCGGGACGTGATACGCATGCGTCAAATGGAGTCGTCCAGCAATGGCCACGACTTGCGAAACAAGCTCGGGCGAAGGGCGATCGCCGCGCGCCGCTCGAATGTGCTTTACGTGCTGCGCGACGTCGGCCAATTCGAGCACGGTCAACTCGCGCAGTTGGTCGAGGATTTCCGTGATGGGCCATTTGTGCCGCGGGCGTGATTCTGGCGGTACAGCTTCGGGAGTCTCCATCGAAGTTTCCTCCGCGCAAATTCAGTTTTCTACGAGCGGTTTTACCCTGAGCCTGATTTTCTGGACGCATTCAGGGTCTTTGCGCATGAGCTCGACAATGTGCCCCATATCGTTGTTTTCGGGGTCGTGATTCAATAGATCGAGCGCACTTACGCCGAGTCCCTTGGCAATAGCCCGAAGCGTCTTGGTATTTGCTGCCAATTGTCCCAGCTCGATGGCCATGACGTGGAATGGGTGCACGCCCGAACGTTTTCCGAAATCGCGTAGTGAAATCCCTTGTTCCATGCGCAGTTTGCGGATCCTCATGCCAACGTGAATGACAAGCGAATCGTCTGCATATTCTCGACGCAACATACGCACCCCGCTATTTCACGGGCATGAGAGAACGTTCCGAAGCGTGCCTCTTGGACTCCACAAAAACCCATCGGAACGCTCGCTGATACCCGCGAACGATGGACACACGTATCCATTTCGTTTCGTTAAACGATGACAAACACGTCCACGGAAAGAGCACGACCCCGCAGGTATTGGAGGTCTGCCCCGTCGCGCTCTTTTCGTGGCGCAAGTGCTTATTGTCCGATGTTCGAAATCCCGGACAGGAGTCTGGTCGATTTTTGAAACGTGCTCTCTCGCACGTGCCGTATCAGTCCGCCGAACTTCACGAGCGGCAAAGGTCCGTCGACGCGTTACTCGGCAAAAAAGAGCGATTTTTGACAGCAAATCGTGGTCGCCGTGCTCGTGTCCTCGACGGCCTCGCCCATCGGCTCGCCGCCACTGGCTGCACACGTCCCCGGAACGTACAGGTGATCCGTGATTGATTTGGATCCTATCGCCAAACCTGCGGGAAAAATTGGGTCACAGTCAGGCATTTCCGACGAAATGGTTTGATTCTGAATTTCTGTCGCGCATGCAGAATCCGTAAAAATGTTCATTTTGGCGACGCACGAGCCCCCGACAGGTTCACCGCACGAGCACGCGGAGCACGAACGCGAGTCTTTCGGCTCGTGCTGGTACATCACGCGGCGCGAGTATGTGTAATTGTCGGGGCATTTATGGTCACCGTTTAGCCATACGCATTGAGACCAATCACGTAGCGCTGCGGGAACACATTCTTTCGAGCCATTGCCGCAAAGATCCCGCGCCATAGTCGAATGACAAGCGACGGCCGCATTTTCCCACGAAGTCGTCATTCCATTAAAACCCGGAACGGGAGTCACATGGACCGCGCATGCCTCATTTTTCGGCCCCGGAAACGCCGACCATGCAATCGACTGGACGCATGGAGTGCCGCTTCCGGGCGGACATTGTGCACCCGCGGCAATTCCATTTGCGTCGGTGCAGCTTCCATCCCACCCGTTTGGCCCGTCAAAAGGCGTGCTTATCCCTCCGGGCCCGCAGGTCGTCGTTCCAACGGAAATCGAATCGGGAACCCCTGCACAATTGCCCGTCGATTCCTCGCATTCACACGTAGCGCAATCGAAAGGCGGAGCATGGAGCCCCAAGTATCTCGCAAGCTGAATTTCTCCTTCGAATGGGCATTCTGTCGGCGCGTCGATTGCCGGGCCAAACCATACAGGATCCGGTCCGTGCCAATCTGATGCGTTTGGGCCGGCTTGGATTGCCACGCATTCCCCGCCTTTATCGAGACATGCAGCTTCGGGCCGAAACGACGCGCCATCAGGAGCACCGTCCGATTCTGCATCAGTACCAGCGTCGACGTCGCGGCACCAAGGATCTGGAAGAAATGCATTTGAATCGCAATATGCTCGCCCAAAGTCATCCGGAGCAGAACAACCACCAATCATATGTGATAAAATCAGGCTGCTTGTTCCCAAGAGCGCCACTGCAAAGTTTCGTGCCTGTTTCATGATTAAAACTCCCACCCACCAAACACTTGCCCACTAATCAACACCGCTGGTAGATCTGCCACGACATTGTTTCCAGCCACGAGCTTCGTTCCGTTCTTGAGTCCAACGATATCGATACTCGGGCTTACCTGAAATGATGATGCGATGGGAATATTGGCGCCAATTCGCCCACCAACGCCAGGTTTAACAAACAAGAAATCCTTTTTCTTGTAGCTTTGCTCCGAAAACGTCACGTCGATTGTCCCGATATGCCCTAGTGCACAGCCGAAGAACCATCGAACATGACCGCATGCGGAAAGATTGCCGCCAAACGTCATTGCGCTAATTTGTCCGCCCCCTACGCCCGTCGTCAACCAAGCTGCGCGTCCTTCGAGGCCCAATGATAAAAACTCTTTTGGTTTTACCGCGACGCCAAGAACTCCGCCTACCGCGGGATTCCAGGACGCAACGCCAAACACGGAGACGACGCCTCCATGCACGGAAAAACGCGGGCCGCTTTTCTTTTTTGCGGGCGTCGTGTCTTTGGGTTCGCCGTAGGATGGATCCTCGTTTGGTGCATAGTTTGGATCCGTTGCGATATTCGAGGTGCGCATCATCGGCGGGAAGTTTCTGTCCGCCGCACGTTTCTCGATTGCAGGTTGCGGCACTTCAGGCAGCTTTTGGACCGCGAGCGGCACGAGGTTCAGCGATATCGTGATATTGTCACCTGGTTTGGCCTTGAACGTCTCGACGGCTTCTGCGTATCCGTCGAGCTGTGCGCGTAGGGTATGTTCACCGGGCATTGTGAATCGCCAGAACGATGACTGTCCGGCGCGATTCCACGGTATGCCATCACAAGTGATTTTCGCGCCAGTGTGCGAAATGATGACGGTGACCCACGTCGTCAGCACCTTGGCCTTGTCGTAGGCTGTGGCAACCTCGCGCCGTTCTTGTGCCGTCACTCCCTGCCCCTGCTCCATGGCAAGGTGCAGTTCCTCAGCGGCGCGGTCGAGTTGCCCGAGCTTCATGAGAGCAAGCCCGAGACGTCCCGAAACGACCGGATGCGGA
>DAOMZH010000749.1:0-5690 GCA_035437985.1 Polyangium sp. (in: bacteria) | reverse complement strand
TTGCCGACGAGCTCCAATCGCCCAAGGTGCCCCAAAAATTCAGCGCGCGGGTCCGGAGCGGCCAGGCGAAGCGCCTCTCCAACCCATTCTTCGACCATAATCCATTGCGCCAAACCTCGCGCACTTCGGCTCACACTGCCCCGAAATACGACGAACGCTCCATCGGCGAAAAGAATTGCGTGTAATACATCGCCGTCATGGGCTCGAAATGTTGGGGTTTTCTCGACCAGACGATATCCCGTGAGCAACGCGCGAGCAACCTTGGGGTGCACGATCTTCGGGGTCAAAAGCACGACCTGTAGCGGAACGGTCAATGGCAATGGCGGCCGATTGATTTCGATTTCCTCGACGACGACTTTCCGATGAAAACCGTGGATCTGCCGAATGAATTCGTTGATGGCCGATTTTGTTTGAAAATGACCACGTAACGCCAGCATGGTCGACGGGGACAAACCTCCGAGCGGCCCGAGATCTCCACGCCCTTCCGCCCACGCCCGATAAAGTGATCGCTCTCCTTCTTCCAACAACGGCTCACGTTGCTCCCACGTCAAACCATCGATTTCATCGTACATGAGCGAATCCGGTGATTTACGAAACTTCCCCTCCCCTTTCAATACTCGGGGACCGCGGAGGCGAACACCATACCGCTCGGGTTTGCGACCCAATGGCGAATCCGCGGTGAGATAAAAAGACGAAGGCGCGAGGTCGTCAATGGCGAAGGCATTCTCACGCACCCACGCGCACGTAACTTGTAATTCCTCGGGGGTTTCTCCCGGATAACCCGCCAATAGATTCACGCGCAAAAGGATCTCTCGTTCGTGCGCGCGCCCAATCATTTCCGTCGCTTGCTCGGGTTTGTGGCCCTTGATCATTGATTTCAATACGCGTTCCGACGCCGATTCAACGCCGATCGTCAAACTCGCACATCCCGCGCGAGCCATGAGATCCAGATCTTCAGGTTCCGACGGACGAACACGATAAGAATCCGACCAACGTAAATCGAGCCGCGCGTCGAGGAGAGCCCGAGAAAATGCAGGAGCATGCAAATTGATCTGCGTATCGAAGAGCAGAAACTCGCGTGTTTCCCAGCGTTCGGACAATAGGGCCAACTCGCGAACGACCACCGCGATGTCCTTGTGTTCCTGGGTACCTCCAGTTTGGCAAAAGGCACACGAGAATTGACATTCGAATGTGAAAAAATAAGGCAAGACGAGAGAACTGCCAACTTCGCCGCGATAATGCTCCGCATTGGGGAATTGCGCCGAGATCGCGTCCCGACGATAGTTCTGCAAATCATAAATGGAGAAATCCGGCATGGGCCAAGCAATTGGCGACGGAGCTTTGCGCATGCCCCCGCGCACCAGCTCGATGATGTCCGTATTCGACTCGATAGGCGGCCCGCGGCGATGCTCGGGCAATTCGAGAAGTGTCGCAAAAGCACCCCGAATTTGTGCCGGTGTCGTGGCCGTCGTGATGATATCGGGACCTATGGCTCCGGTGCGGACAAACAAATCGCGCAATCGTTCCATGGCCACGCCACCAATGATGATCCGTTTGTCCCAGCGTTTCTTGATCTCGACCGTCAACACGGCAACCAAGGGAATCTGACTCCCTCGATCTACCGAGATCGCCAGGAAATCGTGCGCTTTCACGTACATCTCCAACCGGCTGCACAATGTTTCCAGCGCCGATTCGATATTTATGTCCGGCGTGCCTTCGAGATACCGTTCGACGGCCTCGACATCAGCCAAGACAAACATTTCGTCGGCGATGGGTTTACCGTGAATATCGAGGGCCAAGTCGAATGCCAGACATTGAAGATGCGGAATGCAGGCGGCAACGACTGCCGGCCCAAGCGGCGGAAAACGAAACACGATGTGGGCGCGCGGCACGGACACGTCGGGCGGCAAGACGAACAAAACGTCACGCGTACGCTCGATGCTGGTTTGTCCGTTCGACAGCATAACGATGACGCTCCTCCAAACGGAGGTACTCTAGCACCGCATCATGGTCACGGTCGAATTCAGTTCGACGCGGCATTTCGACGCTCGATTTTTCATGAGCCCACGATCTTTCAACCTGGACCGCACCATTCTGCAGCTGCATCGAGCAAACGTTCGTGATCGGGCGAGGCGTCGAGGAAAGAACGTTTGAATCGGGTATCCGTGACTTTGCGCGCGGTGGCCAAGAGACCATTTCGCGCATCATTGAGGCGCCGGCACCCTTCGGACTCTTGGCCATTGGCAATCAGCGCCAAAGCATGCACGGTGCGCACGAGCGATTCCGATGATTGCAATCCGCCGACCCGATCGAGAATCGCCGCTGCTTCCTGCGCCAAACTCAACGCCCCCGGTACTTGCCCTTGTTCCAATAACGCATCGGCCAAGACCGCAAGCGCCAATGCTCGTTTGCCCGTCGTTTCATCGGGATCCATCAGGGATAGCGCGGAACGGGCCAGAGTTATCGCCACGGTGGGTTCACGCTTTTGCATCCGCATCCGCGCGGCCGTCGCCAAGACTTCCGCCTCGCGCAGTTTGTCTTGACGAGAACGACACATTTCCAGCGCTTCGTCGATGAGTTTCCAGCTCTCCCCTGGATGTCCCATGCGCATTGAACAATACGCCAGCATTGATTTGGCTAGCGGGGTAAAGTCGAGGAGCATTGGTTCGGCAATTTCAATCGCGCGCCGCAAAACGAAACTCGCGCGATCATATCCGCCCAAAAGCATATATGCATCACCGACGGTCGTTCGTGACAAACACGCATTGCGTACGTCTGCCGCTTCCGTAAATGCGTCGACAGCCGCTTCGCTTCGTCGCAAATACGCGGCCGCATCGCCTTCCGTCAAAGCAATCTCGGCGCGAGCACACGCGAGCCACGCGCGCACGAGCGGCCCTGCAGCCGTACGATTGGGTATACGCGCATGCGCCTCACGCGCGATCTTTTTGCCTAATTGCGTAACGCCCGCCCGAATGACGAAAACCGCCAAACGACACGCACTCACGATATGCGCTTCAGTCGATATGCCCTCTTCCTCTTCGAGCGCCGAGAGTTCGTCCACGCATTGCAAGAGTCGGTCTTTCCGGCCCATGTAGCCATAAGCCATGACTTCGTGACCAAATGCCGCGTGCCAAATGGTTTCACCACGCGCCGAACGCACCATTGCTTCTTCAGCAGCCAGCAATGCTTCGGTATAATTGCCGAGCCACCGATGCGCTACGGTAGCGACGAGCCACGCCCGGCCCCGCGCATCTTCGTCGTCGTCTTTTTTGGCAATCGCCAATTTCGCCGAATGAATTGCGTCCTTCAGAGCATTGACCGCCAACGCTTCTTCGGCCAATTTCAAATGATCTTCTTGCGGCTTGCGCACGCTCACGGGTCGGGGCGCCCATTCCGCTTGAGAATCCGGGAGAGGCGTCAAAAGTTTCGGCAGGTTTTTCCGCGACGAGGTCATCGGCAACGGCGGCAAATCATCCAGATCCGGCGGCGATTCATCGAGCACCGGATCGCCATCGGCGGGAACTCCACCAGGCAATGGCCCACCATTCGGAGACAAAAGCGACGACGCTCGGGCTACGAGCACACGCGCCGTACCTCCAACGTCACACAATGCATCCCGAAACGCTACAATCGATCCATAACGATCATTTAATGCTTTTTGCATCGCCTTGGCGACGACGGAGGCATACGGAGCGGCATGGCGCGACGCAACGATATCGAGCGGAGGCAATGGACCATCCGTGATGAGCGCCAACGTGTCCGCAATGGAATCGCCGTCAAAAGGCAATATTCCAGAGAGCATTTCATATACGACTACGCCCATGGCCCAAATGTCGGCCCGAGCATCGACCTTTTTCCCCATCACCTGCTCAGGAGACATGTATTGCGGCGTTCCGAGTACGGTCCCCATACTCGTCAAACTCTGCTTCGAAACGTCTTGCAGCTTGGCCAAACCAAAATCGATGATCTTCGGAATGATTTCACCCGAAGGCATTCGCGCCAAAATGATGTTCTCCGGTTTCAAATCCCGATGCGTGATGCCCAGAGAATGCGCCGCGGCCAAACCATTCATGAGCGGAATCGCAATGGCGAGCGCATCATCGGGCGGGAGAAACGATCGCTCTTCCAAATGCGCCCGCAAGGTCTCCCCCACGAGCAATTCCTGCACGAGGTAAACGAGACCATCGCGTTGCCGCCCAAGCTCCAAAACGTTCACGACGTTGGGGTGCTGAATACGCGCCGCCGCTTGCGCTTCGCGACGAAATCGCGCCACGAGCGCCGGATCAGAAGCATATTGCGGATGCATGATCTTGAGCGCCACTTTGCGCTCGATGTACGTGTCCCATGCCTCGAACACAGTACCCATGCCCCCCGACGCAATAACTCGTTGGAGTGCAAACTTTTCGGCAACGACAGTGCCCGCCGTACGCCGAATGCTCATGGGCGCAAGCTCGACTGCGCGCGGTTCGAATCCGTCGGAAGATGGCGCTCCAGGACCTGCAAGATCCGGCGAATCAGCTTTGTTGTCCCAGCGTTGTTGACGGTCTTCGGCCACGCGCTGTCCTCCCTCGTGTCGATGGCTGGTCCATACGACAAACGACTCGAACGCGAACATACCGCCCTCATCCGAGGGGGTGAAAGAACTTTCAGGCGGATACGCAATGACGCAGTCGAGGCGGAACGACTACGCCGTCAAATGGAAGGGATCAAGACGCTGGGTCGACGGCTTTTCCAGCCTTCTTCCAACCAGCGAGGCCGGCGGGCATGATGAACACTTTCTTGTAACCGAACTTCAGGGCGCTCACGGCGCCCTCATGGCAAGCCGTTCAATGCTCGTTTGCGCAATAAAAAACGAGCGTCGACTCTTTGTCCGCAGGCAGATCACTCGCTTGAATGTTCTCGTGATCGACCCATTTCGCCCCGGGCAAATGCCCCTTGTCAAAGACGCTCTTGGCGTTGTTATCGAAGACATAGAAGGCCGCCTTGCCCTCTTTTGCCTCCTTCAACTTCGCCTCCACATCGTCGACCGACATGCGGCCAAACGCCTCGTCCTTCGAACTATGTTCGGGGGCCGGTTCGCTCGCCTTCTTGCATGCCGGTGCGGCCATGGCGAGCGCCGCAACGAATGCCATGAAGAGATGGTGACGGTTCATGATCCTCTGTCGCGAGCGACGATCGAACGTCTGTCGCCCGCAGCCAGCACCTTAACCGAATCGCCCACATCATGCCACCTACGTCTGCTCGAAAAACACTTGCTGGTCGAACGAACGACGCCGCTCCCAAGCAAAACCTTCGCGACATACCCCAATCCCAAAGCCCATCTCGCGGCCAAGTGATCGATGCCACGCGCTTCGGAAAGGGAGGTTCTGAGGTGAGCAGGAATCGATTGGAGAGCAAACGATTTTGACAGGACAAACGTTCGTTTAGAAAAACGTTCAGTCCGCAGGCCAAGGATTGGGCGGATCCGCCGGCGTGTACGGCACGGACAAAGCTTCGACCGTCTTCAAGTTCGCGATGAACTTGTCGATGTACACGAGGTCATCCTGAATGTCCGCATCCGAATTCGTATCGAGCCACGTGCTCACGCTCATGCGCAAAGCTTCGAGGGTTCGTCGCGCCGTACGGGGATCACTATCAGCCGCGAGCTGCGTTGCGAGCTTGAAGCCAGCGTAAATGTTGAGCATGACAAA
>DAOMZH010000748.1:0-5702 GCA_035437985.1 Polyangium sp. (in: bacteria) | reverse complement strand
TGAAGATTCGCAATCCCTATCCATTTCCGATCGTATTGCATGCCGTCGCCGATAAAGGTTCCCTCACGATGGAGATTCGCGGCAATGGAAGCACGGACGCCGTGGAATGGACGACGGCGACGATCGGCGTTTCACCCTACAAACGAAAAATCGAAGAAAACGCAGGATTGGCTGAAGGGAAAACCATCGTCAAGCAGAAGGGGATTCGCGGTTATCGTATTCGTAAAACCCGGATCCTTCGTCCCTCGCGCGGGGAAGCTCGCGTGGAAGAAAAAACGGACGTGTATCCGCCGACGTTCGAGATTTTCATGGTGCCGCCAGGAACCGATCCCGCGACATTGCCGCCATTGCCGGAAGATCCGAACGCGGCGCCGAAAACGACGAACGGTTGATGCCGACGGATGTGCGCAAACTCCCCGCCCCCCAAGCTGAAAGCACGTCCTGCAACACAACGCATCGTCGCCCTCTATCGCAACGGCTGATCAGTACCCAAAAGTTCCCTTGCGTCGCGCATGACAACAAGTGTACGGCGTTGTCTCGCACCCCTAGATGCGACGTCTTGCCTTGTCGATCGCTCAGCTCGTCGCCCGCCCCGCTCACGAGCGGCGTATTGGGCCGTTTCTTTTGTTGCAACGGCTGGGACAAGGCGGGTTTGCCCCCGTATGGGCCGCTCGGGAAACGTACGATGACGCGGACGTACGCGACGCCGCCGTAAAACTGTTTGCCCTCGGTCGTCAAGGAAATTCGGCGCGCGAACAGCTCATTCGCGAAGCGCGCGCGTTGTGCCGGGTAAACCACCCGAACATCGTCAGGTTTTACGCGCTCGCCATCGACGAACCTACCGGCGTCGGAGGTCTGGCGATGGAGCTCCTGGCCGGACGAACTCTGGGCGCACGTATTCGCGAATCTAGCCCAATCCCAAGTGCCGAGGTTTTACGAATTGGAATGGCCTTGGCGAATGCGCTCGAAGAAGTGCATCGCGCGGGGCTTTTGCATCGAGATGTCAAACCGGACAACATCGTCGAAACAGCGGATACGTACAAACTCATCGATTTCGGAATTGCCTTGTCCGCTGAAGAAGAAAACGACGCTGATGTTGAAAATGAGCCCGGCCAAACTGCCCGCATTGGTCCTCGGATAACAGGAACCGTAGGGTTTGTCGCACCGGAATATTTCCATGGCGAACCGCCGAGTGTCGCGGGCGAACTTTACGCGCTTGGAGCAACCTTACACACGTGCCTGCTGGGATTTCCGCCTGCTGCCAAGACAAACTCGTTTCCGTGGGATCTGGACCAGGAGGTTCTGGAAGGAAAACGTCCCGCGCCGGCGGTGAACCTGCGCGCGCCCGACGCACCACACGCGCTCGTTGATTTGATTGAACGCTTGATTGCTCCGCATCCGCAACATCGTCCACCGTCGGCAGCGTGGGTCGCGGAACGACTCGGGGCGATGATGCAAGGTTCGTCTCGACGTACGAAACATTTTCCGCCCGAAGACGTGGGGCCATTTCGGGGTCTGGGGCGATTCGAGGCGGACGATCGGGATGTATTTTTTGGCCGCGATGGAGAAATTGCCTCGGTGCTCGAGCTTTTGCGACGGCGAAGTTTTGTCGTTTTGGTCGGTCCTTCGGGGAGTGGAAAATCGAGTTTGGCGCGGGCGGGCATTTTGCCGCGGATTGCCGAAGGTGCGCTGGAACAATGGCCAAAAAATTGGGACACGCTTACCATTACGCCAGGAGCGGACCCGCGGGCGGCGGTATTGAAATCATTGTCGGCTTACTTGGAAGTGGACGTGCCCGACGATGTGGAGGGCCTTGTGGAATTGCTCGACGATCATGTGCAGGACCATGGTCGTGGTTTGCTTGTATTTGTCGATCCGCTCGAAGAATTGGTGACGCTGGAAGGCGAAGGTTCGGCAGAATCGCGTTCGTTTTTCATTGAATTGTTGGTGCGTTTGGCGGAATCGCCGCCGGAAGGGGTAAAACTGCTTGGAGCTGCGCGAAGGGATCTGGTGGATGCGCTTTTGGCTTTGCCGGATCTAGGAAAAACGTTGGCGCGGTCGTTTGTCTTGATTGAACCATTGACACCGACGACGTTGCGTGAGGTGCTGGAGCGGGCGCTGGATACGTACGGGTATACACTCGAAGACGATGTTTTGGTGGACGAACTTTTGGCGGGTGTGGAAACGTCGGCGAACGCCATGCCGCTCGTGGCGTTTGCCTTGACGGAGGCGTGGCGTTTGCGGGACACGCGGGGTAAGCGGCTGACGCGGGCGGGGCTTGTGGCGATGGGCGGGGTGCGCGGGGCACTAGAAAAACACGCGGAAAGGACCTTGCAGAAGTTTGCCAACGGAGACGATGACAAACTCGAATCGGCGCGGCGGATGTTGCTGGGTTTGACGACGGTGGAGGGAACGCGAGCGACGAAGGCGCTGGACAAACTGCGCTTGCTGGGCCGGGACCACACGGATGAATTCGTAAAACTGTTTGTCGAGGCGCGCCTATTGGTACCTGTGGAGGGAGGCGTGACGCTGGCGCACGAGGCGCTGATTACGCAATGGCGCAGGCTGGAGAAGTGGCTGAATGCAGCGCGGCCGGCGCGGCTTGTGGTGGGGGAACTCGAAAGGGGGGCGCGATTTTGGAAAACGGATCCGGAGGTAGCGCCATTGATTCGCGGCGCGAGGTTGGAGCGCATGCAGAACGAGGTGCATGCGGCGGATGGGGAATGGTTGTCGGACGAGGCGTGGGCGTATTTGACGGCGAGTATGCAGGCGGCGCGACGTAGACGATTGTGGATGTGGGGGGCATTGGGGGGTCTTGCGTTCGTCATGGTGGTTGGATTGTGCGGGGTTCGGTGGGTGAATTCAATGCGTCCC
The DNA here is from genome assembly GCA_035437985.1 of Polyangium sp. (in: bacteria). Classification (GTDB taxonomy): domain Bacteria; phylum Myxococcota_A; class Polyangia; order Polyangiales; family Polyangiaceae; genus Polyangium. The sequence goes on along the minus strand of DAOMZH010000748.1, from coordinate 2,828 downwards.
GCGACGCAATTGGAACGCGTTTTGCAAAGCCCGGAGAAGGCTGCGGTGAGTACGGTGCAAAGCGTGGAGCCGGCGCCCATTGCGGTGTCGTCGCAATCGTCGATGCCCGAGGAAAGGTTCGTGCCGGTGATCACGGTGAAGACGACGGAAACGAGGAAACGTGGAGTGGCGCCCACGGTAGCGTCGGCTGCAACTCCACCGAGTTTGCCGGTCGCGGTTGTCGAAGAAAAACCAATGCCGACGATAGAGGTGGCGCCAACCGCGCCGATTTCCCCGATCCCCCCCGAAAATGTGGACGAGCCGATCAAACCCAAAACTCGATTTCAATTAAATCGCCCAAAGTAAATTATGAGCCGAGAAATCATCGCGACTTTGTTCTTGCTCGTTCTGTGCTGGGCTGCGCCGGCCCGAGCGGAATCACCAAGTGAAAGTGCCGAGCAGCATTATCGCGTGGGTGTTGAACTGCATGAGGCCGGACGATACGAGGAAGCGCTTGGACATTATCGTCAATCTTATGCCTTGCAGCGCAACCCGGATGTTTGGGCGAATATCATATTTTGCCTCATCGACAAGAGTGACTCGGTTGCGGCCATTGCTGAATTCGACGCACATGTGGCGACGGATTGGACAGGATTGTCGCAATCGTCGCGCAAGCAGCTTACGGGGTATTTGCTGGATGTGGGAAAAATTTTGGGATTTGGTTTGCTCACGATTGAAACGTCGATGCTGGGCGTTCTTTATTTGGACGGGACGGAGTCGCAAGAACTGGTGCCCGAAATTCCACAACGTTTGCCGGCGGGAAAACATGTGGTGCGATTGGAGGCAGTGGATATGGCACCCGCGGAGCAAACAGTGGAGGTGCGTGCGGGTGCTCAGAGCCTAACCCGTTTGAAAACGCACGCGCCATTTCATGTCGAAATGCGCGTGAGTGCGTTGGGCGGGTTTACGACGAAGTATGCGAAGTTGGACGACCCTTGCAGCGTGTATTGTTTGCCATCGGTTGCGACATTAGCGGGAGTAAGGTTGACGCTTCCTTTGAAAGGACGGTTCGTCGCGGAAATTGGCCTGGATTATTTGCACGCAAGTTCGACGGTGATTTTTGACGGGTTAAAAGATTGGCACAGCTCTCCACCATGGAGCACGTTTTTTTTCAATGCCGGGGTTGTGCATGCGAGCGCAGGGATGGATGTGCAACGCGGACCTTTGCGATTTCAATGGCGGGCAGGTGCCGGGTTTGTCGCAGGATGGCATGCGGAAGAGGGCTACCCGCCAGCAAGAACCCCTTCCCCCGTTTCGGAACCGGTTTTCATGGGCGTGGTTCGCGGGAGGATCGGGATGTCGCTCAAAGTGGGCCGGGCGTGGGTCGGTATGGGCGCGGAGGGTCTGATTTCGTTGAATCGGTGGCAAACTGATGAAGTGCCAACAGCAGGGAACGCAGACGTTTCTATCCCTCTCATCGGTCCGCACGGCGACTCGAAGCGTGATCTTGGTCGGCTCATTGTGGTGTCGCCGGAGTTGAGCTTGGGCTTGAGCTTTTGAAGTGACTACTTGCCGCGGGGAAGACAATTGGGTTTGACGCAGTCATAGTCCGGCGAGCAATCAGCATGCGTTCCGCACGAATCATTGAGGTACAGAACCTCGCTGCTCGTGCCGGGATTGCCGAGAGCCGTGCATGAAGGCTCGAGATCGTCGCCCGTGCCGCCCACGACAAGAAACTGCTCCGCCGAGGAGGCTTCCGTTGGTGGACTCAATTTCGTCATGGTGTGATGCAGGCGCGCGCATTTCATGTCGGGCAAGCTTTTCGACGTTCTGGATTCGAATACGAATTGCTCGACGTCGCGCCGGCCGCGCAAAACGGTCATTCCATTGGCGGTATCTTGGCTCAATAACCCGCCAGCCACAATGAGATCGCCCGATTTCAGGACGCCCGTGGTCGCAAACGAACGGGGCGCACGCATGTGGGAAACGGTCGAAGAGAATTTCTTTTCTCGGGGGTCGAAAAGCAACACTTGGTCGAGCGGTTTTCCTTTTTCGATTTCTCCACCGACGATGGCAATCATCTCCTTGCCTTTTTGGCCAATGACCTCGGCAGAATGGCCCTGACAAGGGAATGAGAGTTCCGGAGAAAGCGGCCCTTCCCATTTCCCACTCGTCCCAATCGCGGGATTTACAAGAAATGCTTCGCATTTGTCAGAGGATTGAATGCGACCAACGACAAGAATCGTTGCCTTGTCGGACGTGAGGTTTTCCTCGGGAAGCAATGTCGCGGTATGTCCTGACCAATCTATTCCTTGTGGCTTGATTACCTCGATGGCTGAAGTATCCAAGTCGACCATGGGCCAAGGTATGAAGATTTCATCACACTTTGGCGCGTATTGAATGAGTTCCGCGGTTTCTTGGAGGTTTTTGCCATGTCCGCCCAGCAGATAAACCATTTCGGTGTTTTGCTTTGCACACGTTTTCGCACCAGGAGATACGCTGGCAGGGAATGTCGTCACCGTATGTCGAGAGCGCGGTTTTGTTGCCCATCCCCATTTGAACCAACCATTGTGAGAGGGTTTTTCTGGGTCGATTGCAAGTGGATCGAAGAGGAGCGCTGAGCTGCGAAGTTTGCGCTGCCCGTCCTCGTCGCAATACTTACAATCCGAATCTCCCGGGGTACAGATGCTGCTCAAGTTGGAGGTCGTTGCTACACATACGCTGCCTCCGGTGACGAGGATTTTCCCATCTTTCATGGGTGTGACACGCAGGTCGAGGCGCGCCAACTCTTCGACGCCGATATTGCCATACGCAGCTGGATGAATACTTTCGGCCCACCGGAAGGCGCC
>DAOMZH010000747.1:0-5711 GCA_035437985.1 Polyangium sp. (in: bacteria) | reverse complement strand
ACTCTTCAAGGCCGCAGCGAGCTCCGGAATCACTACCACCGTTCCGCGGCTCGCATTGAGCAAATAACTCCCTTTTTTCATCTTTGCGAGTTGCGCCTGACCAATCATGTTTTTCGTTTCGGGCGTCTCGGGAACATGCAGCGAAATGAAATCGGATTGCTCGAGCACAGCATTGAGCGTCGTCACCGAACGATTGTTCCCCATGGGCAAACGCGGGGCGATATCGAAATAAAGCACCCGCATACCCAATGCTTCCGCCAGAACGCCGAGCTGCCGGCCAATGTGGCCATACCCAATGATCCCCAGCGTTTTACCGCGTACCTCATAACAACCAGCCGCGACCTTTTTCCACGCCCCCTTGTGCACCTCGTTCGAACGATCCCCCAATTGCCGCGCCAGCGTGATGATTTCCCCAATCATCAATTCCGCGACGCTCCGCGTATTGCTGAACGGAGCATTAAACACTGGAATCCCACACGCATTCGCCCCCGTGAGATCCACCTGATTCGTTCCAATGCAAAAACATCCCAGCGCCAGCAGCGACGAGGCATTTTCCACCACCCGCTTCGTCACCCGCGTCTTGCTCCGAATCCCGAGCAATTGGATGCCATCGAGGGCCGCGATGAGGTCATCTTCCTTCAGCGCACTCGACTTGCGCGTGATCGCGTACGTACGCCCCTCCGCATACGTGTGAAAGGTCTCCGTCGCGCTCTCGTGAATGTTTTCGAGCAAGAGGACGCGGATTTCTGTCGTGGGCAATTGTGCTTCGGTGCTCATCGTCGGTTCCTTGTGGCCGATTCCCTTACCTCATGATCCGCTTCGGGCCAGCAGGAAAACCATCGCCACCACCACCAGCTAGTTCCGTTGGGATCGCGGGGTAGGGGCCGCCACGCCAAGAGCGTCTGGCGATACGCACGCAAGATTTGCAACGAGTACCCAACCCCTGGTAAGTAAGGACTATGCAACGTGCCACTGCCTTCTTCTGTACGGCCGCACTGGCAGCGCTCTATGCCGCGTGCGCAAAGCAGCCCATTCCGTTTCATCAAATGCGCACACCGTCTGGTGATTTTTGCAGCGACATGCCCATCTTCGCGGGACGCGATTCGCCGGATCACGAGTTTCATCGGCTTGGTCCGGTGAAGAGCGGTGCGAACTTCAAAACCGTCGCCGAGCGTTTGGAATCCCTACGCAAAGCAGCATGTGACGCCGAGGCGGATGCCGTCATCGAAGCCTCTGAAGATGAAGTGCGTCAGCCCGATGGAACCTACGGCAAAGTCGCCAGCGGAACTGCAGTCATCTGGACTCGACGTCCCGACGAGCAAGGACGTCCGCTCGGGTTGGGCTCGGTCGACGGCAAAAAACCCGAAGGTACTTTCCAAGACCACACCACGCCTGAACTGACAGCGAAGGATCCAAACCCGCTCAATACAGGCGTCGAAGTGAAGTCTCCACCGCCGCAACCCTCGGCAACGCCGACGGCAACTGCCGAGCCAACGCCGAGTGCAACCGCTTCGTCCACAGCTCCCGCAACCACCACAACGACGAAGACGACGACGAAGACCAAGACGAAGACCAAGTAAATCGTCGCTTGAAATCCTCGATGTGCTCATCCGCGGGCGGAGTTATTTCGCCCGCGTTGCATTTTGTTTTGACGTGCAAAGGTTCGTCGTGGTCGAACAAGAAAAAACGCTGACCGCATAAGCGATCAGCGTTTCTTGACGATCCCGATCAGCGCTTCGTAGGAGCTTTGGAGGGGGCTGGAGGCGCCGGTGGAGGAGGCGTTGGTGCGGGTTTCGGAGCCGGTTTGGGCGTCCCGCTACTTTGCAACCCACCACCGCTACTCGGCAACCCCGAAGGCTCTCCGCTCTTCGGCACGCTGCTGTCACTCTTTGGTAGTGACGAACTCCCGCCACTGGGCAAACCTGACGAATCTTTGCTGCTGGGAAGTACACTCGTCGGCAACGCTGTGTCTTTGCTCGACGGCAGGATCGGATCTTTGCCCTGCGGGAAAACCGTACCACCACCACCAAGCGGGTTGGACGAACCCATCGAGGTGCTTCCGGGCAAACTCGCCCCACCTGGTCCCAAGATCGGTGCGCCACCATCGAGCGACCGAGACTGCGGGGCTCCGAAGCGCGTGATTTTGAAGACGACGCGCCGGTTTTTCGAGGTCATGAACTTGCAGTCTTCCGACAACTTTTCATCGGGCGCATTGCACATGCTGTCGTCGTAGATCGTTTGCGAGTGTCCATATCCTTTCGCGACCAAACGATCAGGCTCGATGCCTTTGCCAATCATGTACATTCGGATGTTTTCGACACGACGTTGCGACAAGTTGTAGTTGTACACATCGCTCGCCCGAACGTCCGTGTGTCCTTGAATTTCCAGCTCCCGCACATCGGGCGAGTTCTTCAGGACCTCCACGACTTGATCGAGAAGTGCTTTGGAGTCTTCGAGGATGATGTCCTTGTCGGTCGCGAAATGCACCGGATCGAGAATCACGATTTCGTCGTCTTTTCGGAAAGCGCTCGGACAACCTTCTTTTCCTGGTCCGCCAGCAAAGGTGGGGCATTTGTCGAGACGATCGATGGTTCCATCTTTGTCGCCGTCTTTGTCTGGACAACCTTGGTTTTCGGCCGGACCTTTTTCTTCGGGACACTTGTCGGCGGACCCGATGAGTTGATCCATGTCCGCATCTTCTTCTTCACCGCGCTTCAAGCGGCGGATGAGCTCTTGCTCGCGCGAGGACGAGGGCGTCCACACGAGGCCCCCGAAGGCTCGAAATACGGGCGCTCCGAAGCCGCAGTTTGCCCCGAAAGACCCACCCACCGTCAAAGTAAAACCCGTGTCCGTTTGAAAGCGCAAAGCGAGCAAAGCTTCGGCGGGAACTTGTGACGGACTGTCAGGGAATTTGCTCGTGGCTACATGCCCGAAAACACCACCGAGCACGGACCAACCCCAGCGCTGCACGACGTACATTTCGCCAGCGAGACCAAAATTGGCCATATCACCGACCTTGGTTCCCGCAAATTGTCGATCCGGTCGCAGCCACATGCCGGCATTGGCTGCAAGCAAGAGCCCGAAATTGAATCGATAATCGACGATGTACCCAAATCCACCCGTCAGCGCCCCGTCGCTGGCAAATGCATTCTGATTCCCGAATGGCAGGTTCAGGTTACCCGTGGCTGCCATTCCAAACCCTTCTTTGATGTGGTCTTTCCTATTGAACCCAGGAATCGCCACCCTCACCGAAAGTCGCGGATCCCCCATGGCGTTTGGAGTGACCGGACCTTCGCTCCCGAGCAAACGAAGATTGTCCGACGTTTGCCACGCGACGAAGGGCAGGGCGAGGCCAAAATCGACCCAATCGTACAATCCAAACCCAACGAGGCCCGTGATTTGAAGCCGCGCTCCGACCGCGTGAATCGTTTGTCCCGTCGTAATCGACGCAATGGCCAGCGGATCGAGCGAGATATCCGAATAAACCCCCAGCGTGATTGACTTGTGCCCAATCACCTCGGATTTTTGGATCATCACGAGGTCACGTGGCGCCGCGGAGGGACGGAAGATCTGAGCATCGAAACGCCCCTCTTCGGCAGCATCGGCAACCGAGACGGCGTGGAATGCAGCAAGCGACAGGAGGAGAGGGATGGTTCGTTTCACGGTGACCCTCGGCGTTGGCGGCGACGGAGCAGGGCAAGTGCTGACCCAACAAGGATAGCAGCTGCAGGCGCTCCGCTGCCATGGCGACCTGGCTGGGCAGAGCAAAGGGTGGCCAGAGTTCCGCCGCATTCGACGCCGTCGGGCATTGGACCCAAGGCGCATTCTTTCGCGGTTTCCCCCTCGTTCCAGCGGCAATGATCATTGCCCAAACAATCGATGTTCGTCTTGCAATCTGGCGAGCAAGTCCGGGTTTCGAGGTTGCACGTTCCGCCACACGGACAATGCGAATCGGCAAAACACTCGACACACTGCGAGCCTTCGCAAATGGGCTTGAGCATGTCGCAGGTGACCAAGCAACCCACGTCATTGCTGCACGTGCCCGTCGTCGTATCACACGTCCCCGCGCCGCATTGCGTGTTATCGATGCAGCGCACGCATTCGGCCGTCGCCGCCGTTTGTCCCTTGCAATAAGGCGTATCGCCTCCGCACGAATCGCAGCGCAAACCACAGCGTTTGTCCTTCGTGCACGGCTTACACACGCCGCTCAAGCAGAATCCGCCATCGCCGCAATCGGTGTCCTGACGGCATTCCGCGCACGCGGTCCCCACCGGCCCCGGCAAACAGAACGGGAATCGGGGCACCTGCATGCCGTTGATGACGATGCTATCGAGCGCGAGGCAATTGACGCAGGTATCACCACAACAGACCGGCGTATTGTTTTCCGGCAAAGCGTTCATGCAGCGCCCGACGGCCAAATTGCAAATGGCCCCGCGGCACTCCGCATCCGACGTGCATTCCACACACAGTGGTTGCCCCATCGGCTCGATCGGCGCGCATTTCATCTGGTCGCCGAATTGACCCTTCGGACAGCAATTGCACGACGCGCCCGCGCAAGAATCGGATGTGGCGCAAGGCTGACAATCTCTACCGTCGCACGTCTCGCCTTTCGGACAATCAGAATCGTCATTGCATTCGTTGCAAGTCCTCGTAATGGGATCGCAGGTAAAACCGCCCGTACAGTCGGCATCCGTTCGACATCCGCCACACGTCAATTCGCCATTGATGTTCACACAGAATGGCGTTTGTCCACCGCAAGGTGAACACATCGGGCCACACAGCGCTGCCGTATCGCAAGGAGCACACAGTGCTGCGTCATTGCAATAATACCCGGGCAAACATCCATTGTTGCCCGATTGATTTACAAATGCCCGGTCGCATTGCTGGCATACGGCCAAATCGGGGAACGAAGGGTTTCCGCTGAGCGTCTGGAAAAACGAGGTGGGAGGAAACAGCTGAAACCCCTCGTCGTTCAAGCGCAAGACCGGCGCGTTGGTCGCCTCTCGCTCGAAGTCCGTATAAGCACCAATAAAAAACGACATTTCGAGCGCGGCGGACTCCGTGATCTCGACATAGAGAATCTCGACCGGATACAAGCCTGGCTTTTGAAAGGTCACTTGCTCGGTCAAACGCCACGTTGGCGCACCGATTACAGGCGCCCGCGTAACGACCGGATATTGCACGCCAGATTTTCCGAAAAACGTCAAACTCACGGAATCGTCCGTGTAAAACCCGAAATGGATGGCCTTGTTCGCCAAGTCCGAAGTGACGTTAAAATAACCGCGAAAGCGCTCGCCGAACGCTTGCGGACCATTATTGTTGTAGAAATCGCACCCACCGATCTGGCAATCCGGCAGCATCGAGTTCTTGAAGTCGCCATAACTCAACGGATTCATCCCACCGGCGGTGTTGTTGTTGGACAAATCGAACAATGTTCGGATGACCGATTCATTGTCGTTTTTCATGTTGAGGTACGTATTGACGTGCGCGTTGTAACCAGCCGGGTCGGACAACACGAAGTCCGTGTTCGGAGCCGACGAAAGCGCTGTCCGGGAACAGAGTCCCGTACCTTGCCCAGGTAACGCGTCCGACACCCCCTCCGGAATGCTCACTGGCGCTGCAGCTGCACTCCCTGCAGTCAACGCCAAAGCCGCGATCACCGAACTGAAGTAAAAACGATGGTTCGACATGGCACCGCCAAAACCGCAGCC
>DAOMZH010000746.1:4473-5728 GCA_035437985.1 Polyangium sp. (in: bacteria) | reverse complement strand
AAGAAGACTACGCGATCTACGTAGAGCCAACACGCGGCATTACGGCACCAAATCAGGTCAAGCAACACACCATGCTCCTGTTTCAGCAAGGTGTTGCAAGCGCCCCTGCGACGTCGTCGACAAACCAACCAGCCATGACAAACCCGTCCGTCATGACGAACTCGGTGCCGGCGAGCCGCGGTTCGACGCCTGGCCCGCAACGATGGGACTCCTCGAAACGAGATCCGTTGGACGAGGAGCTTCCAACCCTGCCGCTGCAGAACGAGCCAAAGGCTGCAGAATCGTTCCTGCCCCTTCGTCCAGTACCGCCATCGAAACCAGGAAGCACGCTGCCGATGGTTCCGCAGAATTTTGGCCAGGAAAAACCATCGCCTACTGAGGATGTCGAAGACGAAGCAACCCCGACGCCTCGAAATAGTTCGTCGACAAAATTGAATTTTCGAGCTGACGATGACGAGGTCACTGCAGTCCACGCCCAGGTTCTTCCGAAGCCAACCGCCCAAGCCCTCAGTGAACCGGGAACACAGATCCCGCAGTCGCTCGTGCGCACTTCGCGGCCCGGAAAAACCCTCATCCCCGACACACCTTCCGGCGCCGAACCTGCACTTCCGTTTCGCCCGGTGGCACAAGCCCCGGAAGATGCGGCCACGGCCCGACAACGCTTTGCCGCAATGAGTTCTTCGTCGGCGTTGCCGTTCCAAACTTCAGCCCCGCGTGGCGAAGCGCCTTCGTTACGTGACCGTCTCGCCAATGTCTCGTCAGCGTTGGTTACGGGCACGCCGTTCGCGCCAACGAGTGCCCCCGGATCGTCGCCCGCACCGATCTCCGCCTCTACCGTTCCCATGGTCGGCTCTGGTTTGCCTTTCCAAACTACACCGCCAAACGATGCTCCTCCGCCTACACGTGAGCGCTTGCCCAGTGTGCCGCCATCGGCTCCGATTTTTGGTGCGCCACTTGGATCGCCGCCACCGCCTGCATCGTCACAACCGTCAGCGCTCAGTGCGTCGGGTTTGCCTTTCCAATCACCTCGACCCGATGCGTCTCCGACACGAGAGCGAATGCCCAGCGCGCCTCTCAGTGCGACACCGTTCTCGGCACCGCCACTCGTGCCCCCCGCACCTCCATCTGCACCCTCACAACCGGTAGCACTGGGAGCATCAGGTTTGCCTTTCCAAACATCGTCCGTGGATGCGCCTGCGGCACGAGAGCGAATGCCCAGCGCGCCTCTCAGTGCGACACCGTTCTCGGCACCGCC
>DAOMZH010000746.1:0-4373 GCA_035437985.1 Polyangium sp. (in: bacteria) | reverse complement strand
AGTGCGACACCGTTCTCGGCACCGCCACTCGTGCCCCCCGCACCTCCATCTGTACCCTCACAACCAATAGCACTTGGAGCATCAGGTTTGCCTTTCCAAACACCGTCCGCGGATACGCCTGCGGCACGAGAGCGAATGCCGAGCGTGTCCCTGAGTGCGACACCGTTCTCGGCACCGCCACTCGTGCCCCCCGCACCTCCATCTGTACCCTCACAACCAATAGCACTTGGAGCATCAGGTTTGCCTTTCCAAACATCGTCCGCTGATGCACCTCCGACGCGGGAGCGAATGCCGAGCGTGTCCCTGAGTGCGACACCGTTTGCAGCGCCAGCAGCAGCAATGCCTGGAGCGCCCATCGCGACGCCTCCGGGTCCAGCAATGAGCGACACTTTGCGCCCAATGCCTTGGTTAGGTTTGTCTGGGAACAGCGAGCCAACAGGACTTGTGTTGCAACCGTCGCAACCGATGGATGCATCAGCGCCGAAGGCCAAGAACGAGCTGTCCTTTGAGAGGTACGCACGCATAAAGGTCCATCTTTGGGGCTGTGATGCGTCGCGCGAAGACGTGCTCAGCAAACATGGGCTCGACGAAATCGAGTGGCGGATCTTGGAGCAGCAACAAACTGAGGCGCTCGAACTCGAAGCCAAAGAAGGCAAATGTGACTTGGCGTTGGCGCTCGTGGCTGCGTTCGAAGCTGCGAATGCACCGAGCATCGCCGCGCCGTGAACGCACCATCGACCCGCATTTTTGGTGTAAGATGCGGTGATCGGAGAGAACCATGAAACGCGCGACTGTCGTCAGTTTGGTTGAAAATGCCGAAAAACGTGCGCCCGTACTCGAGCCTGTAGCGTTACCCGCGCTCAAGCCCACGCTGCTGACTGCACACGTGCACGAGGTATCTGCCGAGCGCGTCGTGCTCGTGTTTGGCAAGACAATCGCCGACGCGAAGCTGGATCCATGCGTTCATCCAACGGTGATCGAAGGCGCGCGTCGACGTCACGAGCGGGTGCTCGTGGAAGAAAACGAAGAGGGTTTGGTCGTGATTGGCGCGTTGCGGACGCAACCGACGCCCGGCATCGACGAGGCCGAATCGTATGCAATCAAAGCAAAACGCATCGCACTCGATGCGGGTGAAGAAGTTTCGTTGACGACGCAAACCGCCGCGGTCGTCTTGCGCGCAGTTGGCGAAGTTGAAACGTTTGCCGAGCGAATCATCTCGCGGGCCGAGGGCGTCCACAAAATCGTCGGACGCATGTTGCGGCTCAACTGATCCCTCCCCGGCCCTCCTCGGCGCCCCTCGACACTCATCAAGCAATCATCGCGAACGCCGACGCATCGTGTCGCGGCTGCGCGCGTCGGCGACGACTCGACCGCAATGATGCGGCGTTGGGTTTGGCTTGACCATCGTTGGTCAGGGCCGTTTTTGCCGTGATTGTCGCGGTTGAACAAAATTTCTGACAAACACTTTACAGACCAGACAAACATCGGTAGCGTGCCTGCGTCAGTGACGCGTTTATGCCGATACTGACGAGTCAAGGTTCGTCTCGTTGGGGCTTGTCCAAGAACACGTTTGGCCGGTCCCGATACATAATGGTTTTTCGCCGATGCCTCGTGCTGCAAAGCATGGTGCTTCGAGTCTATTCGTGTATGCGCAGGTTGACGTCACGGACTCCTGCCCAGAAAAACCTCGACACCTGGCATTGGGATGGGGTTCGATGAACGACGCTCGAAGTGGAAAGCACGAACTGGTGTTGATTCCGCCGCCGGCAAGCGACCCGCAGGTTTGTCGTTTGCGACCAAGTAATGGCGCTGGGATAATGCACACGCTGCTGGCTTTCGCGCTCACCGGATCAGGGTTGATTTGGGCGACAAACAGATCGTGGAGCCTATGGTTTGTCGGGCAAACTCTATTCGCCTTCGGATTCGTGAAATGGTTTACTCTGCTGCACGAGGCTGGGCATCACACGCTATTTGCTTCGCGTTCGTGGAACACGGTCGTGGGCCGAATTGCGTCTGTCGTCGCGATTTTGCCATATTCGAGCTGGAAGGCGATTCACCGGCTGCACCATAAATGGGCTGGTTGGCAGGACAAAGATCCTACGACGAGTTCTCTCGTGCCCCGACCACTTGGCGCCGTGGAGCGAGTGATCCTGCGCGTGGCGTGGTGGTGCTGGCTGCCGTTGTTTTCGGTGCTTTACCGTGTCCAGAGCTTCTGGCACATGCCCCGGTTGTTTCGACTTTTCGCGGATCGACGGGCGCGGATTTCGTTTGTCCTGGATGCAATCTTTCTACTTGCACTTTATGCGGTGAGTATCGTGCTTCTAGGTCCGCAGTCGGTTTTACGCCTCGTGGGCTTCGGATATTTGCTGGGGTTTGCCTGGATGGATGTCATCATGTTGAGCCAACATACGCACATCCCGTTGAAGTTGTCCCAAGGCGCCGACGTAAAACCCATTCCAGCCCCCGAGCAAGCGCCCTATACGCGTTCATTGCGGTTTTCGCGATGGTTTTCGCGAGGTCTGCTCACCGGATTCGACGCGCATGAATTGCACCACGTGTATCCATTCGTGCCTGGACCGCAATTGCGCGAAATTCCGTGGACTCCGCCCAACGAAGTTTCAGGTTGGTCCTGGACCCGGGCAGCAAAAGCCGTTCCGGCGGATGTTTTCTTGTTTCAAAATCGGAACACGTCGGGTTTGTCCATCTAAGGCGTAGGAGCATGGTGATTTCTCCGCTTGCTTGTGCTGGTTTTTTGATCGCCGGGTTCGTCGCGGGCGGCGTTTGTCAATCGATTTGGTTTGCTCATCCATTGTCGAAACGTTTTTCTTGGCCTGTCGACGCTGGCGCAACATTTCGCGGAAGACGGCTCTTTGGCGACAACAAGACTGTGCGCGGATTCATGATCATCGTTCCGGCAACGGCGCTCGCGATGGTCGGTCTTGGCCAACTTGCGCAGCATTGGGAATGGCCAATCTGGCCCCTCACTGGCAAGGGATTTCTGCTCCTTGGTTTGACCTCGGCATTGGGTCTGATGCTTGGAGAACTACCGAATTCATTTTTGAAGCGGCAACTCGGGGTGGAGCCCGGACATCCACCCGAGAATCGAGTGGGGCGCGTTATTTCATCCCTCGCCGATCGTCTTGATTCGGTCGTGGGCGCATTACTTGGAGCAGCTCTGGTAGTGGATTTGTCGTGGACGACGGTGGCCTGGTGTTTTGTCATTGGCCCGCCGATTCATGGTCTGTTCAGCGCATTGCTCTTCGTGCTGGGCGTCAAGAAAAGGCCGGGATGATATGACACGAACGTTTTTCTCGACAATACGTCCGGAATTCATGCGGGGTCTCCAGCAAGTCGACCCCACGCACCTCGTTGGGGGCAAAGGTCAATCGCTGCAACATCTGTGCAGCATTGATGCGCCCGTTCCGGAGGGAGTCATTTTGACGACGCATTTTTGTGCGGCATTCTCGAACGCCGCCTTGGGTTTGTCGGCGGCTTGTGCGAAAACCATCGATGACCTGCAAAACCATTTTGGTCGGGGCCCGCTAATCGTGCGTAGCTCCGCCGTTGGCGAAGATGGTTTTACCGCGGCATTCGCCGGCCTATTGGAATCAATTTTTCCGGTGGACGCAACCGATCGAAAGCAGCTCGAGAGCGCCCTTCTTCGCTGTGTGCAGTCGCGACATGCGCCGCGGGTCGTTGCATATGAGAAAGCGCGCGGAGTTCGTCTTGGTGGAATGGCCATCGTCGTCCAACGCCTCGTGGACAGCGCAGCAGCGGGCGTGTTGTTCACCGACGGGGCAATGTTTCGTGGAGAATGGTGTCGTGGGCAGGGACAAACCCTGGTCGATGGTCAAGTGGTCCCTGGTGCATTTCGGTTGGATCGACGCGCGGATCGCCCGCCAATCATCGAACGCTTGCCCGAAGACGGAAGTGCGTTTCCGCTCGATGGTGGCGCATGGACGGCGCTTGTCGAATACGCGGGTCAGCTCGAACGACGTCGCGGAGTAGCGCTCGATATCGAGTGGACTATGGATGCATCGGGCAAGGTCTGGTTTGTCCAGGCTCGGCCGGTTACACATTGCCAAACGTATCTTTATTCCAATGCGAACATCAGTGAAAACTTCCCCACCCCCGTGGTTCCGCTACTCGCTTCGTTTGCCCGAGCTGGATATGACGCGTATTTTCGGAACCTCGCGCGTGAGTTTGGCATTCCAGAACTACGTATCGCGGCGCATGATGAGGCATTTCGAGGCATCGTCGCGGTGCATGGGTCGCGGCTTTATTACAATTTGTCGCATATACACACTGTTTTGCGCTTGATGCCTTTCGGAAATGAATTGGTCGATAGTTTCGATACGTTTGTCGGAGCAGGA
>DAOMZH010000745.1:0-5730 GCA_035437985.1 Polyangium sp. (in: bacteria) | reverse complement strand
ACGCGCCGGTGCATGCTGTCGACAGCATTCGCGCGACCGTGCCGGCGACGTGATGTAATCGGTTAAATCAAATCGAGACATGGCCCGGTGAATCGGAGGCTCGCTTCGCGCGACTGTACCGGCAGCTCGAATGCTCGACGGAGGATTGTCCGCTTCGGGAGGGTCCGATTTTAGGGCACGTGCGGCACCCCGAACTCGCCCGCTGCGCGGGCTCAAACAGCGGGGCCCCGCCGCAGCGCCCTAAAATCAAACCACTCCCTTCGCTAACGTTCTTAAAGTCAGACCACTCCCTTCGTTAACGTTTCCCTCTGGAGCGCCGGGCCAAAAAGGGTTTTACTTCTGGCGATCACGGGTGTATGAGGGCGCCATGCGCAAATCGTTTGTCATTCTTTTGGGGCTCGGGGTGGCGGGTTGTGGGGCGGATGCCGCGAATTCTGCGAAAGCGCCAGAATCATCGAATGCCGCCGATTACGTAATTGTCAGTTCATCCATTCACACCATGGATGCGGACAAACCTCATGCGGAAGCGCTGGCTGTCATCGGGGACCGCATCGTCGCGGTGGGCTCGAATGCGGACGTGCAGCCGTTTGTCGGGGCAAAAACAAAAACATTTCGACTCGCGGGCCGCTTCATCACGCCCGGTTTGGTCGATGGGCATTGCCACTTGCATGGATTGGGGGTGGCCCGAGAATCGCTCGATGTGCGTGGTCGGAAAAGCGCGGAGGAAATTGCAGCGCTCGTTGCCGAAGCCGCCAAAGGTCGAGCTGCAGGAGAATGGATCACAGGGCGCGGATGGGATCAGAATCTTTTTACGCCCGCCGTTTTTCCAAATCATGCGGCGCTCGATAAGGTAAGTCCGGACAGACCGGTTGCTTTGACGCGAATCGATGGGCATGCGTTGTGGCTGAACGCGGCAGCGATGAAGGCGTCGGGAATCGACAAATCAACGGCGGATCCAGCAGGTGGCAGGATTCTTCGCGACGAAAAAGGCGAACCAACGGGCGTTTTCGTCGATAACGCCATGGACCTCGTGCACGCCAAAATGCCCGCCGAACCTGCCGAAGCGCGAGAGCGGCGCATTTTGCAGGCCGCAAACACAGCGTTGTCCCTGGGTTTGTCCGGGGTGCACGAAATGGGCATCGACGACGCGACCGTCGCCGCATATCGGAAACTCGCCGCCGAAGGCCGGCTTCCTTTGCGGGTGTATGCATACTTGGCCGGTGACCCGCAATTGAAATTGTTGGAAGGGCGCAAGCCGGATGTGGATGCCCAAGGCAATGCTCTATTCGTTTTGCGCGGGGTAAAACTCTTTGCCGATGGAGCTTTGGGGTCGCGCGGCGCATCGCTGCTTCAGCCTTATTCGGATGAACCGGGTTCGTCAGGGTTATCCATCATGAACCGCGAGGCGTTGTCCAAAGCGGCGAAGATCGCGGCTGATGCAGGATTTCAGGTGGCGGTGCATGCCATTGGGGATCGGGCCAATCGCGAAGTGCTCGATGCGTTTGAATCGGTGGGCGAAGGCCGAGCCAAAGCATTGCGTTATCGCATCGAACATGCGCAGATCGTTTCGCCCGAAGATATTCCGCGATTCGCAAGAATTGGCGTGATTGCGTCAATGCAGCCAACCCATGCGACGAGTGACATGCCTTGGGCCCCGGCGCGTTTGGGACCGAATCGATTGGCGGGCGCGTATGCGTGGCGATCGTTGCAAAAAGCCGGAGCATTTTTGGTGTTTGGTTCGGATTTTCCGGTCGAAGAGCCATCGCCCTTGTTTGGAGTATGGGCAGCCGTGAGTCGTCAGGATCCCGCGGGAAATCCGGCCGGTGGATGGCTTCCCGAACAGAAATTGACTCTTGACGAAGCGATTGCAGGATTTACGACGGGTCCGGCGTTTGCGGCATTTGCCGAGCAACATCGAGGGCGCATCAAAGTCGGCTACGTGGCGGACTTGACGGTATTCGACGCGCCGCTCGTGCCGGAGCGATCGGTGCTCGGGAGAAAAGCGGTGGCGGTTTTCGTCGGCGGAAAAATTGCTTATGGAAGCTTGCCGGAAGCTGCAGAACTGGTAGTGTCGGATAAGAAATGATTGGCTTTCTGATCCGGATCATCGCGTTTGCGGCCGTGGGTGTAGCAGTTGCTTTTTTGCACGCACGTGCGGTCACCGAGGGCGCGCGACTGCATGCCGAGACGGGAGAGCGTGCGCGTCCGATCGCGCTGTTCGTCGTGCGGATTTTGATCTTGGTCGCGGTGTTTGGAGCGCTCGGAAAAATGGGCCCGATTCCTCTAGGTTCGGCGCTCCTTGGTTATTTCGGCGGTCGCGTCGTCGTCCGCCGAGGATTGGCGGCGCAAGAACAGAAGCCTCAGATTCCGAGTTGAGTGCGGTCACCGAGTTTTTGCGCAAGATCTTCGTATCGCCCCAAAAGCACCCCAAGCCGACCTTCTTCTCCGACAAACCCATTTCCAAATAACCCGTCCACCTCCCGATCGAGCGCCCCATGGGCTTCGACCAATGCCTGGGGCATTTTTCTCGGCGCATAAAGTTCTCCCAGGCTTTTTCCGACAAACTCCGTTCGTACCTGCAAAACCTCGTCAGCCGCCCGGATCACCCGCGCCCGAGAGGTATCGTCCACGTCCGGAAACGGAAACGTCGAATATGTCAAATCCGGCGATATGCTGATGTCGCTCTTGAGCCGCCCCGCCATTGCCTGCACCCACGCCCTGAACATACTCGATTGCAGCATCCCGAAATGCCACATGTCCGCTCGGGGGACGATGATCAATTTGTTGCCGGCAATCACGTCGGGCTCCAAAAATGCCGCAGGAATCCAGCTTCGTTTGGCCGATGAAACCTCGGGCAAAGCCAAGTAACGTTCTTTCGGCTGCCGAATTTGCGTAAATAAACCGGGCATATTGGCACACTTGCGCACACGCCGCGTTCTCGATGCTTCCCGCAGCGCCCGAACCTGGGCCAATCGTTCCCGCAATACGCGAGACGCCTCCATTTCTTCGGCGCTCGCTCCGACCAACCACAAGCAATGCCGCACTTCATTCCACAAAAATTCCGTCGCTTGCACATAACGGCGCACGTATTTCGCGGCGATCGGATCGGCGAGCACTTCGTCCAGCTCCCCTGCAGCGACGAGCAAATGCCCTCCATCCGTCGGTTGGCTCCCTTTTTTGGCCATTGGGTAACCAGCTCGCAGCGGTTTTCGTCGCTTGGCCGGAAAAACATTCGGCCCCGACGTCAAATACCAATTGATGTTGTCGACACGTGTTTCGATGGGTTTTTCGTTGTTTCTGCCCACCTCGAAGATTCGCTTGGGTAACTGCGAAATCCCTGAAAATGCCACGATCACCACGTGCACGTTCGCCGCTTGCGCCCCGTCTGCAGCCCATCGAAAAGGCCGATAAGCAAAATCCACATGCATTCCATATTTCGCCAAGAGGGGACCCAAACTCCGCGGATGCTCCCCTTGACAAATCGAATTCGTTGCGACGTAGGCAAATCGCAGCGGTTTGTTCACTCCATATTCCAAACTTTTGGCGAAAAAACTCGCTGCATAATCGAGGCGTCCCAGACGCAAACCCGCAACATGCGCAAACGCAAAGGCTCGATTTCGATCCTCGCGTTGCTCCGCGGTCATCCACGCCATTCCCACGAACGGCGGATTGCCGAAGACGAAGGACGCACGTTCGGCCGGTAAAACTTCGTTCCAATCCATCCGGAGCGCATTTCCTACGACGATCCGCGCTTGCTCAGCGTCGAAGTATCCGGCCATGCGCGCTGCTTCGGACAGGTTCTCGAGAGCCACGTTCGCGGCCGTCGCATCTCGTTCGATTCCAAAAAACTGGTGCAGGCCCACAAATTTGGGCATCTGCACGAAGTCTCCAAACATGCGTTCTCGGGCCCGAGATTCCAAATTCATCAAGGCGCGCAGCGCAACGACGAGAAAGTTTCCCGTGCCGCAAGCAGGATCGAGGAACGTCAACGAACCAAGGTGCTGCAAGAAAGCATGCAACTCGGGGATTGTGGAGGCTTGAAGGAGCTGGGTCTCGAGATCGTCGAGGAAAAGCGGGTGAAGCACGCGAAGGACGAGGGGCTCGGTCGTGTAGTGCACGCCGTGAATGCGCCGCTCGTCCCGCGTCATGGGGATTGGGGGCTCATGAGGTTTTCTCACAACGCGTAAGGTTTGTCTTCACGTAACCTCGCGTTGGGTTGAAACAGGGAGGCGAGGTGTTTGTGACCGGGAGCGGAGAGTTACTTCTTCCCGTTGAACGTCCACTCGTACGTCACGACCGCGTTGTCGTTCTTGGACGTACCGATGACTTCCATCTTGAGCGCTCCACCTTCACCAAACGACAAAGTCGCCGAGAGCGGGAGTTTGCCTTCCCAGTTGGCAACTTTGACATCGCAGCTGTTCTTGACGACAGCCATCGTGGATGTACCGGACTCGCCACTGAGTTCGCAATTGCCAAACTTGACCGTGTACTTGCTGCCATCGCGCGTCACGACGACACTTTGATCTGCAAGCTTTCGCGGAGGCGATTCGTTTTTCGCCACGTTGTCCGTGCCGGTCACGGAAATCTTGATCGTGCCCGACTCGACGGCTTCGCCTTTGTAGGTATCCGTCGACTTGCCAGCACAGCCAGCGATGCCCAACGCGCCGAGCGTGATCGTCGCGCAAAGTACCTTGAAATTCATCATGCCTCGTTTCCGTGGAGCTTGCGGTCAGGTTTGTCAGGAATGACTTTGGGCCCCCGACGCTCACGTATCGAGTATCGAGGGAGAGGCACGCCCGGCAGGACTCGAACCTGCGACCCGCGGCTTAGAAGGCCGCTGCTCTATCCAGCTGAGCTACGGGCGCGTATCTTCTCTGAATATGCCAGCTCGAAGAAAAAATCACGTCCCGTTTCGCGTGACGCTGGTTTCGGGCGCGCTCCTCGGGCAATTTACACTTCTTCGCGAGCGCTCCGCGGGGAGCACGGTAGATCTCGCGCGATGAGCCTCGACAAAGAGAAGGCCCGGCGCGCCGCCGCCCACCCCCAACGCCCCGGTGAAGAATGTCGCGCCGAGCCCGGCAAATTTCATCCGCACGTCGACCGCGCCCGTTGCGAAGGTAAGCGTGATTGCGTGGACGTGTGTCCGTACGATGTGTTCGTCGTGCGACGCATGGACGATCGCGACTTCGACGCGCTCGGCTTCTTTGGGCAGCTCAAGAGCCGCGTCCACGGCAGGATGACGGCCTATACACCCAACGGAGACGCTTGCCGCGCGTGCGGCTTGTGCGTGGTCGCCTGCCCTGAGAAGGCGATCTCCCTGGGTAGGAAGGGCTGAGCATGGGAAGCCACGGACCACGGAGAGGTCGCGGGGCTAGCGTCGCCGGTCGAACGGATCGCGCTTCTTCGGGGGCGCGGATTTTTTTGGAGGGGCGGTCGACGGCGCGCTGCTGAGCGTGAGAGCGCCCCACTGGGTGGAGGTGTTCCGGTGTACGTGGCCGGACACGACCCGGACGACCTGCGGGTGTCGCTCGAACACGTCCCGCAGGAGCGCTGCGCCGGCGACGCCGTTGTAGTCGAACCACCACGAACCGGTCGGGTAGGGGACGTGGTGCATGAACACGATGGTCGGCGTGTCGGGCCGCTCGGCCAGCATCGTGTCGAGCCACCGGGACGCGCTCGGAGTGACCAGGCCGCTGTGGTTGCCGGGATCGGTGGAGTCGAGCGCAACGA
>DAOMZH010000744.1:0-5732 GCA_035437985.1 Polyangium sp. (in: bacteria) | reverse complement strand
ATTAGCTGCGAAACGAGGGGGGGTGGTTCGGGAGTTGGGGGGGGGGATGTGGCTCGAAGGAGTGGAGGAATTTGAAAAAGGCGTGATTGGTGGCTGGGTCGAAGCGGGTGGGCCGGTCATTGGTGTGCGCGTGGCGCTGGACGGCAAAGTGACTGCGGGCGAGCCGCGAAACAATGAAAACGGCGTCATCATGTCTGGCAAGTTTGCGTTGTCCCAAGGCGAGGGTGGACGAGCTGCAGAATCAATCGATGGCGGAGTCACTTGGAAAGTTTTCGATATGCCCGAGCATGATATGGCGCCCGGGGATGCCGACACGCGCGCATGCGGCCCGCTTGGTTGCGCGCTTGGAGGCTGGGTTCGAGTGGGCTGGGGCAAACCGGTGGTCGAAAATGACCTCACTTCGGCCCCAACGCCGCAAACACTTCTGATTCCCGCTAGTGTTGCGCCGACGGTGAGCATGCGCTGCACGCATGTTGGAAAGGCCATTACCGAACCTCTTCCGGACAAACCCCTGAAGGTTGTGACCGTGGTTTCCCCTCCGACCCCCGTGCTTGGACCATTTGGACGTTTTTCGATGCCTCCTCCGCCGCCTCAAGCTCGAGCTCCATGGCAAGCATTTCGGAATACTCCGGCGCCGGCGCTGGCTACGGATGAAATCGGTATCGACAATGGCGTGCCTTATGACCTGATTGCCATGCGCGCATATGCCTGGGGCAAAAAAGGCGCCGACTGGGCGCGTCTTGGGCATTTTATGATTCGTTTCGATGATCGATTCGATCCCCTGGGTGGAGTACGGTCGACGACCATTGCTGCTCCACCGTGGTCCGACGAAACGATGGCGGCGGATGCGATGGGTATTGGCTCGTATCCGATTTCAACGTGGGGCACACATCTCGATGGTTCGGGGCGCCATGCTTTGGTGACAGTTTGTCGCGGCTCGTCGTGCTCCATTTTTGCTGCGAGCGAGGGGCAACCACCTTTGCATTTGCGCGACACGCTCGGACGTACCGCGACTACGCCGCGTCCTTTGTCCCATGGTGCAGTGCGGGCAGGGGAGAGTTGGTTCTTTGTTGTGCCCGGACCAACCACGGACACCGTGGCGGTGCATCGGGCCGATCTTGGCGTCGTCCGGCGCTTGGGGCTTTACAATCGTCCGCAGGTGCCGTCACTCTCGCGGTACGGACCGCAAAGCAATGCGGAATCTCCGCGTCTCGTGCGACGAGCAATTGGGCAAGGAATTGGGTTACTGTTTGCGGCTACGCCAAACCCCGGAGACCGAACTGGCCCGATGTTCGTCCTCCCCATTGATCCGGAAACGGGCGCACTTGGGGAACCCGTGGTGCTTGGAAAACGGGATTTGGGTGGGAAATTGCCCGCGCGTTGTGCCGAAGGTCAGGACGGCTGGCTCATGGATACGACGCTCGACATGACGCCGAGCGTGCAGCTTGCGTCGGGACGCGCGTCATTGGATACGGTCGAATTCAGATTACGCGTGGATCCGGGGTCAGTCTGTGTCGAGAACCTCGCTGCCCGAATCGATGGCGTCTACGTTCCCGACAAAGACGCCAAACCCAACGCCGAAAAATTGGCCAATGCGGTGACGCTTGCGGCAACCGAGCGCATGACGGGTCGACGTTGGGTGTTTGCCTGCACGAAACCGTGAAATCGACGCTGTCGACGTTTTCGTGGAGTTGCGCATTTTTCGTGCAGTATTGGTAGGTTCTGGCGAACCCAAATCAACAATCACTTGGCTTTGGCTACGACAATGTATTGCTCGGGCAAACTTTCGTCGATTGATTTTCCTACCAAACCTCCTGCGTCGAGTTCGGTAATTACTTTTTCTGGCGCCAAACGATGTTCCTTTGGTGGACCTTTCGTCGCTTCGAGGGTGAAGTCGACGATGATCACGAGCCCTCCGGGTTTGAGCGCTGGTTTGAGTTTTTGGGCATAAGCCGTACGATCGGGAATGTGGTGCCAGGTGTCCGCGATCAGAATTCGATCCACCGAGCCCGGGGCCAAGCCGGTGTCTCCGGGGGTGACCTGTTGCGCCGTCACATTGCCGAGTTTTTCTTTTGCCGCGCGTTCGCGCAAATACCGCACCATGTCTGCTTCGATATCGAGCGCCAATACTTTGCCCGTTGGTCCGACCGCTTTTGACAAATGCGGCTCGAAATAACCTGTCCCGGCGCCGATGTCGGCGACCGTCATGCCTGGGGTGATGTTCATTGCCGCAACGACTTCCGTTGGCTTTTGCCAGGCATCGCGTTCCGGATTGTCGAATTCCTTTGCCCAATCTTCGGCTTTCTCGAATCGATGTACGAGCGGGTCTCCGTGGTGCCCTTCGTGTCCATCGGCGTGATGCATTCCTCCATGACCCGCGTGACCATGCATATCGCCATGGCCTGCGTGGCCGTGCGGACATTCTTTTCCGTCGTGATGCGCCATGCCGGGATTGTTGCAATGTGCGCAGCCTTGTCCACCTTTTTGTTTACAATGCTCACATTCATGCGGTCCATGCGCATGATCGCCTGCAGTTTGTCCTGACGAGGTTTGCGGCGACGCGCCTCCACAACCGAGCACGCCTGCGAGCACTCCCACGATGATTGCTTGTTTCATGCGCGACGTCTTAGCACTCGCGCGGGCGTTTGGCGCGACCAAATTTTTCGACGAATCGCCGATGTTTTGCCACGACTTCATCGAGTGACGTAACGAGATCCTTGTCTCGATAACCCGTATCGATGGTCAAGATCGTCACGTTGCGCCCGTCAACGACAAACCAGGCTCGCCAATCCTTGTGCGCCAGTTGCCGCGTTCCGTCGGTTTCAATGCGAATTCGTCGATAAGGATGGGGCTGTGGTCCAAGACGCAGCGTTCGTTCAAGAGGACCCCCGATATCGATCTGCAGTTCGTCGCGTAAAAACGATAATCGTTCTGTGGCTTCATTCGACCACGTCACGGTGAAACCAGGCTCGGGATCGGCCGGCACGTCTTGGTCCGCGGGGGCCAAGTTTTCAATCCACCCCGTTCGCGCAGCAGGTCGCGCTTCCGCATAAGGCAAATAGGGCTTGATATCGAATACCGGCGATTGGTCGATCATGTCCACGTCCCGCACATGCAGCACGAGCCCTTCGATGGATACCAAACGTACGAGTGACAAACCGATCGGATTGGGCCGGTGTGGCGACCGAGTACTCAACACGCCGCGACGTTTTCCGCTGCTGCGCGGAGGAAGCACTTTCGGCCGCCAATTCGAATTCAGATGAAACCAAAACAAAACCCAAATGTATTCCCAGGCTTCGAGGTCCATGACCGCATGTTCCAAACCTCGGCCGGGAAATAATTCGATTCGCCCTTCGGCACCACCAGCTGCGTGGGGTTGTCGGGGCGTACTCACCCGATCGGGAAACGGCGTGTGCAGAATCCCGATCGGGTCGAGGATGAGCTGGGAGGGGTCTTTCACTCCGACCACATGACTTCCGCATCGCCCATGGTGCGGTAGTTTGTATCGACGAACTCCATCAGCTCGAGCCAGAAGTCTTCCATTTTCGCGCCTTGGGCGAGCGGGCTTTGTCCGAAAAACGTGCCGCGAATGCATTCGGCTTTGCCATCTGGTCCGGTGCGACAACGACCGTCGACGAATACGAGAATCGCCTTGGGCATACGCGATTCCATGCTATCGGCCGATTGATTCATGAACGTCCGAATGACGCTGCTCACGCCTGCCAGATCATCAGGCTCTTGCCCATAACCGTGCAAAATGTAAACGACCGGATAACGCCGATCTTGCTGGAGCTTGTGCGCATATCCAGGCGGTAGGGAAATCGCTAGTGGACCTTTGCGCCCGGCTTTGGTCACGAAGTCCATCTTGCATGTTCCCGCAATCTCACAGGTCGTTGCGGTGTCGACCGGATCGTCATTGCTATCGAGTACCAGCGTGCGCAATTCGGGCTCGCGCCAACGTGAAAGAATGAAGCTCAAACCGGACCGAATGCGATCGATGACTTCTATCGGGGTTCCGACGTGTTGTCCGCTGCCGCTATCGATATCGGCCTGTGTTGGATCGACCTTGCCATAACGCTGCAATACGATCCCGGCCATATCGTCGTAATTCACGAGCGCTGGATTGAACCCCGTCGTATTCGCGGGATCGAGGCCCGGTTGCTGGTTGAAGTCCGAATAATAGGTCACTTGACGCTTGCGGCCCAAGAATGCGCCTGCCAGATGCTGCCCATCCACCACGAAATTGAACAAATCGCGCGTGCCGCCATCCGTGTATATATCGAGGCGTCGCAATGCAGCGTCGTCCACTTCGCCGGCCGGAACGTCTTTGGACGTGCGTGCAGCAATCGAATGCGCGTCACGGTCCCAAAAACGCTGCAATCCACGCGTCACCGTGAATTTGCCGTCACCCTCGCCAACGTCGTACCCATCGCCGTCTTTTTGCCATCCACCTGCCGGTTGTTGCTTCGTGTTGGCAACGCCATCAATGCCTACATCTTTGTAGGGCTCGCCCGCGTCATAACGATAATTTCCTTCCGTACCTGTGGGATTGTATTGCGGATCGTAATCATCTCCCGCTGGATCGTCATTCACGGCGGCGATGTATCCAGGTTCGTCCACGCTCGCTTTGCCATCCGTGCCAAAGTCCGACCATGGCTCGTGTCCCGCACGAATCACCGGTTCCATTTCATCTCGGACACCGTTGGCGTTGTAATCGACGGTGAGCGCCAATTCGATGGGGAAATTGTTGCCTTGTGGCGTCCACGTATTGGCGTAAGGCGAGAGGTTTTCGAGTTGCGGGGAACCATCACAGAAGGTGATGACCGGAAACGTCCCATCCGGATTGAATTCGTCGTCGAAATAGTTTTGCAATGTGAGCGTGTTTGCGCAGCGTTCTTTGGGACAATTGTTCGCTCGTTCCTCTTGCGTCGCTTTGTCCGGACCATCCAGCGGGTCGACCCAAATGTGGCATTCGTCGGTCGTCCGATTCCCAATCACGGCAGGATCGTCTGGACGTACTCCAGCTGGCAAATTCTCTGCGCCGGGCGTCAGGTTGTCGCTGTTTGGATTGCCAAACATGATGGCGAAGTCGCGGAAGATTTGCACGTACGCGGTGCGCGAGAATGTTCCACCGCTGCCTTTGTTGGGATACTCGTACCACCAATGATTGAAGCTCGAGTTGTGTTCGAAGGGATCTTTGGGAGCGGGAAGGAAGGCACATTTACCGGGTGTGCCAGGAAGAACGCCCAGACAGGTTTCATCGAACAAGCAGTCGGCATTCGACGAGCATTGGGTTGCGGTCATTTTGATGTCGGGAAGCGTCGTTCCTGGCGTAATGGGGCGAAATCCTCCCATGATGTTCGATTCGACATGTTGCAACATCCACGTGAGATCGACGGGGCCGCCCATTGGCGCCAAAACGTCGAAACGATCATGGTATCGCATGCCAAACATGGCGGTTCCGCCGCCACCCATCGATACTCCGACGATGCCGCGATGGCTCAAGCGTCGCGGAAATGATTCCGTTCCGGCGTTTTCGAGAACTACTGCGCGGTAGCTGCCCAGCCGCGGTGCTTTGAAAGAAAGGGCCCAATGATCTCCGGACTTGTCAATACGCATATCCGTGACGGGCACGATGCGGGGCGCAACGAACGCCGGGCCGGAATACGCCACGGCCACGTGTCGCAATCGTGCCTTCTCGGGCAAACGAGCGGGATTGATCGGAATCGAGA
>DAOMZH010000743.1:0-5736 GCA_035437985.1 Polyangium sp. (in: bacteria) | reverse complement strand
ATCGGGTCGACACCAAAAATCCGAATGGGACAAGCAAACACGCCCGGAGCCTGCTCGGATTCGAATTCGATGCGCATGGCCAAACCCATTTCCGTCTCGGGATGTTCCGTCGTCATGCGCATCAGCAAATTGCCCATGCTGTACACGATCGGACGACCTCGATGAAACGCGATTCCTTGCGTCACGTGCGGGTGATGGCCCAGAAACGCATCGGCTCCTGCGTCAATGGCGGCAAGGGCCAAATCCCGCGTTCGCGGCAATGGTTCGTCTTGGTATTCCACTCCGCCGTGATGACTCACGACGATCGCGTCGATCTCTTTCTTTTCCCGGAGACCCCGGACAATCGCCACGAGTTTGTCTTGGTCCATTCCTGCGACGTGTTCTCGCGCCGAATCTCCGGGCACATGCGCCTGATTCCAAACGTCGTTGAGCGCCACGAAGGCCAAGCGAAATCCAGATCGCTCGACGATGACGGGTTCCCAGGCTTTTTCCAGCGTAGCGCCCGACCCGACATGCAAGACATTTTCTTTGTCGAGCCACGTCAGGGTTTCCAAAAGACCTTTTTTGCCATAATCCCACGCATGATTGTTGGCCGTCGAAACGATATCGATACCCGCCGCTGCCAAGACGTGCGCCGAAATAGGCGGCCCATTAAAAACCAGATTGTTGTGCGGCGATACTGTTTCCGTTCCGCGATCGCTGATGGGGCCTTCCAGATTGACAAACCGGACATCGACGGCGCGAAAGAGGGGGTCCAAGGACGCAAAAGGCGCAAATTGCGCATCCCGCAGCAGCATTTGTCCTACCAAACGCCCGAAACTCACATCGCCTGCGGCGAGCAAACGCAACTTACGTTTGGCCGGGATAGATACGGAGGCCGCGACCGAGGCCGTGGGCGGCTCGATTGATGCAGTAGGCAGGGTAGGGGAACCGGGGGCTTCATCGTCGGGTGTTTTTCTCGTACACCCGCACGTCGCGCCCGCGAGCAGCGCAAGCAGTACAATCTCAGGGCGCAGGCGCGGCACCTTTCTGCTTGACGTGTTCGTCCAGGAACTTGACGATCGCTGGATACGCAACGAGCTGATTGGCGCGTTTGGTGAGCCCATGCCCTTCATCTTCGAACGTCAAGAAAGGCACGGGTAATCCACGTTTTTTGAGTCCTTCGGCAACTTGTTTTGCTTCACCGACGGGAACCCGGGGATCCCGCGTGCCATGAACGACCATCAGCGGAACCTTGATGCGATCGATTTTATGAATCGGGCTGATTTTATCCAGGAACGCGCCATCTTTGCTGAGCGAGCCATATTCGGCTTCTCGGTTCGAGCGGCGATATGGGGCGGTTTGTTCGAGAAACGTCCGGAAATTCGCGATTCCGACGATATCCACACCTGCCGTCCACTGCTCCGGGTACAGCGTCAATCCGGCCAGAACCATGTACCCACCATAGCTGCCGCCGTACAGAGCCATGCGCGAAGCGTCGACATCGGGCCGACTCGCCAGGAACTTGCCCAATTCATGCAGATCCCGCACCGAATCTTCGCGTTTTTCCACATCATCCAAATGGGCAAACGTCTTACCATATCCGGTCGATCCGCGCACGTTTGGCGCGACAATCGTGTATCCCGAAAGCGCCATGTACTGCGTCACGACGTTGAAATAGGGTTGCGCTTGAGATTCCGGACCTCCGTGGACCATCACGAGCACCGGATGTTTGGCGCCATCGGCGGGCTTTTTCTGGAAATACAGCGAGCTTATCGTTTTCCCGTCAAAACTCTTGAACGACACGATTTCCGGCGCGATGAGTTTTTCGCTCTCGATACCCGCGTGATTGCTGAACGTGGCGCGTTCGGATTTCGCCGAAGCCAATTCGACGCGGAAAATCTCCGGGGGCATTGTTGCGTTTTGCAAGGACACGAACGCCGCGTCTGCTTGCGGCGTAATGCTCAGGCCCGTCACGACACCTTGCAGCTCGGTTTGCTTTTGCTCCACGACTTTGCGTTTGTCGTCAATCGTCAAGATCGACACTTTGTCGATGCCGTCCACGTTCGTCGTAATGACGACCGTATCCGGCCCTTTCTTCGCCGCGTCGGATTTGGTCGATGGCGGCATTTCGAGCGAGTGAATATCGTGGTCAATCGCGAGAACGGGGGTAACCTTGCCCGTGGCGATATCGATCGCCACCAGCGACATGAATTCACGTCCCCGATCGGAAATAGCCAGAATGGCTTTGCGATCCTGGGTGAATCGCGCCATCGACCAACCTTCGTCACCCTTGTGTTGGGTCAGGTTTTTCTTGGAGCCCTTTTTGACGTCGACGATCCAAATGTCTTGATTGACGTTGGAATGACTCTGGACGACCAATACCTGATCGCCCGCAAAATCCAGGACTTGATTGACTTCGGTCAATTCGACCGCTGGCTTTTTCGCAAAGTCTTCGGCCTTGCCATTCGGTGATTCGAGGTAAAGATCCATGTCTTTGCCATTTCGCGCCGTCGACGTGAATGCAAAGCGTTTACCTTCTTCATCGAATACCGGAAGACTATGCCGGACCTTCGGCAGGTTCGTCAGGGCCCGCGTGGCGGCGGGTTTGTCGTCGCGCGGAACGTCCACCCAATGAAGCTGAAAATTCTCGTCCCCGCCCGCATCCTTCAAAAATACAGCGCCGCTCCCATCCGGTGCGACTTGAATGTTCGCGACCTTGTCCGGGAACGACGTGAGTTGCATCGGGTTTGTCGGCGAACTGCCGCCCAACGCTCCCAGGAAAATTTGTGCTGTTCCTGGGGCGTCAGAGAGAAACAAGAAGCGATCCCGCGTGACCGCCGCGCCCTCGGTCGCTCGATGAACGGACAAAAGCGCTTCGAGGGTGATTCCATTCGATTTTGGAGGAGCTTTCGATTCGACCTTCGCAGCTTTCGGCTTGCGTGGAGGGGCTGGCGACAAGGCGCCCGGAGTCGTCGGCAGAGGTAACGGTCGTTCGGGCGCGCCGCACGCGCCAAGAGCCACGAGAGCTGCAAAAGAACCAACGACACGAGATGCGCGAAGGACGGATGCACCGACTCGAGAACGAATCATGCGCGGCATGGTAACAGATTGTGCGCCCGGAGAAACGTGAAACGAGAAACCAGGAACGTGGGTGCTGAGTCAGTCGAGGCCCTTGATGAATGCGTCGACGTTTGGCGCGGTCAACGCGAGCGTGAGCCAACGTTGCAGGGTAGATGCGTCCGGGCACATCGAGATGCGCTGGCGAATGATCGCCGGAACGTCGAGCCCTCGAACACCGAGTGCCATGAGGAGTGACTGCGCCACGCCATCGGCGAGCCCGCGATCGTGTCCCTTTTTTTCGACCCACTGATCGAGGTACTTCGTCGCTTCCTCGTAATCGAAAAACATGCTCACCGGGATGGACGACAAACCGTATTTGTCTAGCTCGGGAGGCAGCGGGAGATTGCTTCCTGACCGATACGTCACCGACGCCAACCCCTTTTTTACGACTTCCACCGCATGGTGTTCGGCATGCACGAGCCAAATCGTGGGCCAGTCGTGGTCGAGGTAAAGTTTGACCTTTTCTTCCAAGTGCTTCTTGCGCTGCGTCGAGCGCACTTCGACGGCGATCACCGGAATGCCCGAATAGGCCTCATTTTTGAGCTCTTTGAGCTCATGCACGAGAGCCGCATCGGGAATGCGCACCGACTCGCCGAATTCATCGTCGAGGATGCAGTCGATGTCGACGAGGCCCGTGTAACCAGCTCGTGCATGGTTGCCGAAAAGCACGCCCATGATGAACGTGGCTGTTGCATGAATGTTGTAGGCCATCGGCCTCTCCACCAACTCGCCGCGGTGGAGTTCCCACGGGCCATTGTCATAAATGTCGTCGTGCGTGCCCAACGGTCGACCATTGGGCCCTCGATCCCGTAAAGCGATGGGACCTGTGCGGACCAGCGGCCGATCGTTCGCGGACTCGGACTCGGAGTGAAGTGCACCGTCCATGAAACCGAGTTTAGCACCCTAGCGGCACGGAGAGCAACAAAAAATTTACAGAAAGTAAAACCAAAGGTTCGTCGGAGTCAACGGGAGCTGGTTCTGAATGCCAAACGAGATATCAAGATCTCAGAAGCGTCCGACCACGCCGATACTTGCTGGGGTCACCACGGGCGTCATCCAAACCGTCCCCGCCTTCGCATCTGCCCGCGACGACTTCCCGTATTTGTCCAGAAGAACCATGGTCAAACCGGCTCCAGCCGCGGCAATTCCAAGCCCACCCATCACGTCCCCCGCCAACGCCAAGCGCCGTGCATCCGTCGCATCGCGACCGTCACGCGTCGGCGAATCGATCGCTTGCTGAACCCCGATCAATCCCACGGTCAAACCCGCCAGAAACGTCGCCCCACCACCAATGAGCAATGCCGTCTCCAAGGGCGAAACACCCGATCCCTTACGATGACCCGTCGGCCGCGACGAACCATCGCTGGTCCCGGGCAACGCCAGATCCAACGTAACGACCTGTTTCTCGCCCTCGCCAAGCGTCACTTCCCGCTTTGCATCCTGAAATCCATCTGCATGCGCAAGGATCGTGTGCTTGCCCGGATCCACCAAACGCGGATAACCGTACGCCGCTTCCGGAACGATGATCCCGTCGATCGTCAGCAAATACTTCACGTCCTCGTCGGCCTGCACCTTGATGTCCACACGCGCGACGAGTTTTTCCAGTTCCGCCACCGCATCTCGTGCGGGTTGTTCGTACTGTTTGTCCTTCTCGTCGTCCTTGTGCATCTCGACGAGAAATGCCCGATGACTCTCGAGCGACTCGACGAAGCGCCGCAAATTGCGATACGCGATTCCCAAACTGTAGAGCGTTCTTGGAGCGCGCCGCAAAGCCAGCGACTTCTCGTACCGCTGTCGCGCTTCGTTCCATTCACCTGCTTGGGCAAACTTCGCACCTTCCAGGAACAGATCTCGAGCCAAAGCAACGTCGGCAGGACTTTGCGCCTTGGCAGGCAGAGAGGTCACGAGCGCTGCGGCCAACACCATCGAAGTGAAAATTCGTCGAACGATCAAGGTCGGAATCGGTCTCCCGCCGAGGTCAAAACTGTGTTGTCAAGACCGCTCCAGAGAATGAACTCCGTCCCCGTCCAGACACCGACCCCAAATTCATGGTCGGCACCCGAGGGCCACGGAGGAATCTGGGCACCCCAATCGTTCACGCTCGCATCATACACTCGACAGTCGTCTTTGAGGGCCTGAGTTTCATCAAGTCCTCCAGCAGTGAAAATTTGCGCGTTTCCTGACGAGGCCCACCCCGTACGACCCGTCGGAGCACTGCGTTTCCCAATCGGGTTTGTCATGGTCGCCATCCACGCGTTGGCTGCGGGATCATAAAGACCACCATCCACGAATGTGTTGCTGCCATCTTGACCCCCAACGACGAGCATCGCGTTCCCCGTCCAAGCCGCGAACGTGTCGAAGCGCGGCGACGGCGCAAGGGTTGACGACCACTTCCGCCAGGAATTGGCCACCGGATTGTACGCATATCCGTCGTTTGTCGATCCAGTACCACTCGGACGGCCACCAAAAATGAGCAATTCCGATCCCGACCAGGCTCCTTTCGCGCCCGACCGGGCAGTGGGCGTATTCGTGTTGGTAAAAACGCCCCAGGCTTTCTGAACAGGATCAAAAAACGCTCCCCCAGCGATCGGCGCAATGCCCGACATGCCTCCCCAAATGAGCACTTTCGTATCC
>DAOMZH010000742.1:0-5740 GCA_035437985.1 Polyangium sp. (in: bacteria) | reverse complement strand
CGAGATTGCATCTTATCGTGACCTCACCCAATACGACGAGGCGGAGTGGCGCACCATTTTGTCTGCGAGTGGCACGCTTCCCCCCGTCGGCGCACCGGCCGACATTCCTGGCACGACCGAAACCGAACGCATGAACAATTACGCCAAGATTCTTTTCCGGACCTTGGAAACGGCATTTCCCACGGCCGTTTTGGCCAATGGTATCAAGCAGGAAGCCAATCCCTCCATGGCCGGGGTCATTCAGTTTTTTGACAACAACCACAATTTTGATTTCGCGAGCGATCGGGTCGCGACGTACCTCGCCAGAACGCCCAATGCCTTGGGCGGCGTGAGCGACGTGCAAGCCACGACAAACCGCATCAAAACGCTGGAACGACTTTTTCGTTTGACGCCGCGGTATGCGGACGAAATGAAACCATTGCTCGATGCCGGATTCGATTCTGCGGCCAGCATCCATCGCGTCGGCCGCCAGAAATTCGTGGCACGTTTCGAATCCACCATGACGACAGCGCGGGCCGAGCAGATTTACGATCGGGCCGCGTGGGCGGCTGGGGCTGCGACGGCCCTATTCGGCAAATACAGCGCGCAATTGAACAGTTTGCCGGTTTATGCATTGGCCGACCTCGTCACACTCTCCGACAATCCCAATGCAGCTGCGGCAGATTGGTCCACTTTGTTCGGATCGCCCGATGCTTGTGCGTGTGAACATTGCCAATCGGTGTACAGCCCAGCGGCCTATCTGGTGGAGCTGCTCGAAATGCTCGCGCGATACAACAGCACGCTGCCCACGAGCAACGCGGGCGAATTTTTCTCATTACGTGATGTGCTCATTGGGGACATGGACAATCGCGCCGGTGCGCCCGAAGCGCGGCGCCCCGATATCGCGCGACTCCAGCTTTCCTGCGCCAATACGAATACGACCTTGCCCTACGTCGATATCGTGAATGAAGTGCTCGAAATGGTGATCGCGAACAAAGTCGACGAACCTGATCACGCCTGGCCAAACTCGATTTCAACCGAGGGTACCGCCGACGAACTTTTGGCCGAACCCAAAATCCTGGATCCCGCCACTTACATGGCGGCGTACGTCGAATTGGGTAATGCTGTGCATCCTTTCGACTTGCCGTGGGATTTGTGGGGCGAAGAAGCTCGCGTTTATCTCGAAAAACTTGGCGTTCCGCGGTATGAGGTGCTCGAAACGTTGCTCGTCCCCGTTACCCAAGCGCCCATTGAAACGGCTGATAAAGTTGCCCGGGAAAAACTCGGTTTGTCGCTCCGAGCCTGGGAAGTGATTACGCAACCGAACGGTGTCACATTGCCCACGACCCTGGAATGTTGGGGCGTGTCGACGTTGGATGATTTGACGCCGATTAACCAGTCGACGAGCGAGTTGGCGCCGAATGTGACCTTTTTCCTGAAGCAATCTGGCCTTACGTACGACGAGTTGCGGGAATTGCTCGTCACGGACTACGTTTTTCCCCAACTCACGCTTACACCCCAAGATACATGCAACATCGACGATTTGGTCTTGAGTAGTCTAAATGAGACAAACCTCGGGCGTATGCATCGTTTCTTGCGGCTACGATTGCGGAGCGGTTTGACCATCACCGAAATGGATCGGATCACGCGCACGTTTGGCGCGACAGACATGAGTGCCAATATCGTGCGGCATGTCGCGGATATTTTGCCATTGAAAGAAGAATTGGGCCTTTCCGTTTCCGCATTGCTTCCGTTCTGGGGCAACATGGGAACGAAATCCAATGAATGGAGCCCATCCATTTACGAACAGGTTTTTCTTGCGCCTCGGGTATTGACGCAATCTAGGGTGTTCGAGAACATTCCCGCAGACGCGTTGTTGAACCAGCATATTCCCGGGCTGCTGGCGGCTTTACAAATCACCGCCGCCGAATTCGCGCTGCTCACGTCGGACCCGGTATCGCGAGCCATAATGGGTTTGGACGCACTGTTCCCGGCGAATACACCGATGGACCTGCCCAATCTTTCGCGTCTGTATCGCATCGTGACGTTTGCGCGGGCTTTGGGACTGAGCTTGTTCGAGTACCTCGTGTTGCGCGAATTGTCGGGTAATGCAGCGCTCGAGGGCGATGCTGGCACGGTAACGCCCGCGATGACGCGGCAATTCGTGCAATTGGTTCGCGAAATCAAGGCCTCCGCGCTCAACGTGGGCGAATTGCATTACCTCGCGCGGCATGTGGTACCTGTCGGAATGACGGCAGGCATGACCGAGGAAGCCGCCGGAACGCTGGTGGGCGAATTGGCTGAAATCACCGGCAAAATCGCCTTGGACGATGCGGCGGCGCCGGAACCCGTTACGCTTGAGGTTACGCGCACGCGTCAAGCGGAAGCCATAAGCGAAAAATTGGCCACCGTTTTGAAAATCGACGCGGCAATTATCCAACATTTGCTGAAGTACGTGCTGCATTCCCCCGAATTCAGCGCGACGGGTGCAATTGCCGATTTCTACGAGCCGCTCGAAACAAATCTGGATCAACGCAAACGCACGTTGCGGCGCCTTGACAAACTCGCCTTGTTGACGCAACGACTCCAGTTTGGGCTCACGGAATGGCAAATCATGTATCCCGCCGACCGTCCGAGCGATTGGACGAGCCTCGACGATATGCCGCTCGAGCCCTTGAACGAACCTAGCGGAAACAGTGGTTATCGTGCCCAATTCCAGCGCCTCGAACGGTTTGTCGATCTGGCACGATTGCGTGATATCCTGCCAGAGAAATCGAAGACGCTGGGCGAGCTCGATGCCGCCATTGGCGGGTTGTTCACGCAGGCCATCAACCAAGAAATTTTCTTTGACCGAATTGCGGCATTGACGGGTTGGTCGCGTGCAGACGTCGCCTTCTTGATGACGCATGGATTTGGTTATACGGGTTTGCCTCCTGCGCAGATCCAATGCGTGAAGGAGCACGTGTACCTGTGCCTGCATGAATGCATGGAAATGCTGAAGCGTCTTCGGGCGACAGCAGAGCAGGCCTGGACCTGGGCAAACATCGATACGAGCGATCCCGTGGCCGTGGCGCTCGACATCAAACGCGTAACGCGTACGCATTACAGCGATTCGTCATGGACCGAAGCGGCTCGACAGATTCGAGATGGTTTACGGGAAAAACAGCGTGACGTGCTGGTGCATTACCTCGTGTCGGTGGATGGTTTGGATGGGCCAAACAAGCTATTCGAACGGCATTTGATCGACATCGAGATGAGCGCGTGTCACCTGACCTCGCGCATCAAAATGGCGATTGGTTCGGTGCAAACGTTCGTGCAACGTATTTTGCTGGGGCTCGAAGGTAACATCACGGAATATGGCGGCATATTGGCGTTGGAATGGTCGCGATTGAAAAACTATCGGGTATGGGAGGCGGGTCGCAAGATCTTCGTGCATCCCGAGAATTGGGTCGAACCGGAGTTACGCACGGACAAATCGGAGTTTTTCCAGACGCTCGAAAGCCGTTTGCTCCAAGGCGAAATCACGAACGATTCAGTGGAGAGTGCGTATCGCGAATACTTGGAGAGTTTGCATGACGTGGCGCGTTTGGAGGTCGCAGCCATTACCCATGAGATTGGAATCCAAGCCGATGGCAACTTTGTCGACATTTTGCACATGTTTGCCCGGACGCACGCAGCGCCCCACAAGTATTATTACCGAAAGCGCATGTGGGGAGCCTATTGGACGCCGTGGGAAAAGGTGGACGTCGACATTCAGGGCGATCACTTGCTCGCCACGATCTGGAATCGCCGGGTGTACTTGTTCTGGCCGGTGTTCGAAGACGGGGGCACCCAAGAGCGCCCTGAGCTCAAGTTCCGAATGCGTTTGGCCTGGACACACACGACGTCGACTGGGTTTGCCCCGGTGAAGGTGTCGACGGGACGAACGTTCGACTCACCCACCCTGGAAAAAGATGCGATTTCGCTGACGACGTCGCTCGACGCCGGCCGTTTGAGCATTAACATCTTTGCGGTTACTCGCTTTACTTTTCCGAACCGAATCCGCTGGTGGCAGTCCTTTGTGCTGGATGCATGCACAGGCGACATGGACCTTGTGGATCGAGGGACGTTCGAGCTGGGCATATGGACGCCCGCATTTGCGGCACCTTGGCGAATGCACTTGGTTGAGATCATAGACGGAGGGACGATCGCGCCACAATATGACTACTTCTGGCTTCCGAGCGTGGCCACTCGAGATAGGCCCGTCGATGCTGTCGATGTCTTGCATCGAACTCCGGGTCGCTTCTCCGTTACCATTGGTCGTGCTCTTCCTAATGTCCTTTTCAGTACGCTGCCAAGGGCCGTCTTTACATATTCCGATCGGTCGCGCGTGTTTTTCGTGAATGCGCGGCCATTACTCATCTGGCGATTGCCAGATGCAAACCTCGTTTATCCCACGCAATCTCCGCGACTGGGACCGGACGCAACCGCCACACTCGAACCCACGCTGCAACAATGGACCACGAACACCCGGGTCATTACCACCGATACGAGTTGGAACATCGAATACCAATTCCATACGTTTTACCATCCGTACGTATGCAACTTCATCGAGGCGCTCGAAAGCAAAGGACTTGACGGACTATTGCGGTGGACGGCGGATAGTCCGCCCGAATCTGTACAACTGCTGGAGGAAGAGTTTTTCGATACTACATACCGGCCCCAATCCATCGTGAGAACGCCATACCCCATTGATGACGTCGACTTCACGTTTATTGGCGCGTACGGCCACTACAACTGGGAATTATTCTTCCATGCGCCGCTGCTGATTGCGACCCGATTGACGCAGGATGGACGGTACGAAGACGCCGATCGATGGTATCGGACGATTTTCGACCCCACAGCGGGTCCGCCCAATTTGGGTCCAGAACGATTCTGGTTTGTCCGTCCATTCCGTGATATCCAGAGCCTGGCGTCGATGCAGGCCAACTTGGACACGCTTTCGGAAAGCAATGCGGAAGCGCAACTCATCAAGAATTTGCTCGAGGCGCAATTTGGCGAAGCGACTGTGGACGACTTCAATGCGTTGGTGCTGTATTGGATGCAGAGTCCATTCGATCCGCATCGCATTGCGCGGATGCGCCCATTCGCCTACCAAAAGGCCGTGGTGATGAAATACGTCAATCACCTGTTGTCATGGGGTGACAGCTTGTTCCGGCGCGAAACGATCGAAGCCATCAATGAAGCGACGCAGCTCTACATTCTGGCGCAAGACATTCTCGGTAAACGGCCCCGAATCATCAAAAAGAGTGAAACCGCGACCAGGACCTATCGCGATATGGTCGTAGCGGTGGACCCACCAAGGCAACTCGTCGAAATCGAAAGCCTGATTTCGCCGGTCCCGGAGAACCTCGCAAATGCGGAGACCGAGGACCTTGCCTTCCCGGTTTGGTCGTATTTCTGCATTCCCATCAATGAGCAATTGTTGGGGCTTTGGGATACGGTGGACGACAGGTTGTTCAAGGTGCGGCATTGCATGGATATTGACGGCAATGTGCGGCAATTGCCGCTGTTCGAGCCGCCCATTGATCCAGCATTACTCGTGCGGGCCGCGGCGGCGGGTTTGGACATCACCACGGTGTTGGCCGAATTGAATGCGCCCTTGCCGCTGTATAGGTATTCGGTGCTTTTGCCGAAAGCAATGGACTTCGTCGGCAGCGTGATCGCGATGGGCAATGGATTGTTGTCCATTTTGGAAAAACGCGATGGGGAAACACTGGCG
>DAOMZH010000741.1:0-5743 GCA_035437985.1 Polyangium sp. (in: bacteria) | reverse complement strand
AAAAAGGTTTTACAACCAGGAACTCGAGCCGCTGCGCAAAATCCGCGACGAACTCGAGAGCCCCACGGCATAAACCAATTTCCAGACGATGACTTCGTCCTTCCTGTTCATAGGACGAATGCCCTTCGTCGGATCGAGACTTCGTGATGTCGCACCGCGAATTCGTATTGGGCAATGACGAAAACGCATTGACTTCACTGCCCCCTGGGAGCGTCGTGAGGAATCATGCGTAGCCCAACGGGTTGAAGAGTGGCCATCGCCTTGGATTCGCGGACACTCGCGTCGGGATGGAGCGTCATTCGCCAACGTGCGAACAAAATGGCGGCTATGTTCAGGATTTCGGCTTTGGCGAAAGCATCACCAATACACTTTCGGATACCCGCACCAAATGGCATGAACGTTCCCCGGTCCGGAGCCGATCGATGTGGACCCCAACGCTCGGGCAAAAATTTCATCGGCTCAGGATACAACGTGGGGTCTCGGTGGAGCGCCGACAAACTCAAAAGAATATCCGCTCCTGATGGAAGGGTAATCCCACCAAGGTTCAGATCATTCTTCGTACGTCGAGTCAGAATCCAGTTTGGCGTGTGCAGTCGAAGGGTTTCATTGACGACCTGCTGGAGATATTGGAGTTGTTGGATGTCCGCCCCAGTGATTTCACGGTCTCCCACGACTTGTCGGATCTCGGCGCGGACGCGTTCTTGGATATCGGTGTGCTTTCCAAGCTCATAACATAGCCATGAAAGAGTGTTCGCCGTTGTTTCCGTTCCGGCGACGAGAATCGCCAACCCCTCATTTCGCACTTGTTCATCGGTCATTGAATACCCGTCGTCGGCGTCGGCACGACAAAGCATCGAAAAGATATCACCGCGGTCTCTATCGTCCGCCTGGTAGGCAGCAATGACCGCATCAAGTACGCTCCGTAGGTCCGCGGTCGCTCGACGGAAACGGAGATTGCCGGGCGTGGGAAGTTTTCGGAGTTTTTCTGTTGGATAAAGCAGTTGAAATGTCAATTCTTTTACGAAAATCCTCGTTGCGGCGAAAAATTTCTGCCGAATAGCGGGGTCGAGGTCAGCCGCAATGAGCGTTTTCAGAAGCACAGCCAATGACAATTCATGCATCTCTTCCGCAATATGAAGCGTTTGTCCATTTTGCCATGCGTTGATCCGCGTGTTAGCACAATCCCTCATGACTGTAGTCCAAGAGGCAATTCGTTCATGGTGGAATGCAGGCTGAATCATGCGCCGCTGCCGCAGATGAAATTCGCCCTCGGCCGTGGGTAAAGCGTCGCCGATGAGTAACTTGGCACGGTCGAATGCTCGGCCTTTTTCGAGCGACTTCGCTTCCACGACGAGCAATTGATAAAGCAATTCCGGCGCGTTGACGACGTACACGAGCGACGGACCAACATGAATGCGCACAATATCGCCAATGGGGCGCAACGATTGCAAAAAAACCATGGGGTTTCGGAGCAGCGGCAGAAGGTGACCTACACCGGGTAATCGACCGGGAGCTTCTGGCGCGAGTAACGGCTTATTTGACATGGGCATCCTCGCAGGCGAATGCATGGTTCCTTGTGACGTGGACGAGAATAGCTTGGAAATATATAGGCCACAACTGATTTCATTCTTTAACACAGAAAAACCTGCTCACGACAACAGCCTTCACATACGATACTGGCATTTCGGTTGAAACAGTCTTCCCAGCATTTATCGGTCTGCTGCAGGCATTCCTCGCGCATCACATATCCACATATGCATGCACCATCGCTGTATTGACCGAGCGAGCAACCTGACTGCGCGTACCCTCGAACGATTGAAAACCACATGCGGACACGAGCACATGCTGAAGACGGGGATCCAGCATGAAAGGGGACGAAATCTCACTCACGCCAGCCCGTAAATCCACCAAGACCGCATCGACATTCAGCGCTTTACCCAACGCTGCCAATGAATCACCAACGACGAATGCTCGACCAGGATACCGCACCAAATGTTCTGGAAGCACGTCCGGCGCGAACAATGCCTGATCTTGGGTGGATTCGTTCGGATCCACCGGTACCTGTGGCAACCGAAACGCAGGTAAAAAGTAGAACTCTCGACGCCCGACACCGAGTTCCACGAATTCCGGGACATTCAATCGATCCACGGCAATCGGAACGGCCTCTTGCGTCCAGTCCTCTGCATCATGAATCAATGAAAAATAGTCAATCAGTGTGAACCGATCTTGAGTACCCGAAATTTGAAGCGTAAGCCCCGGAGCCTCGATGTCCGCATCCACGACGAGCACGCGAGCCGGTTTTTTTCGGTCCAGCAATGCGCCCAATGCAGAAAGCAAAATGGTCGTACGTCCCACGCCGCCCTTGAACGAATAAAACGCAATAATGGGCGGACTTCCCTCGGGAAACCGTGGTACATCGAACTTTTGCGGAGACTCCGCCCACAACGGTCGAACCGTACGCGTCGTGCGGACCGGTGGGGCCTCGTGAACGAAGACAACCCGAAGTGGACGTTGTGCGCCAGGTGCGGCAATTAGCTCGAGATGAGCTGTCCCATCACCACTGCGAAAACGCACTCCAAAAAGATTACGCAGATACGATAGGCACTCGGCTTCCTTCTTTGGCGGACAGAAAATCACCAAAGCTTCGGTATCGGCAACGGCTCCGTCCCAAGGCACCTGATTCGATTCCGCAAGAACACGCTCGACGTCACGCCATGTATAGAGCGGCCTGATGTTCACAAGGACTCCTCGATGTAATTGATGGCAATACGAATGGCTCGGATGATACTTTTCTTTGAATCATCATGCAGACGGAGCCCATAACGCAATGCCTGATGCAATGCCTCGATGGCGATATGGTGCTTCGATAGCAACGTCATTTGCTCGGGAAATAATTTCTTTCGGCAACATGCCTGCGACAAAATATTCAAATCGTGGGTAATGTACTTCGATTCCAATTCATTTGTCGCTTGCATGCGGCACTGCTTCAAGAGCAGGCTTTTGAATCCACACTCGACCGCATAAATGGCGACGAGAACCTTGGCAGAATTGAAATCGAACGGCTCCTTCATGACCTGCGATTCCGCCGTATGATGGCGAAACACACTCACCAATTCGCTTCGTCCCACCACGAGCCGAGACCGCTATTCGGGTGGATTATCGCGCCACCTGGGCGGCAAATGAGCGCATGCGTAAGCAACACATGCCCAGGCCTCTTCTTTACTGATCCCAAGAGGATGTGGACCAAGATCCACATGACCTGCTTCAATCTCGAGCAATGCAGCATCTACCGCAATCCCATTGCTCTTGACGACAGCGCGCCACGTCTTCTCATCCGGACCAAGCAGTGATGGCCAAGCAGCCACGTGTCGTCATCCTCCTCGCGCGGCGGACACTGTTCCTGTCTTCATCGCGGGTCAAGTAAAACTTACCGCACGCCGTTCGACTCCCTGACCGAAGCAATACGGTCCCGGCGACGTTTTAATGCCGAGGACCGTATTGCCCCGCAATCCCCCTAGCCCCCCGTTTCCCCCTCTGAACCCGGCGTGCCAGATTCGCCCTTTTTGCGCGTAGCCGCCGCCTTTTTCGCAATCTGCGACCGGTATTCAATCGTTTTCTCGAAATGCGCCAACAAGGCCGGTTCCTTTCCGCGCGTGCCTTTGTCTTC
Source organism: Polyangium sp. (in: bacteria) (assembly GCA_035437985.1). Taxonomy (GTDB): domain Bacteria; phylum Myxococcota_A; class Polyangia; order Polyangiales; family Polyangiaceae; genus Polyangium. The sequence continues at coordinate 2,076 of DAOMZH010000741.1, read as the reverse complement.
CGCTTGCGCACCCATTGTACTGATATCGTCCTCGACATTGTTTTCCAGTCGACCCCGGGACTCGCGCACCACTTCCAGCAGCTTCGAAAGTGCTGCTTCTTTCGCCCGAAGCTTCTCAATGCCGGTCGTTGAAGTCACCACGCGTTGATAAATACTCGGATGAATCTCCGCCGCTTCACCATAACTCGGCATGGCATGTGCCAGCTCTTCCAATACCTCGGCGTGACCAGGCTGCGGACCACGTGCTCCCTTGAGCGCGTTCGGTGCCAAATCAACCAGATAGTCTTTCACGTCTGTGAGGTCAACTGTGAGGCTACCTGTGTATGCGGGACCTTCTATACGGGCCGTGTTCCCTCCTTGTGTAGGAAAATGCAGGCTAGCATAGGATGGAGATGGCCAGTCAAGACATTTTTTAGGACGACGTCGTCCTACCCGAAGGACGATGTCGTCCTGTTCATAGGACGATTGCCCGTCGTCGAATCGAGACTTCGTGATGTCGCACCGCGAATTCGTGTTGGGCAAAGACGAAAACGCGTTGTTGCGTTGATCCGCCGTCCTGCGGAGAGATGACCACTGGGTGTCCAATCACGATGTCGTCCGATTCGATGGCGACGTCATCCCACCAAAACACGATATCGGCTTGGTCCATCGAGACAACGTCGTTTTGGAAGGCGATGGCGGCTTCGTGCATCGAGGTTTTGTGGTGTGCGAGGATGAGTGGTGCATGTTGGAGGGAGAGGTGGTCATCGGACGCGGTGGATAAGCGTCACGTAATGGCTGGCATCGACTTGCTCCGCAACGCAGGTGAACAAACCTGGTCGCGAAGGGAGTGTGGTGATCTGTTGCAGCGGCAGGTCTCGTTATCGAAACTCGTCGAATGGGTGAGCAATCGAGAAGAGTCAATCGAGAACTCGTTACGAGAAGGCCAAGGTGTTGATTTTACGTGGCGCTCGAGGTGCGTCGGCGGGGTTCTTGGAAAGGTTGGTTTGTGAGATGAAGGGGACTGCATGCCCCGCCATTGACATGCCGCACCTTCTGGGTTTTCCTATCTCCAGTTCTGGTCATGTCTTCGCCCAGCATCGCCGTTTTTCTGTTCATTGCTGCGACACCTGGTGGCTGCGGGGGCGCGTTTCGCGAGCTCGTGAGCAGCGTATGAACGGCGTCGATAACAACCTTCACCACCGGCCCGACTGGAAAGCTCGGTTCCCCGTCGTTGCGTTTGTGACGCTGTTGGCGCTGACTATTGGGGCCGGGCTTGTGATTCGCCCCGGAGCGTTGAAGCCGACGAACTTTTTTTCGCCGGAAACCATCACCACGGCATTCACGGTGCATGGGTGGGGCGCGCTTCCCATTCCGGTCGCCCTTCTCCTTGGGTTCGCCTCTCAGATCGAACGTAAAAATCGTCCAGGAAAGCGTACACTGATCGCCGCCAGCATAATCGCCTTGTATTTTTCGGCTGCACCAGCGCTAGCCGTAGCAGACTTCAAGGATACCCAAGTATTCGCCGCCGCGCATGCCATTGCTTACGCATTCATTGGCGGCTACGCCGTATTGGTTGCATTACGGGAGAATACCACCGTGTCCTGGGGCGTTGCTGTAACTGGCACTGCCTACATCCTTAATGGAGTTGGGGTATTGGGTGGCTTGATGAGTGGCACTTTGTGGTCACTCGACGTACTGATGGCAGGTTCTCTCGCCACTATCGCCCAGGAAGAGTCTGGTCAACTAAGCCCCTTGGCACGACTTGCCCTCGTCGGATTTGGACTCCTATCCGCGGCCTCGTCTTTCTCGGCGTCAGAGCTCGTCCCCGCTCTCGCGTTCTTCGTCGCTCCGATAATGCCCATCATCCTTGTTGGAACGACATGGGCAGCCATTCGCACTGGCAAACCGCAACATGTGTGGGCGCGTCGGTATTACGTGCTCACGATGATTGTGTTTGCCCAGGCGGCACTGCTTCGTATGTTCCTCAATATGGTGTCGCCCACGCTGCATCTTCATGATACTTTGTTTCCCGTCGCCACTTTCCATCTAGAATACTTTACGCCCGCATTGGCATTGCTCGGTTTGACCTACCGT
>DAOMZH010000740.1:0-5746 GCA_035437985.1 Polyangium sp. (in: bacteria) | reverse complement strand
CCCCAAGCGACCATGCATCCGTGTCCAAAATGGTGGGCATGTCGAGCGGCAAGTACAGATGATCATACTTTGGATAAGCAGGTTTCCAGTCCGACCAGATCGTATCGAGCCCGCTTTGACGACCGTCGAAGCGCGTAAAACCCATGCACTCCAACGTCCGGCAGACGAACGCCCGGTCATGCGGCCCCTCCACGACGAGCATTGCGTATCGTTTGCTCATCACCGCACCTCGTCGCCGAATTCGTCACGCAATGCCCGCAGGTCCTCTTCGTCGAATCGGATGACGCGCGTTTGCCTGTCTCGGGCCTCCAGCCGAAAATACGTCGTATCCAATTTCTCCGGTGTGGCGTCCAAGAGCGCATCAATCGCTTCCAAGCTGTGCGTCGTCACGAAAAGCTGTACGTCGTACGCCTCACAGGACCGTACGAGCCACGCGTATGCATCACGAAGCGCCGAGTAATGAATGGCCGTCTCGATTTCGTCGATCAACAACACTCCGCCGTCGCGGCAACGGTACAAAGCCAGGGCGTACGTCAGCACTCGCCGAAACCCATCACCAAATGCTGAAATGGGTGTCGGTCCTGTTTGCTTGTGCCAAATGCGAATCGCTGAACGAATGCTCGAGGGGTCGTAAACCTCGACATCTTCCACATCGGCGTCGAATTGCCGCAACAGCGTCAGGATGCTGTCGCGAGCCGCACGCTCGTCCAAGCTAGCGAGCAACGCAATTTGAAATCCTTCTGCTCGGTGCGTTTGCGAGGTTACGGATACGGTCGAAATGTCCTCTACCGAGCGCGCGTTCGGAACCGTTTTTCCTGGACGCAGTGAAAATTCGACCTGCGCACGCAGCGCGCTATTCGCGGCAGCACCGACCGGCTCCAAATAAAGCCCGATCTGCGTGACCGTGCGAATCGCGTTGGCAAGTGTGAGCTCTTCATCAGGTATCTCCGACGCGAGTTCTTGCCGCTCGGCCAAGCGAGCCTCGATACGCCACTGCGGCGGACTTCCGCTTCGTTCGTACGACAGCTCGATGTTGCGCACCGGCATCCCCTCGGGATCGCTGGGAAAAAGCTGGCGAATTTGCTGATCTAGCGGGAGTCGAGAACCGCGGCGCAACACCATGTCGATCCACGCTTTCCCGTCGACGGGATGGCAACACGCCGCAAGGGCCTCGAGGACGCTCGTCTTACCCGCGTTGTTTTTCCCTGCAATGATGTTAACCCGGGAAAGACCATCGAGCCGAACATCATGCAAGCCTCGAAATGACTTGATTTCGACGGCTTTGAAACGGGGACCCTTGGTCGCTTTTGGACCAGGTATCTCATCGGACATCTCGCTCACAGACGCGTTGGTCACACTCAGCCTCGTTTCTGCGCCTCCTTTACCACCCTTCGCCCTCCCGGGGCAAGAGTCCTCCGCCTTGAGTGTCCTCATTTGCGCGGCGCTCTTTTCGCCACGTCCACCGTACGCCACAGTTTGTCCTCGTCACAAACCTGGTCGGCACTTGCATTGCCGCGTCCTCCGCGTTTTGGCGGACGCTGGGCCCAACGCTTGCCAGAGATCTTCGACATGAGGGTTTACTCCCGCGTCGACATGTGCTCGACTGCATCGATCGCCTATGAAAACGCCTTTGACTCGCCGCTCGTTCCTTGCCGCTTCGGCCTCTGCTGCTTCCTTGGCGCTCGTGCCCAATCGCGCGAATGCTACGGAAATCATTCGTATTGGCACCATGGCGCCCAAAGCCAGCTTGTGGGGGCAGGTTTATCGCGTCTGGGAAAAAGCTGTCGATGAAAAAAGTGGCGGACAGTTGAAGCTCGAAGTGTTTTACAACGGCATTCAAGGCGATGAAGCCACCATGGTCGGCAAGATGAAGACCGGGCAGCTCGATGCCGCAGCATTGACGTCCGTTGGTCTGAGCAAGGTGTATCGACCGATATTGACCTTGCAATTGCCGGGACTCTTTCGCACCTGGGAAAAACTCGACCGGGCGCGAGATGCCCTGAGCGCCGAATTCGAAAAAGGGCTGCTCGACGCCGGGTTTGTCTTGGGAGGCTGGGGCGATATTGGCGTGGTCCGCATGATGAGCCGGGGATTTGCCGTGCGCACGCCCGATGATTTGCGCGGGAAAAAACCGCTCACCTGGCGCGAAGACGTCATTGGACCTGCGCTTTATCAAGTGATTGGAGGCGTCACGCCCGTGCCGCTCAGTGCCGCAGAGGTCCTCGGGAATTTGGGGACGGGATCGATTGATGTCTTGAGTGCTCCAGCCATTGCCGCCGAACAATTGCAATGGGCCCCGAAGCTCACGCACATTGCGTCCGAAGGTGCCGTCATGGCGATTGGCGGCATGATTTTCCGCAAAGCGCGGCTCGATGCATTGCCCCCAGATTTGCTCGGGATTCTGAAATCGACCGGCAAAGTAGCGGGGGCGGCGCTCTCGGCGCGTGTGCGCAAGGAAGACAATGCTGCGTTCGAGCGCTTGAAAGAAAAAATGACCGTCGTGACCCTGACCGACGACGAAAAGAAAAAATGGGCCAATGTTTTGATCGATGTGGGCAAGCGTTTGTCGCAAGGAACGTTTGACCCGGAACTCTTGAAGAAATTGATCGAACTGGCGAAGTAAAGTTGGTGGCCCGCACCTTTTACTGCCGTTGACCCAATGGCGATGTCGAAGGAGGCGCGGCTCGGGGCGGTGGGGACGATGCCGGAGCGCTCGCCGATGTCGCCGCCGATGTTGCCAACGAGGCCGCCGTGAGCTGCGCAAGCCGTCCTCTCGTCTCCTTCTGCACCTCAGCAACCACAGCTTTTTGTTGGCCTTCTGCAGGAAGGTCCAGCACCCGCCGATAAACTGTAATCGCTTGTTCGGTACGACCGAGGTCTTCATTGGCGATTCCCATGCCGAAAAGCGCCGGAGCGGCATTGGGGTTTGTCGTGAGCACTTGTCCGAATATGGCGAGAGCTTGCTCGGAACGCTTCATCCGCGCCATGGTAAAACCCAAAGCAATCGTCGTCTGTTCATCCTGACGAATTTGCAGCGCAGCCCGCAATGCTTGCTCAGCCTCGTCCAGCTTCCCTTGGCCGAGCTGCGCTTGGCCCAGCAGAGAAAAAGCGTCGGCACTTTTCGGATCCAGATTCACCGCCCGGGTCAATTGCTCGACAGCCTCGGCATATTGATGTTGCTGAAACCGTACATTGCCAATCATCGTGCGCGTGACCGGATCATCGCTGTCGACCAACGACGCTTCGAATTGGCGAATGGCTCCTGGCAGATCCCCCTCGGCGAGTTTGGCGCGACCCATCCCCAAAAGCGCGGTAACGCTCTTGGGCTCGAGCTGAAGGGCAAGCTCGAGTTCCACCTTCGCCGCTGCAACCTGATCAGTGCGACCAAGGAGCAGCATGCCCAATGCCGCATGAGCAATGGCCGAGGTCGAGTCGGCTTTGGTGGCCTCGACGAGCTTTGTTTTTGCCTGATCGAAATCACCTTTTCGGGCGAAAAGATTACCCAGCGCGGCGAGGCATATGGCGCGCTTACGTTCACCTGTGTCGGGTGCGTCGAGTAAAACCTTCGCTTCGTAGGCGATATCCTCCAAGGATTCAGGACCGATGTTGCTTGGTCGATCGGCCATGAGCGCCACGCGCACCCACATCTGCGCTCGCTGGACCTGGGCAGATGTAGGCGCGAGGTCATGGGCGTGACGGTAAGCAGTGAGGGCTTCCGCGTAATGGCCTTCAGCGAGAGCCTTGTCACCACGTTGCAGGTGGTCGTCGAGTTGGGCTTGCGCGGTTCGGTCGCATCCTGCAGCGAGGGCGAAAAGCAGGATCCAAAGCGGCCTGAGCGCCCGCGTCCTCGAAAAAAGGCCAGTAGAATGCCGACACACTTCGTACTGGCCTGATTCGATCACTGCGAGACGTTATCGGTATTGGGGGTGAAAAGCAAGTCGGGTTCGTCCGGCGAGCTTTGCGGGGCGAAGATTGCTTGTCCCGGCCGGGTTTCACCGAAGATGTGTTGCGGTGCGGGGTCGGTGTTTTTTTGCTTTTGCGCATCCTTGATGAGCGCTTCGCGGCGCAGCATGTCCTCTTGTCCCGGCGGGACGATTTCAAGGTTCAAGCGGGCGCGCATTTCGTGTTCGGATTCGAGCGGTTCGGGCTCTTCGCCGTCGCCGAGCTCCGCGGTGGGCTCGTTCCATCCGACGTTCAGGTAAATCATGACGTGGGGAGCCTCGAGGCGTTGGAGCGAGCCGCCCATGATATCTTCAAGGTAGTCTTTTTCCCCTTCGACATAGGGGAAGTGCGTCATGGCATAACCAACGATTCGCGCAGGGCCGAGAGCCTTGACGGCGCGGCCGCGAACGCGTGTGGACAGGGTGAGAGGATCGCCGGGCTTGATGTCGCCATTCTCGAGGGAAATGAGAACGGGAACTTGTCCGGACATACCCACGTTGATGTAATCGGGATCTTCGTCGCGATCTCCCTTGGCGCTGTTGTTGTAGCGAGTGCCACCCAGGGACACGACGCCGACGGTGGTGCCGCGATCACTTGGGCGTGCGCGGCGGACGCTATTGGCCCGCTCGGGGTCGAGCGCGACGATTTCGCCGACCGCGAGGGAGCGATCGGCGGTCGCGAAAAACTCGGAATAGTCGGCGCTACCCGTGGAGTTCACGAAGAAGATAAAGCCGTTACTCTGCCACCAAATGCGTCCACCCGTGGTGGTGGCCGAAGCTGCTTGCAGGAACATCGACCCGTTCCAACTCCTGGGGAGTTGCGGAGTGGTCGAGATGGTGTTGCTGTTCGTGATGACCGTTTCGCCTCCGTTTGCGAAGAGGGCTGCGTTGAATTGCGCGCCCGAGGCGCTGCCCAACACGCCGATATGCTGGGTGCCAGCGCTTGCCGCGACGCCGCTCGCCTGGCCAATGACCCCGAATGCGTTCGCATTGCCACCGACGGTGGAGGTGTTGACGCCGACGACACCGGCCATACTTCCGGTGGTGCCCAAGGCAAGACCGCGGACGCCGTCCATGCCTGCCGTCGAGGTCTCGCCGTCGACGCCATTGCTGAAATTGGTGTTGTTGTTGGCTATGCCAACGATACCGAAGTTGCCTCCGGTGGTCCCGGCGACCTGCGAAGAGCCGAAAACGCCGGTGGCTTGGGCGGCATTGGCAAAACCGACGACGCCCGAGCCCGTTGGGGAGTTGCTCTGGCCATAAACGCCGAAGGTATTGCCTGTGGCCGCGGTTGCGAACCCGGAAACACCGGATGCGCCGGCCGTGGTGGAGGAGGTTTGACCTTGGACGCCGGATACGTTGGCATTGCCGCTGGCAAGGCCAAGGACACCGACGGATGCGTTTGTCGCGGCCGAGTTGGTGCCAATGATGGCAGAGCCACCCGCGGCACCGCTAGAGACGGTAAGGATGTTGTTGACGTTATCCCAGAGATGGTTCGGGCTGGAAACGACGGAGGTTGGCCCATTGAAATAAGCCACCTGGCCGGCTGTACCGTTCGCATTGGCTGCGCCTGTTGCGCCGGTTGCGCCGGTCGCGCCGGTTGCACCTGTAGCGCCCGTGGGGCCGATGGGACCTTGCACGCCTGTTGCGCCGGTCGCGCCGGTTGCACCTGTAGCGCCCGTGGGTCCGATCGGACCTTGTGCGCCTGTTGCGCCGGTCGCGCCGGTTGCACCTGTAGCGCCCGTGGGGCCGATGGGACCTTGTGCGCCGTCGGCACCCGTTGCGCCCGTTGCGCCCGTTGCGCC
>DAOMZH010000739.1:0-5750 GCA_035437985.1 Polyangium sp. (in: bacteria) | reverse complement strand
CTTCGGCCAAGACCATCTGTCCGATGCTGGTCGTGGCCATGACGATGACGACACTCGCTACGTTGGGCAACACGTGACGCAGCATGACCCGTGACGCACGACCGCCCATCGCGCGGGCCGCAACGATGAAGTCGAGCGTGCAGACTTGGATCGTTTTGGCTCGCACGACGCGCGCTACGCCGGCCCATCCCGACAAACCAAGCACGCACAAGATGGTCAAAGACGTCGTGTGTCCCACCGCCGCACTGATGGCGGTGATGACCAAAAGAAACGGCAAGGCGAGGAGCACGTCGACCATTCGACTGAGCGAAACATCGATCGCCGTCACGCGTCGCGAGGCTGCATATCCAGCCGAAACACCAACGATTGTCCCGATGAACGTGGCGATGAGCGTCGCGAAAATGGCGATGCTCAGAGACGTGCGCGCACCGTGAGCGAGACGCGCGAAGACATCACGATGCAGCGCATCCACGCCGAGCCAGTGCGTCAGCGACGGCCCAGGCGGTGCTCCGTTTGCATCACGTACCAGCGAAAAATCATTCGCATTGGGGGCATGTGGGGCAACGACAGGGCCCACGATCGCAAAGCTGACGACAGCAAGAACGAGGATGACTCCAACGCGTGCAGCACGACTTCGCAGAGCGGTGCGCACAGCGCGTTGCAACATCAACGTTTGCCCTCCAAGAATTGTTTGATCACTTGGATTGCTTCGCGAGGACGTTCTTCATGCGGAACGTGTCCAGCATCCATGATCTCGAGTTTCGCGGACGGCATTGCGCGCACCAAACGCTGCGCATAAGCGGCCGGAAAGATGCGATCGTCGCGTCCCCACATCACGAGTGTCGGGGTCGTGATGCGCGTCAAACGGGCGACGATGGGCCGAGTGTCGAGAACGGATCGCAACACCGCGTACGCACTTTCGCGTGCCGAAGGACCGTTGAAAAAGTCGTAGTGTTGATCGATGCGGTCGTAGGGAATTTCCGCGCCGGGACGGAAGAATTCGTCACGAAAGTAGGCCCGAAATCCGCGACGCCCGTAGAGCTGCTTGAAGATGACTCCACCGAACACAGGCACGAACGGAAGTCGTGCGCGGAAGCTGAGTGGGAAAGGGTAGACGAGCGCATCTTCAACGATGAGGCGGGTGACGAGCTCGGGATGTTCAGCCGCGAGCGTGAGAGCGATGGCGCCACCCATGCCGTGTCCAACGACATGCGCACGACCGACACCGAAGGCCGCGATGAGATCAGCCATCGATTCGGCGAATGTTTCGACGCCGTACGAATAACGCGTTGGGCTAGGTTTTTCGCTTTCGCCGAAGCCCGGCAAGTCCGGGGCGATGACGCGAAAGTGCTGCGCGAGTGGCTCGATGACGTCCTCGAACGAACGATGACTCGTGTGAAAGGTGTGCACGAGAAGCAGCGCAGGTCCTGAACCAGCTTCGAGCACACGCATACGCACGCCCCGAGCATTCACGTCTCGGAACAGCGGTTCACCACGGTGGTCGAGATTTTTGGCGACCATGCAACGCGTAGCCTACCAGTCAGAGGGCATGACGCAGGTGGTTGGTCCGGAACGACCGATCGTAAGAAACACGGGCGATCCAGATCTATCGTGAGGCGTCAAGAAAATTACCTCTTTAAGCGGACAGAATATGTCCGACCACGATCACGAAACCGATCAGTTGCTGCGATTTCGGCACATTCGCTGATAATTCCGGAGCGATAGTTTGACTGTATTCCACTGAATGGAATACATTCGCTATCACTGGTTGGGAGCACTGGGTCGTGGCTGAAGGAATGTTGCAGAAGATATCGGACGAAGCGCTCGACGCGCTCGAGCGCGAGCACGAGCAAGGCATCACGTCGGCCGAGATTCTGGACATCTTTTCGGCGCACGACATCAAGTTCAGCGAGGCGACGCTTCGCAAGTACGTACAGCTCGGGCTGCTTCCGCGCAGTGTTCGCGTGGGCCGCAAGGGCAAGCATCAGGGTTCCCAAGGCCTCTATCCCGCGACCGTGGTGCGCCAAATTCAGCGCATCAAGGAGATGATGGCGCAGGACTACACGATCGAAGAGATTCAGCGGGAGTTTTTGTTTGTCCGGGGCGAGATCGAGGAGCTCGAACGCACGATTTCCAAAGTGTTCGACGCGTTGCGCGATGCCGCCAAGGAACGAAGAAGCGATACGGCCGATCGCGCGATTCAGAGCGAGCTCTTCACGGCGGAGAGGCTTGCCAAGGATCTCGTCTCGAAGCTCAGTGCGATCGAAGAACGTCTCATGGCTGCGGCTCGACTTTCACGGGCGAGGGCAACGGGGACGTAGGCCGAAAAGGTTTTCACCGCGCGCAGGTTAGTGCGGTGCATGAAGTTTCGTAGCCGATGAAGAGACGGCTGTTCGTCTCGATTCGGGTTGAGTTCGACAAACGAATTGCACAGGGTGCAGGACTCTTTGCTCGTTCGGGCCGGTCTTTGAACGAGAAGGGGAACGTGCGCGCGCAAGACGGAAGGCACAGGCGGGAGGCAGCGCATGGCAACGATGATGGACAACGATTACGCGGACCTCGATGAGCTCGACATGGACATGGACAACGATTCGAACGACGACTCCGAGACCGGCGACGAGCACTTGGTCGATGGCGCGTTGGCGTTGAAACCGCGACCTGCAACCTCGGCTACGGCAACGACGCGTGAACAACGTCGATCGCGCCGCAAGCGGGAGGTTCGCGCGCGGACGATCAGCGTAAAACGGATGACGAAGCGCGAGCTGGAAGTAGGCCGTCTCCTTTATCCGGAGATGGAGTACTGGAAGCCGAAGACCCGATCGCAATGCATCGATGGTCCTCGTCCTTGTCCGTACGTGTCGTGCAAACACCACCTGTTCCTCGACGTGTCCGCGAAAACAGGAGCCATCAAGCTGAACTTCCCGGACCTCGATCTGTGGGAGATGGGTGAAAGCTGCGCGCTCGATGTGGCGGATCGCGGAGGCACGACGCTCGAAGACGTCGGCGCGATCATGAACCTGACCCGCGAGCGTATTCGACAAGTCGAAGTTCGCGCGCTCGCAAAACTCGAAGCGCTGAACGACATGAACTCGCTCCGTGACTACGTGGAAGAAGGTCCCGTGGGCAAGCGCCGTCTGCCGCTCGTAAATGCTGCGGACCTCGATGACGAGGGCGAAGAAGACGACGTGGTGTCGAACGACGCCGACGACGATTTGGATGAAGCCGACGACATGATTTAGAGAGACAAACCGAAGCAAGGCCCGGTGATTACTACGCTCGCTCCGCGCGCTAACAAGCGCGCTACGCGAGGCTTGGTTTGCGATGGGGGCTCGCCGTCGGGTCTCACAATCTCTTTGGCTGCGCCAAAGAGACTGACCCGACGGCTCTGCCCCCATACCCCCGGAGAGACAAACCGAAGCATGGCCCGGTGATTACGACCCTCGCTGCGCCCCCGATACCCCGGAGAGACAAAGCTAGTTGTCCGGGTACGCTTCGACAACCACCAACGAAGCTTCGTTCAACGTCGAACCAACGAAAATCGATACCGCCTGCGATGTCAGTGGTGACGCTGGAACGCTCGTTGGGCCATTCCACAAAGCCAACAGCCGCTTGTGCGGATCGAAACGCAGCTCAGAGACTCGACGCGTCGCCGAGTCCATCGCCCGTTGCATGTCCGCAGGCGCCACGCCCGAAGTCGCCATCGTCGTAAACAGACCCTTCACCAAGGCGATCGCTCCAGGCAACAAATCCGCCGGCGCCCGCAAATCCACGACCATCGCCGCCGCCCGGGTCGTCCCGGACACGCGAACATTCACCCGCACACCAGACGACGGGGGAAACGTTCGTTCAAACAAACCACCTTCACCACCAAGCAAAAGCGCCGTCAACATCGCCAGGTCGTGCCCAGCTGCACCCACAGGCGGCACAGGTGCCGCGACAAACGCTTGAGCCAAACCCGCATCGCGCGGCAATTGACGCTTGGCCGCATGCACCGTCGACGCCGACAACGCCATCGGAGAAGGACACATGCGCATCGTGTCTCGTGGCGAAATCCAACGATCAACCGAGAACGCAACTTCACTCGCTTGAGGAACATCCACGTTCGCAAGCACCGCGACGCGTATCGGACCTTCGACCAGAGACCTGAGCCGCAACCGAGTAACATCGAGCGTCAACGTGCCGACCCGCGTGTACGTACCGTAAGGCTCGATCCACGAAGGATGCTCGGGAGCAAGAGAACCAAGTAGCGCCTCGAAAGCAATCCCTCCACGACCTGTAGAGCGTTCGAGGTAGGTGAGTTGCGACGTGCGCGCTTCGACGATCGATGCAGTCGTCGCGCTCGCTGGCGAAAGCGCACGCATGGCTGCATCCCCAACACGTCGCGCCAACTCGGTCGGCGTTTCGCGATCGTCCCTCGGCGGCGCATGAGCGAAGAGACCCACGCCTTCCGCACCAACCCACGGCTCGAGCGTCACCCCCGAACTCGAACCTTGCGCCGCTACGGCTGACAACAACGACAGCGCAGTGAACCCTGCATCTTGCGCACCTTCCTCCGCCACACCGCAAGGACTGCCAACCAGCACCCACAACTCACCTTGGCCACGCTCGACGGCAAATCGACGATCCGCAAACTGACTGCCCATCGTCAAAAGAACGCGTTCATGTTCCTGGGAAAACGTTCGTCCTAGCGAACTCGCGGCCGAAAGTCCTGGCGCGGGAGGCATACCCAACACGACTGCAGCTCGTGGCGGCACGCCGTGAAGAGGAGTCGACAGGGCCCACCATGCAGCGCGTGAAGCAACGTCGCGAGGATCCGTTGCGGACAAGATTTGCCGCGCAACAGCCGATGTACTCGGCGGTGTCGCCATCTCGATATTGATCTCGTGCCGCGCAACGGCCGCAGCATGGGCAGCAGCCCGTTCGAGGCTGCTTGGGCCAACGTGTTCGTCGGCATCGAGCGTGATGCTGATGCAACCTCCGTACGGCCGCGCGAAACCAGCAATCTCGACGGGACGAAAAGGATTCGACAAACCAGACAAACGACCACGCAAAGCCGAGCCTGGAGCAGCGAGTCGTTCGGCGGTGGTCACCGCGGCAAACGCATCACCAAGACGAACTGCGACGACAACTCGACCAGGTTTGGCCGTGGGAGGAACGACGTAGGTCGACAAAGTGTCTGCGGCCGGAGCGTTGTCGACAATCGGACTACCAACAGGCCAATCTTCCGTGCGCGAAAGTTCTTGAACCACCAACGATCCAAACGCCGCAGGACCTGTCGCTGCAACCGCAACGCGTCCTGCATTCAGGGCTTCTCGACGCTGCGTTTCGAGTTGCGTGAGGAACGCTGGCGTCGACGGATCGACATGTGTTTGCCCAGGAACGAGTCCCGGTTGACCTGTACATGCAGCGACAGGATCGAGCTCGGGTGCGTCGAGGGGAGCCTTTTGAACTGCGTCGACACGTTTGGCGACGAGGGGCATCTCGGGTCCACCCGCAACGAGCGGCTCGCGCATGGCGCGCGACAAGGCGGCAAGGAATGGCCCGACACGCGCTGGCGCATCCACGAACAACTCGACGCGAAACGCACTGCGATGCGCGCGCACACGGGTGGAAAAACCGGCGGCGGACAAACGCGCTTCGATGACTGCCGACAGAGCCGCAGTCGGCAACGATCCGAGACCTGTGGCAAACACGATGGCGATGGCCGGTGCAGGATCACCTTCGCGACTGATGACCGAGAGGCTCGGTTT
>DAOMZH010000738.1:0-5762 GCA_035437985.1 Polyangium sp. (in: bacteria) | reverse complement strand
CGATAGCTGGTCAATGTACTGGTGCGAAAGTGTCAGGCAGAGACGATATTTACGGGCCTCAGCCAGGATTGAAGCAAAGGCGTCGGTAGAGAAATTCTGAAACTCGTCAATGAACAAATAAAAATCCATTCGTTGTGGTTCTGGCAGATCGGTTCGCGCCATGGCCGCAAGTTGAAATTGTGTGGTGAGGAGCGAACCGACCTCCGCTTGCAAAAGTGCCAAGTCGGCCCGAATGGGTTGAGGCAATGCGGCTTCGAGCTGGGTTGCCTCCGCTAGCCATTCTCGCGCCTTCGCCACATTGCGACGCCGAATGCATACGTCCGCTCGCGCCACCAAGCACCAACCTTCTCCTGCTGTTTGTCGTAGCGAACGAGCGAGGGCCAACGATTCCTCCAATACTTGCTCCGCCGCGTCATAACGTTCCGCTTTGGCCAGGGCCAAGCCCAGGTTCAGCAAGCAGGATCGAATACCTGCGCGATCGCCAAGCTGGCGCTTCGTTCCAAGCGCTCGCTCGAATGCGCCAATGGCTTCTTCAATGCGCCCACGATACAACGCGACCACTCCAATGTTATGGTCGATGCGCGCCTTTTCCTCAGCATCCACGCCGGTCGCATTTTCCAATTCATCATGCGCTTGGTTCAGGTACTTTTCAGATTTCGCCCAATCAGCGCGGTAGAGTGCCACAACGCCCTGGGTAGCAATCGCGAGTGCTGCGGCAGTGGGATCATTTACTTCGAACGCGGCTCTCCGCGCGTGTTCGGCAACCTCCTCCGCAGCAACGGTTTGTCCCTCTCGCGCAAGTTTTTCTGCGTTCCTCCGTAAAACCAAAGGCAACAATGTCGCGTCGCGCTCCGCCGCCGCATTGAGCCATTCGAGAATTCGGGGATGCTCGGATGCCCTGTTGCTGTCGCGAAGCAATCGTTCGAGCTGCAACAATCGCGGACCCGTTCGTTGCGCTTCGATGTTTACGAGGGCGAGAAGGCCCTCGATTTCAAGGCCTCTCATGCCTTCCGCGTGCGCTTGCGTGCACGTGCGTACGAGAAGCTCAACGGATTCCGAGCCTGAAAACTCGGCAGTGCCAAGCTCCAGCAAGACCGACGTCGGAATGCTTTCTTCGTCCAACCAGGCGTTTTTTGCCTTGTTCCAGCATTCAGGGCTGCCCAAAACGCGGGCCAAATCCTTGGCCAGGTTTGGACTGAAAAGCGAATACCAGAACCCGGCCGGCGTCATTCGTCGCGTCACGAGACCTGCTGCGGAAAGCTCGGCCAGAGGATCGGTGCCATCCACAACGGTCTTCATGAAACGATGACAAACGCGTTCAGGTACTTCTTCTCGGGAAAGGGCCAATATGGCAAGTAAATCTTGCGCGGCGGCGGACAAACTTCGCGCGCGTTCGAGGATCGCATCCTTTTCGAGAGGTACGGACCCCAGGGAAGCCACAAGCCAACCGGGGTTTTTCTCCGTCGCCGTCGCGAGGGCGTGAATCTTTTCGGGATCCACGATTCCAAAGGTCTGGCAAAGCTGCGTAAATGCTGCATCCCTTAGTGGTTCGAGGCGCAGCGCGGGTGCGTGTGGCGGCCCTTCTCGGGCGGTCACGACAAACTCGATGGGCAGGTCGATGCCAGCTTCTCGACAACGAAACACATCCAGCGCGGTTACCAATTCCTCGGGTGCGTGGTGTACATCGTCGAGAATGACTACTGGCGCCGAAACTGGATGGTTGGCAAATGCAAAGGGCAGGGAAAATGCATTTCCGCGCAAATAAGCGACGAGTTTGCCGACGGTATCACCCACGACCGGAAATTGGAGGCGGCGTACGTCGCGTCCCTGAAGCAATAGCTGTGTATGAAGCTCGCGCACCAAATGGGTTTTTCCAGAACCGCTCGGCCCAATGATCCAACGTATTGCCGTTGGTTTGGCTTGGCGTAACCATTGAAGCTCGTCTTCTCGACCAATAGGCAAGGGCGGTACGGGCGGGGCAAGACGGCTGAGGCCCAAGCGATGCACCACTTCGTGCGCACTCTGCGGCCGATCTCCAGGGTGTTCCGCGAGTAGGTCGTCGACCAAAGTCGCAACGACCGGCGCTAACCACGGAACCTCTTCAAAAAGGCGTCGTCGCAATCGTTTGCCCGGGGGATTGCCCGTCACGAGCGTCAGGATGGTGGCTCCGAGTCCGTACAAATCGGTCGTGGCCGCAGGTCGTGCGCCTGCTCGAACCTCGGGTGCTGCAAACGCCGGGGTATATGCAATGTGCGCAGTGTCGATTCGCGCATTCGAGACGGCAACACCCAAGTCGAGCAACGTCGGGACAATGGTTTGTCCAGCACCCACCATTCGCACGTGCGCCGGCTTCAGGTCGCCGTGCAGAAATCCGGAATCGTGCAAACGCGCCAAAGTCGAAGCGATCGCGGTGAGGACGAACAAAACATGGGTCCCCTTGTTGCGATCCGCAATGGCGTCGAACCACTCCCGAACCTCGGGACCATCGACGAATGTCTCGATGAGAAATGGCGTGCCGGTCTTTTCACAACGCGCCAAGTCATGAGCGCGCACCAAACCGGGAATGCAGAGTCGCGACAAAAGTGCGAATTCACCGTGCAGTGAGGAAACTAGAATGGATCTACCCTGCCAAACTTTAGCCACGAGCGGCAAGGCTGGATTTTCGCGGTCAGTCACCCGCACGACGATACCTTGCGCCCCTCGACTCAATTCAGGGCCAGGTGTGTACCGTCGATGAAAAAAGGCCGGGCCGCTCGTGGTCATGGTGTCGGGAATTATTCGCCCATGCCCACGCGCGTTTCCGCGCTCGTGACCTGGGCCAAGAATGAGTCGGCATAGGCGGGACTTTGCAGAATGGACAAGGCTCGACGCAAACGTGGTTCCGCAAAACGACCAAGCGCCTGGAAATATGCTTCGGCTTCGGGAGCCGTGGCTGGATCTTGCAGCAATTGAACGTGATTCACATCGATCGTTTCGTCTTCCGGAGCAATCACTTCGACCCGAATCATCATGACCCGGATACTCGAATCCGGTGCTGGCGTCACGGTGAGCGGAATCGACGCGTCCGTCCAAGATTGCGGTATCAAGTAAAACACTCGAATGCCTGGCGTGCCAAACCATTGGCGCTTCCACGTATCCACCATGGCCAACGCTTCGTCGTGGTAAAGCCCCGTTTGATCCAGCGCTTGCGTCACGGCCTCAGCCAATGCATTCGTAAACGTTCCCAAGTCTCTCGCCCCTTCCAAGGACGGAATCGTCGTATCGAGGGCCGAATTCGCAGGCAAACCACCATCGTGCGCAACAAAAACTCCTTTTCCTTCGCCCACTCGCACGACAAATGCTTTGCTCATGGCTTCCGAATAGGTATTTTCGAGTTTCACGGACGTACCCTCGGGAATCGACACGCGCACGGGCAAATCGAAATTACCCAACCCCCGGTAAAAGAGGAATTTCTCGTCCTGTGGTTGCACGAGCGCACCGGGCGATTGAGAAATGCGCACCGCATTCGAGTCGACATTACGCGCATATCCCCACGTGAACGTTTCGAGCGACGCTTCCGGCAAATTCGCCGACGTATCATCACGTCCCAAAATATCGATCGCGCCCCAATCGAGCAATCCATTGCCCACCGACCCATATTTCGTCGAGCATGCGGGCGTCGAGAACGGAAACGCCAAATTGAACACCGGATCCGTCGGCGTGTCGAGGCCCGCGACGCTATACGGTCCTGCAATCGGCGGCCAAAAGGTCATTCCCGCGGGATACCATTGCGTAAATACGCCTTGGGGAAATCCCACGGCAACATTCACCTTGCGCGGCACCGCCGAATAAAAATACGTGACAGGTGTCTCCATTTTCACCGCCACCGATGTCGACCCCTCCAGCGTCCCCGCTTTCATTCGATCGTAAACGAATCCGGGCAGATCCTCTTCTTCGTGGTGCAATCCACGCTGCACCGATCCATCCGAACCCACCACGATCGTATCCGTCCCCCATTCATGAACGACAAACCCGGTGCCCGGATAACGCGCAATTCCATCGTCCGGTGGAGGCATCTCCGGAGGCGTGTCCGGTCGCGTATCCGGCGTCCCGCCACCCGTGACAACTGCGTTTCCACAGTTCCACAAACCGATCGAACACAGAGCGAGGAGCGAGAATGTACGTTGCTTCCGAGTTACCATCGTTGCCTCCATGGTAACACCATAGGCAAGCTTCGGACCAGCTTATGTTTACGAGATTCTAGGGAAGCATATGGTAACCAGTTACCACCATGGCTGGTAACTAATGGGGGACGATGTCCAGCGGTTACCAGTTGTGCCTCGGTGCAGCGAACGTCGACGTTCGCGCGGGCCCACGGCAAGACACGGCCATTTCATTGGAGCACAAACGAATGACTTCAAGAAGCGACGTGATCAGGGCGCGTCGGTCTCGACGTCCGCGCTTATCGTTGCGGCAAACTCGTGAGTTTGTCCTGGATGACCAGTCGAGGGCTTGGTTTTTCCAGCAAGTTCGTCGAGTCCAGCGAGGACAAACGTCGCCGACAAGAACGCGGCCCCTCGGGAAAATGCCCGATCGTTTGCCTCCATTGCCAAACGTCTCGCCCGGAGCGTCACTTCCGCTTCGCGAGCCTCCCGCGCAACCGCCGCGAGCGCCTTGTCGAGTACTGGAAGTTCCGTCGCGAGTTCTTCGGCGAAAGCGGTTCGGTCCACGGACAAACCCCGGCGTCGGGGCGCCGAAAATTTCACTGTATCGTCTCGCAATTGCGTCAGAACCGTGCGCGCGAGCATCGCGAGCGCTGACGGATCGGTGGGGACGTTGTCCATCAAATGCACACGCGAAAGCGCAACCGCTCCGTGCGTCGTCTCGAGCGCCGTGCGCAGATCACTCAAGATGCGGCGGATGTTTTCGGCCGCGTCATCTCGCAGTTTGCGCGGTTCCGTGTCATCGGCGAGTTCCGCTTCGTGCGCCAGGTCTGCGCGATTCAGCGCTTCGTTTTCCGAGGCAACCATGCGTCCGACGAGCCGCAACAAGAGCTGAATGTCGGGGACTTGTTCGCCGGGTTTGGCATAACGGGACAGGGTTTCTTTGACGCGCGTCGCAGCATCGGCCGAATAGGTATACGCGGCACTGGCGATGGTTCGCGCGGCTCGTTGACGATCGACGACGGCCTTGGATGCCATGGCAAAGGCTCCTGTTCGTCAGGCAATATCACGATGCGCGCCGTAGCGTGAAAACTTCGCTATTCGATGCGAGGCAAACAGGCTTCGTTCATCGGACGCTTGACGCTCACCAAGCTTTCTGCATTTGGACAAGCGCCATGACCGCCCGCCCATCGACGCGTCCGCCTTCCCAGGCGCCAAAACCTGCCCGGCGTCGCGCGTCACGAGCTTCGTCGGGAACATCGACGCGTTCGAAGCACCGACCGCGCTGGCTGCGTGCACTCTTGCTTGCACTAGGCGGATGCGGCGCGGCCGTCTTGTCGATGCTTCTGGCCATCGTGCTCGGATTTGGGTGTTGGGATGGTCCTGCGCGCGGCAGTGTGGCCGTCGTCGACTGGCCCGCGGGACTCGATAGTGCCCAAGCTGCAGGCATTCTCTCCGGCTTGGGTCTCGTGCGGAGCGAAGGCGCGTTGGCCATGTTCTTGCGCCTCACCGGAGGTACGGGTGCGTTTGTCGCGGGACCACTTCTGCTCCCCGACGCGCACGATTCGTTGGACTTGGTGCGTGTCTTCGAGCGTTCGTCAAGACGACCCATGGTCCGCG
>DAOMZH010000737.1:0-5778 GCA_035437985.1 Polyangium sp. (in: bacteria) | reverse complement strand
GCCCATATCAGGGCGACGTCGCAGCCTCTGTCGATGCGGTTCGACGAACGCTCGATCTACGTGATGAAAACGATTCCACAGGGCGACGCGAAGCCGCATCACTCGTGCTATATCTTGCTGGACGTGATCCGCGATTGTTCGAGGTTAGGGGCCCACGTGTGGGCAATGCTTCGCTCGGTTATCGAATCACGATTTTGGGCATCATTGCGGCAATCTTGGTCGCAGCATTCATCTCCGTCAAAACTCAGCTGCGCGATGCCACTGACGGCAACCCAATACCCTCTACCGAGTCATCGATACGCCCAGCAATTAGGTGGCAACCGGATAATCCCCAGCGCGACAACTCAATCCCCTCTGCCGATCCTTCCACACAATCTGTGTTATTGCCATTTGATGTGAAACGCGGCGGCATGCTCATTCGCTCGAACTCCCACATAGCAACCACGCTATGCAACGACTTGAAGCGCATCGACCCAGTCTCGTATCGATGCGTCTCTGGCGGCAGCGATGAAAATCCTTCCGAAATTGTGGCTCAGCTGCACGCCAATCTTGTCGTCGACGTTGATGACGCAGGAAACGCCAAAGTCACCTACTGGGGGCGCTTGGACAGCGCCAAATTGCTCCAGGCGGGATTGGGCCCTGTCCTAGTTTCGACCAGCGAAACCGCGAAGATCGCCGCTCCACTCTTTGTCGCACTCACTCATGCTACATCCGAAGCTCTCGACAGACGTGAAACAGTTTGTCCAGCCATTCCCAGACCCGCGCAAGAATCCGTGCAGTTACTCGCCATTTACCTCCGGCGCTTCGCCGCCGAATGCGTGCCGGACTCAGATGAGCGCGATATTCTCCGACGAGGCGCCGGTTGCTTGCCCGCAAATACTTCCCAACCGGCGACATGTTATCTTCTCAAATATTTGTACCTTGATCGCTGTGTCAACGATCTCACGGCTGACGAGGTCGAACAGCTCATTGCTGCATTAAAAAATGCGCCAAACACCTTGGCACGTGAAGTCGATGAGGTTTCGATCAAACTTGCCCGTCATTTTGCCAAAGAACCGTCAGAACAAGGCATGAGAGCTGCCGCGACAACGCTGCTCGACTTGAACTACGAACAAGACCCGTGTCTGCGCGTAATTGCCGCTCCGATTGCCACTCGCCTGATGTTGAACGGACGCCAAGATGTACAGCATCTAGCGGCATTGCCTATACAAGACTTCGATACGTGCAGCGAAACGACCCTCATTGCGCAATCGTTAAACGCGCGCGGAGCCGAATGGGCTTTTGCAAGGAGCTGGCAAAATGCTCGAGATGATTTTAATGAAGCCCATCTCAGAGCACTCGACAGGGGCATCTACCTCGCCAATCTCGCGGAGATGACCATGCTGCTTAATGGGTTTGGCGAAGCATATGATATGTTGGAAAAACACCTTCGACCACAGGGTACGGCAGCCACAAGTCCAGTGACGCCCGTGAAAGATCGAAACGAACTCGATACGAAGATTCGAATGGAACTCTTGGCATGGAAGGCGGCTCGCGAATTCGTCCGGACACCCAAACGATTCCCCACATCACGCCCAATTGACGCAAGTACGGTATCGATGCACGCTACGCACTTGTCTCTCTTGTATGAGCAGGTCGCCGAAGGAGCGCGCGTATTTCTCAACGCAGAACCTAGTTTGGATCAATTGTTCATCAATGACGTCGTTGGTAAAGAAGTTTTGGATGCCTTGCGAAAACCACGAACATCGGATTCATTGAAGCAGATGGCCAAAATTGCCGCGCGCAAGAACCGTTTCTGATTCCCGGAGAGATGCGATGTTCCTCGAAGACTCTGTCCGTGACCTCGTCCAAAAGTTTGCCCCAACCACACTCCCCATCTTGTTGCTTGGTCCTTCCGGATCGGGAAAGTCCACACTAGCAGCGCAAATTCATACCCAAAGTGGGCGAAAAGGTCCTTTTATCTCCGTCAACTGCGCCGCGATTGCTGAACATTTGGCCGAAAGTGAATTGTTTGGTCACAAGCGCGGTGCATTCACCGGAGCAGTCAAAGATCACGATGGATTCTTGACGCAGGCGGACAAGGGCACCCTCTTCTTGGATGAAATTGCCGAACTCAAACCGGAGATACAAGCTAAACTGCTGCTCGTCTTGGAAGGAAAACCCTACCAGAAATTGGGCGGTACCGAGGAAGAACGCCCGGATTTTCGCCTGATCTCGGCAACGAAACAGGATCTCTATGCGCTTGTACGTTTGGACAAATTCCGCGACGACTTGTTTTATCGTATTGCGGCCTGCACAATGGAACTGGCGCCGCTGCTCGAACGGTCGAATAGGCTGGAATTTGCAGAAGAATTGGCCAACCGCATTTGCAAACAAGATGGCGCTATTCTGCGGGAAGTCCGTCTTGCACTGGAACGATTATTCTCGCACCCTAGATGCTGGCCAGGAGGTGTACGAGAGCTCGAGCATTTCATTCGCGTCGCCGCAATTGATGCGCAGTACGCCGAATGGAGCAAACGACAGGAATGGTCGCGAATGGTTCCCACATCGACCATGTCAACGTCCACGCCAAACCAAACCGTTACGACTGGGGACAACACAACACCGCCCACGCCTGGTTTGTTCGATATGGTTTCCAAACGACGAACCATCGAAGAACGCGAACAATATGCCGCATTGATCCGTGCATGTTTGCCGGTGCCTTCCAGTCGTCCATCCAAAACCAAGCATGATACGCGGTCTCTTGGTGAAACCTCAAGCACAACCAATTCATCGAATGTCCCGTCGAGACGTCCTATCTTCCAAACGGAAAAAGGTTCACGCGCACTTGCCAATCTGCTGCTCGACGACCCCTCGAAGCACGTAGTTATTCAGGAAATTCAGCAAGTTCTGGGTTTGGCGGATGCACGCCCTACTCAGGAAGTCGTTGCGGCTCTTGTTCGTGATGGTCTGGTGTATGATCGGGGAAATGGTGTCGTCCCCATTTGGCCACCGGCTGCCGTTACTCTGTACCGCCGCATTGAAGGGGGCTGGTTGCCTGTATTACCGGACCAGCCGACTCACGGAAGAACCGGAGACCGTTTCCGGGTCCAGGTCGAAACACGCGTACGTCGCCGGCTCATCGTGGGGATTGTGACGCATCGTTGGGAAGACGAGACGAACCTCGGCAATGAATTTCCAAGCGTGCAAGAATTGGCCAGCTTGACCATCGACCCCAAGGTCAAACCCGCGCGCGTCCCCTTCGAACTCGAACCACCGCCCGGTTGTGTCCAGTTGCTCGTGCATTTGTCACCGGCCACGCATTGGGGTGCAAAAATTGTCGACGACGATGATGCTTGTGTCTTGATTTCCAAATCCGCACTCGACAAACTACGTCGCCGAGTACTGGAACCGAAGGATCTGGGTGGCTGGGGTACCGGATGGTTGGCTGAATTCATCATTCTTCAATTTTCGGCTTCATCCTCCGCAAACTCCTAACCAGGAGGGAACTACGCATGACGAAACGATTTTGGGTTGCTGCCTGCACTCATGCTATTGCGCTATGCGCCCTCGCGATCATCGGATGCGGCGGAGCCACTCGAGACGAACCGGACAAGGCGTCCAGATCCTTGTCCGAAGAGGACGAGCTGGCCAATGCAATCGAATGGGCACTGGGACCTGGTGATCGAGTCGATGCCGGCGCTGACCTTGATGCATATCTTCTCCGTAGCGAAAAAGGTAGACCGCTGCCGACGCAGCCGCCTCCGGGCACCACCTGCCGAAAAATCACGCAATTTTTGCCCCTACCCAATGGCAATGGCGCCATACTCGTTATAGAGAATCACAACGTCGCGATCATGGACTCGCTCACCTCGACTCCCATTCCGCTGGCTGGGCCGCGGACTGGCGCCGAGCCGAATCTCAAGTTCACGCGACTCCTGGCATTTCGGAAAACGTATCCTCCCTTCGAAGTTTTGGTTGCCGTGAGCCCCCGAAGTGGAGACAACCAAACTTCGAAGCAATCACTCCGCATGATTACGCTTGAACCAGTGGGCACAACAGCTCGCAGCATCTCAAAAATGGCCGGCGTGAAAGGGTACTCCTCGTTGCGCTCGCAACCCGATTTTTTGAACTATTTCGATGTTGCACGATGCACGCCCGACAGAAAGGAATGCTTGTTTTTGCGTAAAACCGGCGAAGATTGGGCGGTCCTTGCACAAAATGGCACGATGCAGGGGCCCAACGCGCAGTGGCAGGACTTGGGAAAATCCGCCGCTCTCGAAGTTTCGTTCGTCCCCAAAGCATCGGACGTGTACGTGCTCATCCCCTGCCCCAAGAAGCCATAACTCAGGAGGGTTCGTCACAAGGTACTAGCCACAAAACCTCTTTGGAAGACCCAGGCACCCAGGCCACATCACGTACGTCCAGCGTGCCGAGCTGCTGAATGGGTGACATGATTTGTACGCCGCGTGTTGGTTCCATATCCAAGTAAAACTCCCCGTAAATGCTTTGAATGGCGAGGCATGAGGCACCGCCTCCAACGCATCGACGCGACGAGTACGTCGAAAAGAATGTTTGTACCGATTTGCTTGCCGACGTATCATCGATGCGTTTCACAGCACCAAGGGCGGTTCGTCCGACTGTAACGAGCCACAATGCTTCGGATTCGGTGTCGCGTTTGCCGGTGACGAGCAAGCGCGGTTCGCCTTGTTCCTTGGCAAAGCCCAGGAGTCGAAAGACTTGCAGCGGATTTTTTTCTGTTCCCGGGAGGAGAGCTATGGCTCCGCCTTGCAGCGGCATTTGGTAGAGTCGCCCTTTCGAGACCAGTACGATGCGATCATCACCCGTGGGCGTAGGCACGAGTGCATCTGCATAGATGCACGTGGACGTGAGGCGTTTGCCCTCGGACGGCGGAGCATCGAAAGGCCCGCGAACGACATGAACTTTTGTGTTGGACGTCTCAATGAAACGATGTTCCGCGCCTTCCGCCAGAGCGATCGTGTCTGCTAAACCTCCCATAGATGCATGCTGTGGCAGTGTCGGTGCACATGCGAGGAGCATGGCGAAGCTCATGCTCAGGAAAAACCATTTCACGGCGCACCTCCCACGACGATGAAGGGTGACCAATAACCCGCGAGCATTTTTCCAATAGCACTTCGCTGCGCATCGGCGAGCGCTATGTGGGCGCTTTTGCCCGCGCGTAAACCTTGATGGATGTACTCAGCCATATCGCGCGTTTCCTTCCCATTCCCGATAGCCCACAAAGGTGCAATCACTGCACCGACACCTTTTTGTAGAAGCACCCGTGCCAAACCTACGCCGTCATCCCCCGGAGAGCGCCTGCCCATGCCAAGCTCGCACGACGCGAGCACGGCGATGCGCGCGGACAACGGTCGAGGATGCAAGAGCACGTGCGTCACCTCAAGGTCGCCATTGTCGCTTTGTGTGGCAGGCAGATCGATATGTGCGAGGCTACTTGTCGCACTGGACTGCGTGCGGCCGTGCACAATGAAATGAACGATATCAAATGTCTCCAGCGCCTGTAGAAGCGTACCACGATTTGGAGCTTCGATGGGTGTCACGCCATAGAGCCCTCCAACCTGATCCGCCTCCTCGCGGATACGCTGCAGGGCATTCGTAGGGTTGTCTCCAGCATAATAAAAGATCGCTGCCGGTGATTGTGCTTTCGTCGAAACGGAGGGCCGCAGCACCATGGCCGCATGGGGCAATACGCGGAGATTGAAGCGCTGAACGAGGTGCTTGCCTTCAAACGGTAAAACCGCATAAGGAATTTCGTGT
>DAOMZH010000736.1:0-5783 GCA_035437985.1 Polyangium sp. (in: bacteria) | reverse complement strand
AGCATCGGGTCGATGATTCTGCGTACGCGCTCTTCGCGGAGTTTCGACACGAGCGAATCAATATGCGTTCGGCGCTGCAAAATAATGGTTTCTTTGGCGGATTCGACATGCGCCGACGTAATGGCAATGGAGCGATCTTCGACATCTTCATTGACGATCTGATCGGCCATGGCATTGGTGAGCCACGGGTGCCCTTGCCCCAATTCGTAGATCTTTTCCATTGCTTCCGGCAAAAAAACCTGCCCCGTTTTCGCCGTATGCTGCTGCAATAATTCGCCGACGTCTTCGCGGCTGAACATGCCAATCGTCAAACCTTCCGCCGTGATGTTGAATGGCGACGTCGTCCCGAGCCAGGACAAGGCCCGACGCTCCTCTTCGCGCAACGAATAATCGCGCACCTGTCGCTGCCCCACCAATACCACACTCGTGGGAAATGGTTCACGACGGCGTCCAACATAACCACGCCGCAATTGCGTCAAAAAAGACACCATCGCTTCGCCCACCAAACCATCGGCCTCGTCGAAGAAAATGACCCAGGGCCGAGAATCCTCCTGGGCCAAACGAGTAAAATACTGATGGAGCGCCGTTTTCGGATCATGTAACAATTCTTCGACGTTGGGGCGAATCGCGTCAGGATGAACATGACGACAAGCCAGATCCACCTCGCTCAGCACAGTACGAAAGGCTTTGGCCGGATCTGATTCTTCTCGCGCGGTTTGAATGTCCACCCATAATGCTCGCCATTGACCGGTCGCATTTAAATGCTCCTCCAGCCACATCGCGCTCGTGGTTTTTCCCGTTTGCCTACCCGCCGTCAACGTGAAAAACTTGTGCTCCTCGATGAGCCGCATTGCCCGCTTCAGCCGACGCTCGGGCGGAAGCATGTAATGTTCGTCGGGAAAACACGGACCGGTCGTATTGAACGAGGGGCGCATGCGCTCACCTTACTCCAGGCCAACGGAAGTGTCCAGATAACTCGTCAACACCGAGCTCGTACATCATGCCGCGGCAAACGTTCAACTTCCCAAAGCCCGCGCTCGAAATAACTCATTCCCCGTACGCCGTGAGCAGGAGAATCGAGCGACGCTTTGGTTCTTGGCCGGAGGTCAATTCCATTTCGACGACATTGACGGGGCTGTTTTCCGGATTCCCCTCAATCCCATCGGTTTTCCGCGATTTGCGTTCAACACGCTTCCATTCGCGATAGGGCACTCGAAATGCAGCCCATCCCGAGCTCGTCACTTCAGCAGAAGCAATCACCTTGTTTCCAACACGAACGGATTGCGGATCCTGAACTTTTGGGGCAAAAAGAACCAAATCATTCGAAGGATTCCATTCTGCACCCAAAGGCCCACCTTCGTGAATACTCAATATTCGTGCCGCACTCGGCTTCAGTTCTGCGGCTGTTATCCATTGCATGTAATCCTTGGATCCCACCGAGCATTGATCGGATTCGTATTTTTCGCCGCACGCATAATGCAGACCAACTTCTCCAGGCTGTGGCGTTTTTCTCGGTGCAGGTGGTGGTGCTGCGTTGGATGAAGGGCCAACCGAAGCTGCCACGGGGGCGACCGTCGTAACCATTGGCCCTGCTTCGACTGCGACAGGTCGGCGAATCGGCTCCTCGTTGGGTGACTCGACTTTATGCGCACAGCCCAGCGCGAGCCCGCTGATGAAGATGAAACAATACCGATGAAAACGCCTTGCTCGAGCGACTTTTTCGGGCTGTTGGTCGGCCATTCTGGTCATGCGTAATTCCTCGTCTTTACTTCACAAATGCACATCGACCACGACGACGAAATGCCCGGAATGCTGCGCGTAAATATCCGTGACTTGTTGGCACCAGCGCTGATGGGCCTGTTTCTCGTAAGGCAATTCTTCCTCGATGTCCACAATGCCCGAGATATCGACCGGTTGTTCGTACCAAAGACCATCCGCTGTCACGATGGCCCCAGGCAACGTGTTCGGCGAAATGTCACGCACCCGCGCAACATTGCCCTGATAACTATGACCGTCCTCGTCGACGAGATCCTCCATTGTCGAGAAATATCCTTTCCAACGCCCCCCAATGACCCACCAATCATAGTGTCTTGCAGGATCACGTGACCGGACGCAAAAGCCTGCTCCACGACAAACCGAGCATCGAGGATCAGGCTGTTCATGCGCTGGATGCTGAATTTGCAGTTCCTGTACAGCCAAATAACGTTCCCGAATGATACTTTTTTCGAGCGCGTCATCATGGGCGACACGAGCCGCACTCCATTGGTTTTTCAAGGCAATTCCTCGCGGCACTTCGTCAAAGTCCCGACGGCTCTCGTTTCGCGCTTTGGTGCCTACACAAAAGCAACGTTCCTCATACGTAGGATATTCTCGCTCCGGCTCGAAGTTGCTCCCGGCCATGACGAGTTCCACCTCGTCCCGCGCATTCGACGCCGAATCCGGAATGAATACGAACGTCAAAGTATGCATTGGTTTTCTCCTCCGAACCTCGAGCGGCTCTGCACGAACGTCATCCTATCAGGAGATGGGTCGACATTGCCCAAGATTTGTGTTGGTCGGGCTCGCTGGTCCACCGATCATCGTAGCGCACACATGACACGAGTTGTCACATGCGTGTGACACTGTCACACCGACGTGACACCTCAAAGCATCTTTTCAATTCAGTTGGTGGTCCACGTCTCCGCCCGATTGGCACGTTTTGTGAATTGAGTTTGCCACCGGGACGCCCACCGCGTCACAAGGGCGTTCTCCTAGGTACATTACCGAGGGCAACGCTTACGTCGAGGCTGACGCTTATGAGCACCGCACATGCCGAAAACCAACGTTTCTTGGTCGAACGATCCGTCGTAACGGGTGGAATGGGAACGGTCTACCGCGCAATTGATCGATTCAGTGGCACCCCGGTAGCTCTGAAAGTGGCCCTCGACGATAGCGTCGATTATCGCTCCCGAGCATTGTCCGAAGCAGGGGCCCTCGCCGCCCTGGATCATCCCGCAATCGTGCGTCTCGTGGCCAGTGGACTCGGTGACGATGGGCGACCATTTCTCGCAATGGAATGGCTCGAAGGTGAAGATTTGAGTTCGCGACTGGAACGCGGCCCTCTGTCGCTGACCGAGAGTGTGCGGATGGGCATTCGTTTGAGCGAAGGGCTCGTTGCGGCGCACGCCATTGGAATCATGCATCGGGATCTCAAGCCGTCGAATATTTTCCTGCCAAACCGCTCCATTGGCCATGCCAAACTAGTTGACTTTGGGCTCGCGCGAACGACAGAGCGCCGTGTCACGGCGACGGGCGCCATTGTCGGCACGCCGGGCTACATGGCGCCAGAGCAGGCCATGGGGCATCATGACCTGAGTTTTTCCGTGGACATCTTCTCCTTGGGTGCAGTTCTCTATGAATGCATTTTGGGCGATCCTCCATTTGCGGGAGCGCATGCATTGGCCATTTTAGCCAAAGTCCTTTTTGAAGAAGTCGTTCCCCTTCGTTCGCGAATGGTCGCGACACCGGCGAAGCTCTCCGACCTCATCATGCGCATGCTGTCGAAAACGCCGCAAGAGCGACCTACCGCAGCCGAAGTGGTGCAGGGTTTGTCCGATATCCTGCCCGTGCTCGTCGACGATACCAACGTGCCCTCCACCGAATTGGTCCTGGCCGGAGATCATCGACGAGCTTCGACGGAATTCGAATTGGTTCTCAGCGGTGAGCAACAATTGGTTTGTGTTTTGGTGGCTTGTTTTCCCAATTCGCTATCTGATCTTGCAGACACGTTACCCAACCCCACAGAGACGTCGGAATCCAGCATCCGCGTACGACACGAGACTCAGCCCCTCGAACAATTGCGTTTGGTCGTAGCGCCCCTAGGCGGACGTGCCGAACGATTGCTCGACGGAACCATCATTGCCAGTTGGCGCGGGCTGGGCACACCGCGAGATCTCGCCGCACGTGCAGCACGCGCGGCATTACTGGCCCATGAACGACTCGAAAACTGCACCCTCGCCCTGGGCAGTGGCCTGGTTTCCACGGAAGAAAAGCACACGTTTGGCTCGGTACTCGATCGCGTCATCAGGTCGATGGACAATGGTGCTCCGACAGGTGTACGCATCGACGACGTCACGGCCGGATTTCTGGACGCACGGTTTGTCGTCGAGGCATCTGCGGGATGTCAGCTCCTCGTCGGACGCCGGGCGTTCGATTCGGGCACTTCGCGCAAGTTGGCAGGAAAAACCACTCCGTGCATTGGACGTGAACGCGAACTCCGCATGCTTGCCGATATGCTCGAAGATTGCCTGGATTCGTCGCGGGCAACGACCGCAATGGTCACGGCGCCCGCAGGCATTGGAAAGTCACGTCTTTGCCGCGAATTTTTGCGATTGACGCGCCTGCGTGACGACGTGCACGTTTGGACTGCAGAAGCTGACGAGCTTGGTGCGGGATCACCGTATGCGCTGATTGGAGCCATCGTCCATGCAGCTGTCGACATAAAGTCGAGTGATTCGCTCGAGGAACGCCGGGAAAAGTTGCTGGCGCGCGTCGAACGCCACGTCTCGCAGTCCAAAGAGCGTTCACGTGTGGCCGCAATGCTCGGTGAAATTGCCTCCATACCATTTCCAGAATCAGCAGATCCCATGTTGGCAGCAGCTCGCCATGATCCCAACATCATGGCGGAACAGCTCCGCCGTGCATTCATTGATTGGCTCGACGCTGAAACGCAAAATCATCCAGTTTTGCTGGTATTCGAAGATATGCATTGGGCGGATGCACCGAGTGTGAAAATTGTCGCCACGGTATTGAACACGCTCCGCGACCGTCCCCTCATGATTCTGGGATTTGCGCGCCCCGAGGTCGAGGAACGTTTTCCGGCCCTGTTTGGTCTACGCGAGCTGCAAGAAATTCGTTTGGCCGGGTTGACGAAACGCTCGGCCGCGAAACTCGTGCAATACGTCTTGCCCGACGCGTCGGCGGACTTGGTGCAACGTCTGGTCGAACGCGCGGGCGGCAATACGCTGTATCTCGAAGAATTGGTGCGCGCAGCCGCTCATGGTCGGGATGATAATCTGCCGGAAACAGTAACGGCCATG
The DNA here is from genome assembly GCA_035437985.1 of Polyangium sp. (in: bacteria). GTDB lineage: Bacteria > Myxococcota_A > Polyangia > Polyangiales > Polyangiaceae > Polyangium. The sequence continues at coordinate 705 of DAOMZH010000736.1, read as the reverse complement.
GTGCAAGCAAGACTCATGGAATTGGCCCCGGAAGAGCGGAGAGTGGTCCGAGTCGCGAGCGTTTTCGGTGGCGCATTTTGGTTTGGTGCGATCTCCACGATTTTGGGCGGAAAATCAAATCCCACGACTGGCACGAAACCATCTGTCTTCGACGCTCTCGTGGAACACGAAATCCTCGAGCCGCGACAAGACTCCGTATTCGAGGGCGATCGCGAATTCGTTTTTCGCCACGCGCTCCTTCGAGAAGGCGCTTATGCATTGCTCTCGGATGTCGATCGAGCAGCATGTCATTTACGCGCTGCTGAATGGCTCGAACACCGAGCATGTGACCATGGCGACGCAAAACACGCCCCGGCCAATATCCATCGAGCCCGAGGGAGCGAAACGGATCCCGAACGTATCGCATATCATTTTGAATTGGGCGGAGCCGGCGACCGAGCTTGCGAATGGTTTGCCCGTGCAGCATCGAATGCCTTGCACGCAGGCGATCCTGCTGGAGCGGTGATTGCTGCCGAACGGGGCATTACGCTTTATTCGACGCTCTCCCCCACTTCCTCGAACACGCGGGACGGCCAATCGCCTTCGACAGCCGCCAAGCATCCACACTTGGAGCTCGATCTGCATATTTCTCGTTTCAAAGGATTGATGTCGATACGTGGTTACACGGTTCCCGAAGTCGAAACATCATTACGCCGTGCCGAAGAG
>DAOMZH010000735.1:0-5793 GCA_035437985.1 Polyangium sp. (in: bacteria) | reverse complement strand
ACGAATGGTAAATATTTTTCAGTCGAGATAGCTCGTTTTCTTCGCCGGGGCCGTACGCTGCTTTGAACAACATGGCGAGAGCCAGAACGAATCGAACCAGCTGAAAATGCCTAATCCGCGTCATTGAGTTCATTTTTCATGAAACCCTCCGGGTAAGCTCATTCATGTAATGCCCACGCACATCGCGACCCATTGCCGCATTCAAGGCACGGATTTCCCCCATTGCGGTCTCGAAAAAACCGCCCAAGACCATCATAGAAGGATGCGAAGCCGAGCCTTTTGTCTTCTACGCATGACTGCAAATGGTATGCCCGACCAAACCAGCCCCAACACATGGAATACTGGTCGATTACGCTCGCCACTGTGGTACCAGACTCACACTCCTGTGGTATTGGACTCACACCCCGTGACGTCCGAGTCACGGGGGACATCCAAGACGAATGATTTTTATGAAATGCATCAGGAAATCGCCATTAACGAGCTACGACTGTTGTCCTGGAATCACACCTGTTGTAGCAGCCGCACACTGTATGGCGTCTACGTCACGTTGGTGCATCGCGTTTGGTACATTGGCCCCCATGAAACCGCATTTATTCCATTGCCGGCGTTTCGCAAGACGCTCGGACAGTTGTTTTTGGCCCTGGCACGAAGTTTGGATAGTCATTCCATCGAGTGTGGCGGTCCGCATGGACGCAATGGCGCATCGCGTTGCAAATGGCGCGACATTGCCGAGGTTTGACCGCTGTCTGAACATGTGAAATCGAGATACTCGATTTACGAGGGGAGACATTCTCATGATGACGAATCGCGGCGTATGGTCCGCATTGCGGGGTTGGTTTGCCGTTCTCGCCATACTTTTTGCGAGCTTGTTCATCCCCAAAAGCGCACTCGCGCAAACGCCACCCATGCCGCCAAGGTTGCCCGCACCGATTGCTGCTCCTTCGCAGCGGGAAATGCCGAGCATCTGGGGCTCCGCAATGCCCGACCCACCGAAAAGAATGGTTCGTCGCTGGTATGGATGGCAAACCATGATTCCTTTGGCATTAATGGATATCGCGACGGTATCGTCATGGGTGGTCGCCTTGAACGACCCGGCGAATACGCCGTCTCCCGATGCGGATCCGTATGCCCCAAGTCCGATGAATAAAACGGCCTTTAGGTTTTTCCAAATAGCAGTCATTCCAGTGCACACCCTGGCCGGTCCTTTCGTGCATTGGGCCAATGACGAGGGGCGCACGGGAGCCATCTCGCTCGGGCTCCACATGACCATGGCCTATTTGACGCTGTTTCCACTATGGTACATCGGGGCAGTCAACGATCTACCGGATGAAACAGCCCCGGCCGTTTCGGTCATTGGCGTCTTGATCGCAAATACGATCGACATTGCGATCCTGGCCCAACACAAAGAACCCGTCCCGCTTGGACAATCCCGCGGCTCTCGCAGCTCGTGGCCCACTTCGATGGCGATCGTCCCGATGCTCAACCAACAGCACCAAGGCGTCGCGCTCGTTGGTCAATTTTGACAAACAGGAGTTTTCACATGCATTCACGAATGACGTTCTCGATGCTTGCTTTGATGACCGCCTCCAATGCCGCCGGATGTTATTCGACTTGGGATATCGAACCGCGCACGCTGCTGAAGCTGAATGGCTTTCGGGCCGGACAAACGGTCGAGCTTCCGACTTCGGATGGCAAAACAGTGAACTTCAATGCCGATTCCACGGTGCATTTGGAAGGCAACGATGGTATCGAAACCGATGCGCAACTCGGGGTGGTCGTCACGCACCACTCGCTGCTTCTTGCAAAGACGATCCCCGATGCCCAGACATTAAACGTGGACCTCGGGCGTTTGTCGCGGGTGCAGATCGTCAACAGTTCATCTGAAAAAACTGGGCTTTTGGTGACCGGCGGTGTTCTGGGAGCGGTAAGCGGCGCGCTGGGTGGTTTTATTTGGCTGTACGCCAATTATTACCAAGGGCCGTCTGGACGTCCGCTGCGTTTGCCCAACCAAACGGCTCCTATTCGAGCGCCCTTGGGTTTGGCTCGGATACCTCGACACCCGCCTGCGCGTCGCGCTGACGCACGCACGCGAGCGCGTCTGTTCACGCATTGGGCGCGCGAGGCCAGTGCCGAATGCGCATCCATTCCCGCATTTTTGGCTTTGGCCCGAGACTTGGCCCGCGCTTCGGCGCCCAGCCATCTCGTTTATGCGGCCCTTCGCGCCGCCCGAGAAGAAGCAACCCATACACGTTTCTGTGTGGCCTTGGCCAATGAACACGCCGAGTTGCCCATTGCTGCATTTACGCCAGCCATTCCGCAAGCCATGGATATCGATGCCCAACGTTTGCTCGAACGGCTCGTGCTCGAAGCTTTTTGGGACGGTTGTGTCGCCGAAGGAGGAGCTGCCGCCGTAGCCCGACGATCCATGAGCCAAACGAAAAATGAATTGGCTCGAAAAACATTGCAAACCATTGCCCGAGACGAACAAGGGCACGCCGATTTGGCACGAGATATCGTCGCATTTGGTTTGTCGGTGGGTGGCCCTGCTGTTCGTCGGGCGCTTGCAGAAAGCTTCGAGCGGCGGCGCGCCGACGAAGAATCATTGCTCAATGAAGGCGCAGGTTCGACCGAGGGGCCAGGGGATGAAGACGTGCTTCACGAAAATGGTTTGGCGGGCCATGACATTCAGCACCGAGCACGAATCGAGACGTGGGAGAAGAGCGTATCCATGCTCGAAGCCCTGGGTTGTGGTTGATGGCGTGTAGCCATCATGGGTCACGGCGTACTCGTGCAATACCCGCCTGCATTCGGACTGTTGCAATCTTCAACGCCGCTGACCTTGATGGAAAGGCCCTGCGTGGGCCCGTCGATGTCATTCGCATACTCGTCGAGGAGGTCCCCAATGTGGATCGTCGCATCTGCATGATTGTACACGGATATGTCGACCGTGAGTTGTCCCTTGCGCATTGCTTCGATCATTTGCGCGTCGCCGCAAATCGCGAATTCAAACGGCAAAGACTCGAAGGGAAGATCGCGTTCCGCTACCACCGTCGCTGGTCCATCAAGGAGATAATCCTCGAGCTGCATGACCACATGGGCGTCAGCCGTAGGTACGAACGGTTCGTTCCACGTCGTAGGCGTTATCTCGCGCGTCACGGTTCCAGAAACGAACACGTCTCCGCTGCACGTTGCCAACGAATTCGAGTTAGGTCCGCCCGAACTCTCACCACTTCCCCCTGGGGTTCCGCACCCTTCTGCACCGAAACCAAGAGCCGCAACGAGCACGATTTGCAAGCATGAACCAATTTGTCGACAATACATGGTGCCATCTCCTACCCGCCAGTAAACACCATTTCGAAGAAACTTTGCGGATTTATCTTCGAAGCGTGAGGCCCCGAAGCCTTGCGATGTACGCGTGGTAACGGTATGTACATCAACTGCAAACTTCCCGGCTTTTTTGGACGAGGCGATTTGTTTCAGCTTGTTGAATTTTTCGCCATGGTGAAGCACCAAAGGGGCATTCACGGTCGTCTCGTCTCACCGTCCATGGGAGCTTCCAACTATGACCCATTTACGTCGACGCATTCGCGCGCAACGGATCTCGTTTGGCTTTTCCGGCCCCTCGTTCCTCGCCCTTGCTGGATGTGGACATTCTGAACGGTCCATCGATTCTCCTCCCCATCTCGCCGCACCACATTCAAATTCTCTGCCGCCACGGCCAGCACGGAGTAACCTCGCCCCTGGGTAAAACCAAGGGGTATATCCTCCACTGTTGTTGCGGACTTTCGTTGCTGGCGCACCGCGAGTAACTTCATTGTCCGGACAATCCTCTTCCGATTGACAGGGACCAACGTAATGGCGTGCTCGTCATTGTCCAAGTAAAACCCTTCCTTGTCGCCTTACGCGCGACGAACACGTTTTTCCTCGACAAGTAACCGCGGACGGCTTGGACATGGCCAAATGTCGCGCCACGACCGGCGATGCATAGCTGAATTTTTTTCTTCACAAACAAACCATTACGGCGTGAATGCAAGCAGCATTCTTGGCAACTACAGTGCACGACAACGCGCACGGTTCTGCGCTCGTTTGCGCATAGTTTTGCGCTCTCTTTGTCAAAGGGGAAGGTGCACATGAAATTCACCTTGGTGGATTGGTTTGTTCACGCGCTCGGATACCTACGGAGTCGCTCGCGTGGAAACGCCGTTACGTCGAATTCAACGGGAACGCCAAGCAATCTAGCGTCAAGCGGCTATCGACCCGACATCGATGGGCTCCGCGCGCTTGCTGTCTTGGCCGTGTGGGCCTTTCATCTCGACCCGCATTGGCTCGGCGGCGGATTCGTGGGCGTCGACGTATTTTTCGTCGTGTCTGGATATGTCGTGACCTCGAGTTTGTCAAATTTCGAAACGCAGTCCATCGGTTCGGCGCTCACGGCGTTTTATTCGAGGCGCATGAAGCGACTGATTCCGGCGCTTCTCGTATGCGCTGTGGGGGTGAGTTTGGTATGGAGCTTTTTTACGGCTCCGTTCCCGGATGAAATCAGCAATGCTGCTTATCGCACGGGGATCACTTCGCTCGTTGGACTCGGGAATATGTACCTTGCGAAGTCGAGCCACGATTACTTCGATGGAGACGAGATTCCGAATCCGTTTACCCATACGTGGTCGTTGGGGGTGGAAGAGCAGTTTTACTTTGTGTTCCCTCTGATCGTCTTCGCATGTGGGGCAATTGTGCGGCGCGAGCGTGCGAATCACGTGCGATTGGCGTTTGTGTTGGCCCTCAGCGCAGGGTCGTTGGTTTTGTGTGCGCATTGGTCGCACCAAAATACGGCTTTTGCGTATTATCTGATGCCGAGCCGTTTTTGGGAGCTCGGTGTCGGGTGTGCCCTGGCGTTCGCCGACAAACTGGGCTATTTGGCACGTTTTTCGGCACATCGCCAAGTCCAGAGCCATCTGCCCATCGCATCCATGGTCGTGCTGGCCTTCTCCGCCAAATACACGTCGGCCTCCCATTTCCCATTTCCTGGAGCCATCGTTCCCGTTTTGGCCACTGCTTTGCTGATCACCTCCAGCCGAGCATCCAATAGCCTTACCGTGCGTGGGTTACGTTTGCCGAGCGTCGTGTACATCGGAAAACTCTCGTACTCGCTGTACCTCTGGCACTGGCCGATCATTTGCCTCGTCAACCGCACGCATCGACTCGAATCGCCGTGGGTTCTGGGAGCCACAATCGTGGTCACGTCGAGCTTGTGCGTCTTGACGCACCATTTCATCGAGGAGCCCCTGCGCCACTTCAAAATTTCCCAACCGCGCCTGGTGTTTGCCGTAGCCTTCGGAGCCATGCTGGTAACGGGTGCCGGTCTCGAAACCGTGCGCCGAGCTCGTTATTCGCTCTTTGCGGGCGTTCCGCAAAACTGGGCAGTCGATTGGAATCCGCATCAGGATCTGCTTTTCGTGGGCGACACCCTGAAACCTCATGATTGCCACCTGACCAGCGGTACGAATGCACCAACAGGTTTGGCCGATGCGTGTTTCGTTTCGTCGCAAAGTACCACGCGACGCCGCTTGTTCCTGGTGGGCGATAGCCACGCATTTGCCGATGGCCCTATGGTTCAAGCGGGCGTCAAAGCCGATTCGTACGATCTTTACACATTGTCCCACGACGAGTGTGGAGTCTTTAACGACAAACCCGAGGTGGAGGCGTCTTGCGCCCGTTATTGGAGACACGTCCATGAACTCCTCACGAACGAAGTTCACGCTGGAGATATCGTTTTTCTCGCGACGTACATTCGTT
>DAOMZH010000734.1:0-5796 GCA_035437985.1 Polyangium sp. (in: bacteria) | reverse complement strand
CGTGCGTTTTCGCAAACAAATCGGTGGGCCTCTGTGTGCGGGTGGGCAATCGAGCACCCCGAACCGGACCCACGTTCCAGGCACTCACGTATTCCTTGTTGAAAACGCGCAATCTGTATGACAACGATTAGCGCGCTCGACGATCTAGCCCTAGCCGTGTAGCGGGGCAATGTTTGCCCGATGAAATACCCGCATTGCGAATGTACCCGCAGGAAATAGCACGGACCGATCTCCAGAACGCCATAGCTCGAGCGCTCGTCGATATTTCTGTCGAAAGTCACGCACGGCCCGTGTAGCACGGATGAGAGCCGCGCAATTTTCGCGACCTACCGCAAATGTTGGATTCAGTTGTCGAACGGGTAAATGATTTGTCATGCGTTGTTCAGGATTCATCTTGAGCACACGTCGAACACCGAGCACCTTATTTTTCGGAATCAAGGCATGCGCCGCCGCCTCCAGCTTCATTAATTCAGATTGAATATCATCACGGAATGCTTGAGCATCCGTAGCAGCAATTGTAGGTGGGAGCGAAAGGGCAATAGCTGCGTCGAGCGTCCATTCACTATTATTCGTGCTAAACAAGTGCCTTGGCCGTTTGGCTTGTAATGTTTTGAGTCCGATGTCCCTGGCAGATGTCTTTACCCCCGGCCATTCATCGGCATAGCGCACGAGTCCAGCTTTGACCGGATTTGCCAGCGTATATGCTATTTTTTCGACCATCGCCTCGCGTGTGCATAGTTCGACGATACTCGTTTGACTGCGATCCCAAACAGCTCCGTCACGTTTACGAATCATTTTGACACCAAGCGCGACGATACGATGAAACATTGCTAGAAATGAAGGTAGTTGGGCTTGCGGGTCGGTCACCACATAATGCACGTGCGTGGGCATCGCACCAAACGCATGGATCAATATACCGTACCGACGCGCAGCGACGATGAGAGTGTAAAGAATGATGGCATTCATCATCGGGTCAGGGCGCAACAAGCAATGGCGTCGCTCGATACGACGCGTGATGAGGTAGGTGGTTCCGGGATATATGGGGCGGGGCTGGCTCATGCCGTCCCAGTAATGCGAGAGCCGTGCCAAACTGATAGCGGACACAGAATCGAGTAAATTCAATAGCTTGCGTCGCCTGTTTGTCTCGCAAGGGGTGGCGGCCGCCATGGCGGAGGGTGGCGGCCGCCAATTTTTGCCACCACCGTTCGGAGGTCTAGCATACCAAATGTGCAACCTCGGTGTGAACCAATGCGGCCCTTTGAGTCGCGACCTCCGAACTCAAAGGGGTTCGCTGGGCAATGTCATTCCAAGTGCCGAAGACAAACGCACCAACTGCTCTGGCGTGCTGCATCCAAGATGCTCGTGAGACAATCGTCCCGCATCCCAGCGATGTAGCCACGACGCTGCAGGATGGCTTGCTGCAACCCGGCCAAAATCGTCGGCAGCGTCTGCCTTGAGCCGCTTCACTTCTACGTCGAGTTTGTCGCGCACCATAGGAATGGCCGCGCGCAAATCCGTCACCCAACACGTAATGGTGTCGAGCACCGCGCGGTCCAATTCCGGATCTCGCAACGACCGAACCTTTTTTTCGATTTGTTCGAACGTCATTGTGGACCATGGCAGGCATCGGAGCACTGGCGATTGCCATTCTTGCCTTACCCTTGCCCAATGATCCGCTCGGGCCGGCACCGACACGAGGCGCATTTCCGGTAAAATCAACCCCGTTAAACGCATCCCATGACACGCCCCCGTATCGATTCCAAAAATGCGGTCTCGAATGACCAGGGGTTCTGGACCAACCACCGAATGTCCAAACACGACTGGTTTGTCATCCTGGTAAAAATCGTACCAAGGTTGCTCCCCGTAGCGCTCTTTCAGCTTGGTATCGCCTGAGGCTGTCCCTGCAAGTACATCCTCGGGGACTTGTTCGAGGGGAGTCCCAGAGAACAATCCCCAATGCACGACCCTTACATCATTGCGTTCCCAATGGTATGGCAATGTCGCGAGCCATCGAACGTGATCCTCGTAGCACTCGCCGATTTGCAACTTGGCTACTTGCTGTGAATACGACAAAACACCGCGAATATGCTTTCTCTCGTGGTTTCCGACGATGACAACACTGTTCTTTCGATTGCGGAAAAACTCGATGACCTCCCGCGGTTCAGGTCCTCGATCGATAATGTCGCCTACACTCACGACCAAGTCTTCGTTGCCAATTCCGGCTTTGTCGAGCAGGTTCAGCAATTCAGCATAACAGGCGTGAATGTCTCCAATGATGATGGTCCTAGGCATGGCCGCTTCTCCTCTTGCTTCTGGTGAAATCGCAACGACGTGCCTTGTATGACGTACCGCGGCCCGTTCCACCCGGACACGATTCCGGACGGGCAGGTTTCAACCTAATTTTTGAGGCTTATTTTCGACCGACGTTGGCGTCACTCTTGTTGATTGAGGCTGCTTCGGCCCAGGTTCACTTGTTGAGCTCGCCTGTCTTGTTGCTCGACTCGTCGATGAGCGTTCGCAGTGTGTGCATGACTTTCGTCCCGCCAACGACCTCAGCAAGAATCGAACCAACATCCTTGCCCTTAAAAAGGCTTACAAGGTTCATATTTTCTGCAACCTCGGTCAACAAGAGTTTGTCCCCGAGGCCCACCATGGCTTCGACGAGTTGCCTCTGTACCGCCTGACGTTCGGCCACTGTTGCAGCCGACTGCGCTTCGATGACTTTGATCTCGAGTTCCTTGACGCGCGCCGAAAATTCCAACTGCACTTGGTTCATTACGCGTTGCGCTTCCGCTCGAATATCGGCGTCCTTGCGTACGGTCTCGAGCTCGGCGCCTTTCGCGTCTCCCTCTCGTTGAATCCGCGCTTTCAAAGCTGACGCTTCACGTTCATCTGCCAGTGACTGTCGTTCCCGCCGCACTGTTTCTTCTTCACGAGCTGCCGAAAGAGCCGCTTCGTGGGCTAGTTTTCGGCTAATCTCGTCCAGTTTGGCGGCTCGAACCCGAGCTTCCCCGAGCAATTCTTGTGTTTGTCGCTCCACTTCCGCCCGCAATTTTGCCGATGTAAGTGCCTCTTGGGCCTTGCGGTCCCCAATTGCCAACGTAACGCTTTCCGTTTGCACTTTTTGCATCAACGCTGCGACTTCGCGATCCTCGATTTCGGCCCCGAGCACCTCAACCTCGGTTAGCAGGTTCCCGTTTTCGGGGAACAAACGTCCAGGTCGACCGCCGTCTTTGCGCTCACCGAGCAGTGTGTCGCGTAAAACGGAAGGCAACTGCGGCCACAGGCTCGACAGCGAGACGGCGCGGCATCGGCTCCGAATGATCGAGCGTAATCGATCCACGATGAATTGGATGTAGTTTTCGTGATTGAACCACCGATCTTTGTGGTCTGGCAAGAATTCCACCGAATACGAAACGCGCACGCTGATCTTCACGAAATCAGCGGTTTCGACCGTGATCTTGTCCGAAATGCGATTGCCTACCGTGCGCAGGAAGCATGTATTTAGCGGATTCTCGTCGCTCTTCGGCGTCCCTGTCGACAAATACAGCGCCGTCAGCGATTCTTCATATCCCAGTAGCGTCACGCATGGTCCGTCCACAACGCGTCGGGAATTGGCGCTCGTCACCAAAACCGCGGTATTGTTGGGTACGGTAATCGACAATGCCCAAGGTGTCGTAATGGGCTTGTTTGTGTGTTTATGCGGTTCACACGCAGCAATCCACAAATTCCAATCGTCCGTCGGCACGGTTCGCGTGACTTGTACTTCTTTACGCGGATCGACCAAATAAGACTGTTTGCCTCGGACCAGTCGAACTTCGCCTGTTGCCAAGTCTCGAACGTAGATGCCGCTCTTTTGATCAATGCCCAGCGCTTCGATGAATACGCGGCTATGGTCATTGCCTACCACCGATTGCCCCGTTTCGGGCGAGAGTACTTCAATTTCGTTGAACGGCACGAAAAACGTCGAAACGCCCGTCAACAAGAGTTCGTCGCCGGGAAAATACTCGTCTTTCGCCAGCTCGAATCCGCGGGGCAGTTTTGTCGCTAGATCCGCTTTCTTCGTTGGAGCAATCACGCGCAGCCATAACGCACGTTGCGGAAGCAATTCGTAGGCGTCGTAAATCCGATTGCGAGACCCTTCGGTCATGAACGTATCGTAGGGACCAGGAAAAACACGCGCCGGACCTACTTTGATTTCGCGTTTTCCGTCAGCGTCGACGATCACGCAATATTCCTTTTCGCTCAGCACCACAGCGCGCCGAATCAAGCGCGCTTGCCGAGCTTCCGCCTCGATCGCCCGACGCACCGCCGTGGATGCCAACAAGTCTTGCACGGCAGCTTGCGACACCTGTGCGGCAGGGGCGGCGGCTGGAGGGGCTTGTGGCGGCGCCGCTGGTGGGGGCGGGGAAGCGGCTTGTTTACGCCCACGCATGCGTGCCGATTGATCCAGGAACTGGTTTGGCACTTTAGAACGAGCTTGTCCTTTGACTGCGTACGATTCGTCTTCTTCGGCTGACGGCTCTGGAGCTGCCATCTCCATCATCATCATGTCGGCGGCAGCCGCGCCGCCCGCTCCAGGTCCGCCCAGCGTCCCCATTTGCCCGAGCACCTGACGCGCAACGGCGGCATTGATCGACGCACCACTATCGTCGATCGACGTATCCGGCACGATGTCCACACCCGTCGGCGGAATGTAAAATTGCGTATCTAGTCCACGAATCACAATGAGCTGACCGCGTTTTAATGCGACCGGCCCTCGTAATGCATTTTCCTGGTTTTCGCCCAGCGCCTCCGCGGTTGCTTTCGTGATCGCAGCCGAACGCGCGGTCACCTCGTAATACGGCGCATTCTGATCCACGTCGCCATATACTTTGACCACCAAATATTGATTCGATGCTAGCTCGTGTGCATCACGCACGTCCGCGCGTTGCCCCGGGCGCAGGTAGAAGTAGCACGGGCCTGGAATCATCGAACGGGTACCATTACGGAGCGGTCGTGATTCATTGCGACCATTCTTGAATCGCCCATTCGGCCCCGAATCAGCTTCCGCCAAGGGATTGAAGAGCACAGCGTATTGATTGTCGCCAAGCTCCACCATGCTTTGCGGTCTGCCCGTCGTGTCCTCGCGAAACCCGCCAAGTCCATCGTCGATCACGACCCGATCAGCCGCCGTCGGAGACACCATGGTTGGGCCGACATGCAGCGTTACTTCGCCCTTGTCGTCGTCTTGCACCCATAGAAATTGTCGTTCGGTAACCGGGATCTTGCGGCTCGTTCGTTCCATCGTCCCCACGTCCTTCCAGGAGGGCGCATGGTAACGCAATCGCCGTGACCCTGGGAAGGGGTCGTATTCACGCGAGAAAATTAGCGAAATCGCGCTGGTCTTTTCAATCGCGCCCGATCTGGTGGTGGCCTGTCGGACACGCCCACCTTGGCTTTGCGTCGCGCCGCCCGCTCCTCGTCCGAAAGCCCTTCGCCACGCTGTTTCTTGGCGATGAGCGTCACGAGTTCGTCCCGCGTAACCCCCAATCGTGCCGCTGTTTTGTGCGCGAGCGACGTCTTCGCTACGCCCGACCCGAACGCGTACGTAGGCCGATCATTCTCATCGAGTTCCACTTGGAGAAACTCGAGCGTCGGCACGGGTGGATCTTCGGACAAACGTGTCGCCAAGGTCAAAAGATGCGTCGTCATGAACACCGGGGATTCCAGCTCGGGCGGCAGTGAAATAACCAAACGCGCTATTTCTGCACCCTCGGAAGAATTCGTCCCTGAACAAAGATCGTCTAGCAAAAC
>DAOMZH010000733.1:0-5797 GCA_035437985.1 Polyangium sp. (in: bacteria) | reverse complement strand
GGCAAAGGTGGCCCAGGGTTTGTCCACATCGGCTGGAAAAACTATCGCCACGAGGGCGTGAAACTCTCGGTCGAAGACAAGTGGAAGGTCAAACCGAAAGCTCCCGCTGGACCATCGAAATCAGAAGACGGCGTGTTTGGTTTGGGCGGGATCTTGACCACGAGTTTCGCGGGTGTGGGTCGCGCGTACGTGCAAGTCAGCGACGAACAGCTCGAGGGCAAACTCACGTGGGACCTCTGTTATCGGCTGCATTCCGCGGACGAACAATTTCAAATGATGCTCGATTCAGGCCCGAAAAAAACGATTGGTGCTGCAAAGAAAGATCCGGTCAATCAGCTCCAGCATCTGCTCCTCACAACCGCCGGACGGGATCGCCTCACGGTTTGGCCCACGCGCGGAACACCAGACTTTTGCGGCGTGATCATCGAACGCGATCCTGCAGAACATCCAGGCGTGGTGGTCGACACACTCGGGATCAATGGGGCGCGCCTGAGTACGCCGCTCGCGTGGAACGAAGCGGCCTTTGGGGCGGAGATTGTCCGGAGAAAACCCGCGCTCGTCATTTTGGAATACGGAACGAACGAATCTGGTGACGCGCGAGTGGATCCAGCGAAGTACACGAAACGCGTCGGGCAACTCATGGAGCGGATCCGCAAGTTTGTCCCGGACACGGATTGCGTGGTGCTTGCTCCAACGGACCGTACAGAAACGGTCGAGCGCACCCCGAAAGTTCGAGATGCCTTGAAAAACGGCGCCCAAGAAGCGCAATGCAGTTTCTGGGACACCTACGCCCACATGGGTGGCGCAGGCTCGATCCGCGCCTGGTCCCAAGAAGCCAACCCCCGCGCCTCGAAAGACGGCATTCACCTCATGCCCCGAGGTTACCGCGAGCTCGGCGAAGCCCTCGCCGCCCACGTCTTGCAAGGTTTGTCAAAGTAAACCGTCGCGCGAAAGCAGCCCGTGCCCGCGTAACGTCGCCTCGACGAGCGCCAAAGGATGCCGAAGTGTCGGTTCTTCCTGGAGTTCGTCAGGCCCAACGACAAACAAGAAGGCCCGTCCGAGAACAAGACGAACCGCGCGATCGCGAAGGGCAGGTGCGAGCGGCGCATCTTCCAGGACCAACTGGTGCCCGTGTACGATGGCCCGCAGGTAAAACGCCTCGGAGCGAGCTTGCGTCACGGATGGCGGAGTGAAAAGAGCTCGTTCGAGCAGGGACGGTTCGAGCGTCAAACGTTCGGCGGCCTTGGCGATCCAACGGACGGCTCGAAGTGCCAGGTCCGTGTCTGAACGCCAAGCGGCATCGACTTGCAAACGTCGCCGTGTTCGTTCGAGCAAACGCAGGAGCGCGGGACGAATCGAGGTCGGCTCGACTGCCCCGGGTGTCGCCAAAGCCTGCAATGTCGCTCGAGGATCGAGCCCCCATGTTTCGACGACTTCGGCCAACGCGACGAACACGCCAAGCGCGTCGGACGGAGGAGGCGCTGTGCTGACGATGCGTGACCAACGCACGAAATCCTCGCGGGAGGCATACCGCTTGCCGGTGATCCGGATCTCCTCGGGCAAACGCGCGAGATGAATACCAGGATCGAGTTCGTCCGAATTGGTCAATCCTGGAGCGACGAGGGGTTCGCCTTTGGATCCAAGGCCCAAGCTGGCCAAGACACATGCGCATTCGACGGCGGGGGAGACGCGAATCGTTTGTCCGTCATCAACGTACAAAGCTGGAAACGTTCGACATCCCAAAGGTTTTCCCTGAGAGCCTCCTGCTGCATGCAATCCGCACTGTCCGTCTCGACCCAGGTACACGCACCGGCCATCGACAAACCCCACGGATGACGCACCACAAGGCGCCGAACCTGACAGAGGAGCAAAAGCTCGTTCCGGATGGTCGCCCGCTTCGAGGACCTGTGGCAGTAGCCCACGCGCGACAGCTTCTTCCCGCGGTCGAAACATCACGGTTGCGTACAGTCGACAACAGCTCCCTTGGCCGTCGCACAGGAGATGAAAGTCCGGCAAGGGCTCGAGTGGACGTGATGGATGTGTAGGAGGAGCCTCGGGTAGGGGCTCGACTCCATCGGCCAAAAGACCTTGTGCATGCAGAGCTTCGAGGAAGGTTTGGAATGTCGCAACAGCGGCAAAGGTCCCGTTTCGTGCGGCTGCCGCGAGGATTCCTTCGAGATCTCGGGTCCCGTCAGCTTGTGCGAGCAGGCTCCATTCGCGAATGCCTAGCTGGTACGCCATGCCGGATTGTTGGTCATGAAGAACCCAAACCTCTGCGTTTCGAGCCTGATGACGGCGTGGCGAGACGTGTTCTGCGAGGCGCGGACGTGAAGGCAATGGAGAACGAGACATGCGTCGATACTGAGGAGGGGCCCGGGGAGGAGTTTGCCCGGAAGTACCTCATATCATGGGTAAACGTGGAATCGAGGCGATCGGGCTTCGTGCTTGTTGTTACATCTTCAAACGATCCTGGGCTGGTGCTGCGGAATTCTGCAAAGCCATGCGCTCCATGCAGCTTCCTGGATCCGTTTTTTGCAAACCTGGTAGCATGCTGCGGCCATGTCCCTCGACCAGCAGCCCAACATTGGTTCGGCCCTCAAGCTCGACAAGTACGAGCTAACGCGCGAGATCGCCGGTAGCGGCGTAGCGACGACGTGGGCTGCCAAGGCGCCCGACGACGAGAAAAACTACATCGTTCTGCGTTTGCACAAGAACGTCACGAAAAAGGCCGATGCGGCCGATGCGTTCCTACGTGACGCAGAGACTGGAAAGCTTGCGTCGCATCCGAATCTGATTCCGGTCGTGCACTGTGCTTCTGCGGACGGCGAAGTGTTTGTCGTCACCGAACAATTCGCGGGCGAGGCGCTTTCTACGCTAATCACGCAAGCGAAAACCGATGGTCTTCCCTTGGGCGTTGCGTTGCGGATTGGCCGCGAGATGCTCGAAGGTTTGGCGGCGGCGCACAAGGCCACGCCGGCAGTTGCCCATGGAGAACTCAATCCATTTCACATCTTGGTGGGCAAGGACGGCGTAACGCGAATTGCCGGATTTGGATGGGCACCAGCTCTGTCGAAGTTCGGGCCGCACGGTCTTTTGAAACCCGATCGCCTTGCCTATGCAGCGCCTGAGCGGGTGAAAGCATTGAGTGCAGCCACGGCAAACACGCCCATTCCGCCGTCGGAAGTCATGGGGGACGTTTTCACGGCCGGCGTGATCTTGTGGGAGCTCATCTCGAAGCAGCGCTTGTTCGCCTCGAAAATGGAAGCGTCGGTCGTGCAAAAGGTCACGACTGGGCCGATTGGTGTTTTGTCGAGTCAAACGGGCGTGAAGATTCCGGCAGCGCTGAATGACGCGATTCACAAGGCGCTCGAGCGTGAATCGGCCAAACGGGCCACGTCGGTTGATGAAATGTTGGAAGCGATCAAGGCGATTCCCGAGGAAGAATTCGCCAAACCCGAAGACGTCGCGGCGATCGTGGAAAAACTCGGCGCCAAAGCTGCTGCGGCCCCAGCAGTTGCTGCGCCAGTTGCACCGGCTGCGCCGGCCGCGCCTTCGGCTCCCAAAGCTCCCGTAGGGGCGAGCAAGCCGCCGCCTGCTGCACCAAAACCTGGCGCATTAGCCGACAAACCCAGCAGTACCCTCAACAAGGCGATTCCGGCTCGCAAACCAACGCTCGTTGGTGGCGTGGATCCCACGAAAGCGGATCTGCCGAAACCAGCAGCTCGGCCCGAACCTTTGAAGAAGGACGCGGGGGACAAACCCGGGGCAGCCGCGGGTGAAAAATCGGCAGCGATCTCCGTTCCGAAGGCCGACGGGGCCGCTGAAAAGTCCGTGGCGATCTCCGTTCCGAAGGCCGATGGGGCCGCAGAAAAATCAGCAGGGATCTCCGTTCCGAAGCCTCCAGTCATTGGTGAATCGAAGCGTCCCGCGCCGCCGCCTCCGCCGCCTCCTCGCGCGTCGGCGCCGCCGCCTCCGCCGCCAAAGATCGGGATGCCCAAACCTCCTAGCTTCGCGCCAAGCAAGACCGAGCCGCCGAAGGCCCCCGCTGCTCGTGCGCCTGCGGAATCACTCGCGTCGGATGAGATCGAAGTCGTTGCGGATTCGTCACCGAAGCCGCTTGAGCTTCCGGCCCCTCCGGTGTTTGTCTCGACAGTAGGTTCGGGTTTGGAGAAAGCAACCATTCCGGTGCCGGCGATGCTGGCGCTGAAGGATTTGGCTGCGCAAGAAGCTGTCGAAGAAGAGGCCAAGGAAGCGGCAAAAGCGGCAAAGGCTGCGGAGAAATCGGCGAGCCTCGATATCAAAGTCGCGCTCGAATCGGCAGAAATCCCGGTTTCCGAAGCTGCAGCAGAAGCCAAGGCCGAAGTCACGCTCACGGCCCACACACCAACGAGTCACCCCTCGGCATCGCCGCGTGATGGCGAGGATTCGCCGCATTCGCGTCCGTCAGCCAAATCTACCGCCCTCGACAAACTCAAGCCCCGAAGCACGCTTGGCCGTTACGAGATCCTCATGCGCGTGGCGCAAGGAGGAATGGCGAGTGTTTGGGCAGCGCGGCTCCAGGGTACGCGTGGCTTCCAAAAGACCGTCGCCATCAAGACGATGCTCCCGGACGTTTCGGATGATCCGGATTTCGAAACGATGTTCCTCGACGAAGCCCGTGTGGCTGCGCGGATTCGTCATCCCAACGTGGTCGAGATCTTCGACCTCGGCGAACAGGACGACGTGCTCTACCTGGTCATGGAGTGGGTCGAGGGCGACACGTTGAGCGGCATTCAAAAAGCCGCCAAGAAACACGGCGGAATCCCGCAAAACATCGCGTTGCGCATTACGTCGCAGATTAGTGCGGGTCTGCATGCGGCACACGAGTTGCGAGACGATAACGGAACGCTCGTGGATCTCGTGCATCGCGATATTTCGCCGGGCAACATCCTCATTTCGACCAGCGGGTTTGCCAAAGTCACCGACTTCGGCGTGGCCAAGAGTGCGGGACGTCTGCACGTGACTCGCGCCGAGGGTATGGTGAAAGGAAAAACGCCGTACCTGTCGCCGGAGCAGCTCGGCACATTGCCTCTCGATCGTCGCAGCGATATTTTCTCGCTCGGCGTGCTCCTCTACGTGATGGTGACGGGTTTGCATCCGTTCCGTGGGGATACGGAATTCAAAACCGTTGAAAACATTGCGCTAAAAGACCCGCTTCCGCCGATTCAGTTGGTCCCGAGCGTCCATCCGGACCTGGACAAACTCATTCTGAAAGCGCTCGACAAAGATCGTACGAAGCGTTTTTCGACCGCGGCGGAGCTGCAACGCGCGCTCGATCACGTTGCGGCGCAGCTGGGAGATCCCGTCACGGACGACGATGTTGCCGCGTTTGTCCGCAAGTGCATTGGGGACACGATTGCGAAAAACTCGGCGGACCTTCGCGCTGCCATTGCCGCCGCGGATGCTGGGGCAGCCGAGCGCATTTCGATCACGAGCGAAGCGCAGCTGCGCGGAACGACGGATAGCAAGCCTGATATTGCTCCTGTGGCGCTGAGTGATGGTCATGAAAAACCAATCGACGTGTCGCAGGACAGCGCAGCTGCGGCAGCTGCGGTAGCGGCTGTCGTGTCCCCGGGGACCGCAGGATCGGCCGATGTCACAGCGGCGACGTTCGAGCCGGCCAATGACGCGGAACCGAAGAAGAAGAAAAACGGCGTGCTTTACGGCATTATCGGGGCAACTGCGGTCGCTGCGGGCATCGGCCTGGCCATCACGTTCATGGGCGGGAGTGGGAACAACCCGACGGACAAACCTGCCG
>DAOMZH010000732.1:0-5812 GCA_035437985.1 Polyangium sp. (in: bacteria) | reverse complement strand
CTTCCGTCGTCCTCCCTAGCTTCGCAACGCTCGCAACGCCTGTTCAACACCCACTTAGAGATTGGTGAGATTTGACCCATCTCGAACCTACGGAGGCTCATGGAGCATACCACCTGAAGCCACTTTGGAACAGAATGCCCAAGTTCATTGGTTCAATGAGTTTTGAAGGAAAGGTCGAGGCGCGAAGCGTTGGCGATGAACGTCCACTCCTCGACGAACGATTGCGACGTTTTGGGATCAAAGCGTCTTCAGGTATTCGACGACGGCTTTGAGGTCATCTGCGGACAATTCCGTTCCCGTACGTTTGGCGATGTCTTGCACCGCTTCTTCCAACGAATCGCTGCGACCATCGTGGAAGAACAGAACATTTTGCCACGTATTGACGAGGCTCGGAGCCTTGAAGGCCCCGCGTTCTCGTTTTGGTCGGGGGTAGAAATCGAGTGTATTTTGGATCGGATCCTGGGGTCCGAGTTCTCGATCGCCTCGTAATGTCAGCAGGACCGTTTTGACGTCCGAGGCGAACAGGTTTGCCCACGGTGCTCCGATGATTGCTCCAGCGAGATCCGTCGCCGAACCGACGTTGTGGAGCACGGGCCCAGCCTCGAGACCTCCGCCATATTGGCTGTTGGGATCGACGGCGTCGTCATTCATGGCTGGCCCATGATGACATGCAGCACATCGATTTTGAAAAATTCCCCGTCCCTTCTCCGCCAATGCGTCGTCGAGTCGAGGTGTTTGTACACGCGGAATGCCTTTCGCAACATAAAGGGATAACGCGTGTTGATCCTCCACCGACAAACCGGTACCGCCAAGCCGTTCGGGCACGATAATCTCTGCAAAGTCATGAGATTCTCGATGCGTTCCCGACGCGTGCAACCATCCACGACCTGCGGTACCGCCCCAGAGTGCAATCGTTCGTCGCTCTCCCTCCATGGTTGACCATACGGTTCCGTCCATACCACCGTCTGGATGGCACGCAGCACACGCTCCCTCTCGAACGCCTGAGTTCGTTGGGTGTTTGTCCGGGTTGGCTCCTGCGAAAATGATTTTTCCCCGACGCAGGATCGGATCCATTGGATCTTGGTCCACGAGAGCAATTTGTGACAATTCGGTGAGCGTGGGTTGTTCGGGTACGCCGGTAGCGTCTCGATTCACGATGCGGAATGTCATCGTACTGGCGCCTTGTCCTGGAGCGATTCCACCCTCCATGATGTACGGAACGAACTGGGGTTCCGGCAACTTGTCGCCTGCGTATGCCGACGTGTCGATTACGGACACGAAAAGAGAATTCTCATATGTGACATATCCTTTTCTTCCGTCGGGCGTAAGCGCAATTCCTATGGGGCTTGCACCGCTCAGCATGAAGTTTTTTCGAGTCGTCGGGTGCCGTGTTGCGCCATCGAGAACCATGATCTCATCGGCGATGTAGCTGAGAAAGAGAGCTCGACGTCCCCCTGGCGTGAATGCAATGTGCCGAATGACTCCCGTTTCGCTCAGGGGAATGACGCCTGACGGGACCACCGCTCCTGCATTTCGGATATGATTTGGGTCTCCGTCGACGGGAAATCCAATGACACATTCGATTTCCTCCATGTGTTTCAAACACTTCAGGAAATTCTCGTCGCGATCTGGGACGTCGATGGTGCTGGAAGTACGGATGATTGACGCTTTACGTGGATTTCGCGTATCGAACGTAAAGATCGCAGCGGGTGAATTGGCTCCCCGACGGAAGAAATCGAATCCAATGTTCTCCGTATGTCCTTCGAATACCGGAAAAGCACCAATGCGCAATCCTGGCACCCATGCCACCCGACCCGAAGGATCCAAAAACGGTGCTGCCAATTGGGTCGGCGCCCCTTCGAAGCTCAATTGTTCGGGCGGCCAAGAGTCAAATCCCGGAAGAGCTGCGAGGCATTTCGCTTCCTCGACATTGCCGTCGTCCCTGACGATGGCGTCGCCTGTAATCTCGAATGGCTCCCGAGAAACAATGCTGAGCCATCCTTCATTATTGCCTAGTTTGCCGCGCGGAAGATAATGCGCTACCAACAATGTCTCTCCGTCCGGCGTCACGCTCATTCCCACCGGTCGTCGTCCAATGGGAAGCTCTTTCACGACCCGAAATGCATCCCCCACGCGCTCGAATGCCGTCACGCTATCACCCACGTACGCGCTCACATACGCCCGCGTTCCATCCGGTGAAACCACGATGTTCCGCGGGTCTCTCCCAATCCCGTCCGCTTCCCCAAAGATCTGCACGATTTCCCGCGTCGCCGTATTGATCACGCTCACTTGATTACACGCTGAACACGTCACGAGCGCCAATTTCCCGTCCGGGGTAATCGCGACGCTCGACGGTTTTCCCGGCGTCTTGATTTGCGCCACCCGCTTGTCCGTTGTCGTGTCGATGATCCCAAGCACATCCGCATCACCTTGCACAGCCCAAACTTCTTTGCCATCCGGGCTCGTCGTAATCGGCGACGAAGATGTGGAAATGCGCGTCGTCGTTTTTCCTGCCAAGCTCACCTTGAACTTGACCGGTGCATTGTCCGCTTGGGCATCGAAACCAAATGAGATGCGTCCTACGCCTTCGGGCGCGATTCCTCCAAGCGTCATCGTCTGGTTCGTCGTCGGCATCGCCCAAGGATCTTCGTTGAAATCGTAAAACGAAGCGGATCCTTCGATACCGTCCACCGTCACGGTCGCTTCACGCCAACCGACCTTATCGTCGTTGATGAAATACAATTCCACAAACAACCGCTCGGGATGTTTGACGAATTTTTTGACGCCTCCCCATAGCTTCAATGTCCCGTTTGTCGCCGTCACCGTCATTGGCGCCGCGAGCGGTTCGCGCTGCTCCGTCATGAATGCCGCATGGGCGGGGTCAATCGTCACGTCGAATGATGCCGCCAATGGATCGGCTGGATCCACTACGGGCATCCACAAGGCTCCTTGCGGATTGGTATTCAACGAAGCGGCGCACTGAGGACCCGACGGAGGAGGATTTTCCCTTGGGGAAACATCACCCCCACACGACGCGGTAAATGCGCCCAACGAACCTACAAGCAGAAGAAGCGACCACGCATGCGAACGCGCCAGCGAGCGATTACGAATCATTTTCAAGGCCTCCGCGAGGAATTGCGCGGACTTATAGAGCACACAATGGCCCTTGTCCAGAGTCCTGGACAGCTCGATCGCGAGAGCGATCATCATTTGCGTGCGCTAACAAAAGGCAGGTTTGGCCGTTCGGCCATATCAATACAACTGGTCAATCGCCTGTTGATGCACCTCTTTGCGTCGTTTCACGACCACAGGTGCTTCCATTGGCGCTGGCGCGACCTGACCTGATTGGAGCACATCATCCGAAAATTCATACCCCGAAGGTGCTTTCGCCGCAGGTTTGGGCGCATCGGCCTCCGGCATGTCTTTGGCCACCGTACGCATGTTTTCCGCGAGCTTTTCGAGCTCGGTGCTCGGCGTGAGTTTGGCCTGCGCAACCGCCGCATCCGCTGCTTTCGTCAGCATGCTGCGCGCCGTCGAGTATTGCCCCTGTTTGCTGAGACCAACCGCTTGAATCGTCGTCGCCGAAGCTTCCGCCAACGCCGCCGCCAAATCGACATCCGGCCGTTTGGCTTTCGCCACCGCGCCTTCATCGGTCGTGGTGTGCGCCCCAAAATAAATATGCCGTTCGAGCCGCCCGGCCTCCTCCAATGCATCGTCGAACGTCACCGTCGCGTCGAGCAATTCAATGGGTACGCCCGCTTTTCGCGGTTTTACCGTGAGCTTGACGACGATGTCCCGAGCATCCCCCCGCGTAATGTCGCCAATCGGAATATATGCCGAATTTCCGTTTGAAGTTCCGCCAACCACACTGTCGATCCGCACGCCTGGTCCAGGTGTCAGTGTCGCTGCTGCGTGGCGTCCATACACCGAATCAATCCGTCCAAGTTCTTCCTTGAAAAACCCAGCGAGTTTCTCCGGTGCTTCAACATATCGATATCGCCCGCCCGATGTCGCCGCTATCGATCCCATCAGCACTTCGTCGTAATCGAGCCCCAGACCAACCGTCGTAATGGCAATTCCTCGTTGTCCCGCACTTTGCGCCGCATATTCGATTCGCGACGCATCGTTCGGAATCCCGTCCCCCAAGAGCACCACACGATTGATTCCTTTCGCGTCGTAATGCGATCCCACTTGCCCGAGCGCCAAATCCAGCCCTTCACCCATTGCCGTGGTACCGCGAGCTTCAATGGCCGCGATTTTCTTCCGCGCTTCCGCTCGGGTCGAGGACGAAACTTCCTCGGATGGCAAAAGCAATTCGGCCTTGGAACTGTAGGCGACGATCGACAATCGATCCCCGTCGGCCAGTGAATCCACGACCTTCTCGGCACTCTTGCGAGCCGCAACAATGGCTTCGCCCTCCATTGACCCGGACGTATCAATGGCCAGCGCCACATTCACCGGACCACGTTGTTGAGGAGGACGCGCGATCGTTCCGAGACGAACAATCGCGTACACAGTGCTTTCACCATTCGCGAGAAGCACCGGCGCGCTGAGCAACCCTTCGGCCGTCACTGCCCCAGGATCCCGCGATTCTGGGCTTTCGGCGGGTTTGCAATCGCACACGAGAAAAACCAGCAGGACAAACGCGAGGAAGACAGGGCCGCGTGGCCCTCGAAAGATGTGGATCTTCATGCAGGCTCCTGAGCACGCGTTCGACGCACAGAGCCCGAAAAAGTTTGAAGAAATTTTTAGCGCGTGTTTTTTCGCAGTAACTACTTCGCCGCGACCGTCACGACAAACTGCTGTTGTTGACCTCCGAGAGGCCCAATTTTTGCCGTCAACGTAAAGTCCCCCGTCTTGTCCGTAGTCGTGAAAACTGACCCGTAGATATCCGAAGGCTCGACGACGACCCCCGCTGACATCCCAGTCGGCAAGGTCCATTCGATATCATGCCGTGAAATCGCAACTTTGTTTTTCCCGGTACGTGCGCCGAATACCCGCACCTCGAAGCTATTGTTAGGACGAACCTTGGCCGGCAAATCAACCACGGGCGGGTCGTCCTTGTCATTCTCCAGTTTCGATTCTTTCAGCGTCCCCGAGATACCCGTAATCGTCGCCGGATCGACAATCTCCAGTTGGTGTCGAACCAATTCGCCTCCTTCCGAAGGCTCGTGGCCGACGAGATCCGCCATGCCCGGTGTCGTTCCCGCGCGATAATGCCCAATATTGAGTTGATCTTCGAGGAACGTGAAGGACGTCGCGGGCTCGACCGACCATTGCATGAATCCATGGCCAAAAAGTGGACAATCCTCTTTTCCACAGGCGCCAAACATATCGGTCACGACAACCCACGTGCGCCCTCCGGCCAGCACCGCCGGCTCGGAAGAAAACTTCACCGCTTTGACCGGTTCAGCCTGGAACGTGAGCGAATCGAATAGCGTTTCCCCGGTCCAAACCTGAAGGTCCGTCGTGCCTGCTTTCAAGGCATGAACATCGAAGGTCACGCCCATGGGATTTTGAATTTCGATGACCGTCGGATCCGAACTTTTCGGCTCCAAGTTCGAAGGCAGCGGGACTTTGGAATCAGCTTCGGTAATCGTCATGGTGTCGCTCGAACCGACGGCCATGTTGAGCGATGTGGAACAGCCGCTCGAGAAAATGACTTTTTTCATTGTTCCCAAACGCGGACTGGGGGTCGACTCCAGGTTCCAGTCCCCAAGGTCGATGTTGCACGCAAGGGACGGTGCGCCAAACATCAGAAGTGTTGCGAGAAAAAGAAAACCACGGCGATTGGAGGAACGTTTCGGGTTTC
>DAOMZH010000731.1:0-5812 GCA_035437985.1 Polyangium sp. (in: bacteria) | reverse complement strand
TTCGATAGACGCATCGCTGCCTTACGCGCCTCCAATAGCGGACGCTCCTACGAACCCCTTTTACGCGACAAGCTCGCCCGCATCGAAGCATTGCCCGAACCAGGCCCCGCAGGTAAACCCCTCGCCGAAGCCATGGCCGAAACCGATGACGCCCACGACGGGTTTGGCGCCGCCATTTGGTTTCTCACCGAAGCTTATCTCCGCGCTCCCGACGTTTCTCCCGAGGTTCGCAATGCCATCGAACGCATTCGCGATACATTCATTCCGGAACTCGACTTGATTCGCGCCCCTTATGCCGATGAAGTCGCCGCCGCCATTCGCCATAAAGAAGATCTCGTCACCCTCGAATCAGACCTCAAAACCATTCCCCTCGCCAATGGAAATACCCTCTTCGATTGGTGCGCCGGATTCGTCACCAAAGGCGAAGAACTCGGCGTTTTGCTCAGCCAACGCGCCGACAAGAGCAGCATGAGCCGCGTCGAAGCCAGCAAATTGCGCGCAGCTACCGTCGGCGCCATTGGCCGATTACGCGCCTCCCTCGCCGATGAAATCGCCTTCGACCTCGATCTACCTCGAGATCTCGATACCCAAATCTTCGCTTATTTCGACGAGCTCGATTACATGAACGCCATGGCCGCGGCAGCTCGAAAACGACCCACCTCCATCGCTCCCGTCGAAGATTCATTGCCGCCACCTGCTCCAACAGATGCCGGCGAGACCTGAGACCTCCTCCCGACCTCCTCGGACCCTCATCCGCAGCGTTTCAAGCAAGTCCCGACCAGGTCTTTGGTCTGGTCGATCAGCCTTTGACCATGTCCAGATTACATCCGATGCCTCGTCGTTCAGGGACGAAGCAGGTCGAGACGAGGCACCTCGTCTGATTGACCATGCGTGGATCTGATGATGACCACAATGCGGGTGCATTGACCCAATGGTCATGAGGTCAAGGGTAGGGGGAATGGGTGAATGGCGAGGGGAGGAGCTAGTTCGAATGACTGCCCATTGCTTTGCGCAAGGGTTTGTTGAAGGCGGCAATGGATAAAGCAGCCGCGATGCTCAGGCCCATCAAGAGCAAGAAGAAATTGGTGTGCGACCAGCGCGTGTAAAGCACACCGATTTCACCGCTTAGCCAATTGCCACCGGCGCTCGATAAGAACCATACGCCCATCATCAGCGAAACGAGGCGCACGGGGGAAACTTTGGTTACGAGGGACAGGCCAATCGGCGAGAGATAAAGCTCGCCAACCGTGAGCATCATCGTGCAAACAAAGGGCCACATGACGCTGCCTTTGCCCGCGCCAATCATTTCGGCACCAACGACCATCACGATGAACGACAATCCGAGAATGAAGCAGCCAATGGCCATCTTCGTGACGCTCGAACTCTCCTTGCCCTTTTGCGCTTGTTTGGCCCAATAACGGTCGAGCAGGGGGGCGAACAGGAAGATGAAGAACGGATTAAATTGCTGGAACATCGTCGAGGGGATCTTTTTGCCAAAGATCACCGGCCAGATGGTTTTTTCATCGGCCCAGGTCTGCATCGTATTGCCTTGCTGTTCATAAACGGCCCAGAACACGACATTGAGGGCACAAAGCAAAATCAACGCGCCCACACGCTGGCCTTCGTTTTCTTCCTTGGGCGGAGGAACTGCGGCTTTGGTCTTGTCGTCTTTCTGCAAAGTATCGGGCGCGAGCGTATTGGGGCCGAACGTGAGTTGAATGATGAGGCCCAGGATCATGCCAATGCCCGCGGCGAGGAACCCATATCGCCAGCCATAACCTGCAGCCGCAAAGCCACAAATCGCGCCGCCTAGCAGAGCACCCAGGTTGATGCCCATGTAGAAAATCGTAAATGCCCCATCGCGTCGCTTGTCGCCAGGTTTGTAAAGATTACCAACCTGCGTCGAAATGTTCGGCTTGAAGAAACCATTGCCAATGATGAGCAACAGCAAACCGAAGAAGAAATAGTTTTCGGCGCCAAACAGGACGAACTGTCCAATGGCCATGATCACGCCGCCGATATACACGCTGCGTTTTTGCCCGAGGTACTTATCGGCAAGATATCCGCCAATGACCGGAGTCAAATACACGAGCGCCGTATACCAACCATAAAGCCGCGAAGCAGCTTCATTCATTGCGCAGGTTTGTTCGGCGATCTTATGGGCCAAATCGGAAGCTATGCCCGCCAGATGCGTCTCGGGCTCGCCCTTGATAAGATTTTCCGCACGTTCGGAGATGCAATGGGCGAGCTCTTCCGGTGTGGAGCTGGGCATGAACTGTTTGATGAAGTTCCAGCCCACGACAGCATCGGGACTGCCTTGCGCGTTGTACTCGCGACCTTGGAGCGTTTGGCGCAAAGTGATGAAAAGATAGTTGACAAGATAAAGCTTCAGGAGGGCACGCATGCCGTAGTAGGAAAACCGCTCCCACATCTCGGTGGTGAAGAGGACGAAGAGGCCGGCGGGATGGCCGATGATTTCCTTCTTCGATTTCGGTCCGACCCACTCGGGCTTCGCGGGTTCTGTTGACATGCGACTCCTCGAAATGAATGCATCGAGCGAACGGGTTTCGCGGGAACATCGCGGGGATGTTTGACCGCGTCAGTGTTCGGTTAGGGTGAACGGTCAGGGCAAACCAGATAAGGTTTTACGGCAGGGTGTGTCAGGAACGCAAGCCTCATGCGCGAGGTCCGGCATCGAGAATACGTTCTTCGAAGAGAACCATCTTGCCGGTGGGGAGACTTTCGCGAATCGCGTCGAGGGCGCGTTTGGCGCTTTCGAGGGTGCTGCACGAAGCGATGTCGACGAAAAGGCGGCCTTCTTCGGGCCATGTGTGCAGCGCGATGTGACTCTCGCCCACGACGGCACACGCGGTGACACCTTGAGGTGAGAACGGAACGACGAGCGTTCCGAGCCCTGTGAAAGGACCGCGGGCAACAGCAAGGTCGAGGGCTGTGCGCAAAGCCGTGGGGTCGTTGAGATAGTCGGCGGGGCACGCTTCGAAGATGGCGAGCAGAACGAAGAGCTTCATGCAGGGATGACGAGATACTCGGGGCAAGTGCTGTGAACAAGGGGTATCGCGGCTCGAGGCTTTGCGGTATGTTCGGGTAGTGGTCACGTGCCGAAGTTTGCAACCACGTTTGGCGGAGAAGACACATGACCACGAAAAATGCTGCGGAATTTTGGCGTCGCTGGGCTCCGTGGCGGCATGGTGATCCAGGTCAAGGCAATTTTACCGATGTGATGCAGGTGCTGGGTCTGTATCGGCAATTTGCGACATTCGTGGCGAATCATGCGCACGTGACGGGCGCGGTGAATGTCCTGGATTTGGGATGTGGAGCGGCGCAATTGTCAGGGCCCTTGACAAAGGCCTTCGAGGCGCGAGGCGTGCAGCTTTTGCGTTATGTGGGGCTCGATTTTGCCGATCCGGATTGGATGCCGGGGCGTGTCGAGCGGGAATTCGCGCGCGAGGGTTTGAAGGAGCGTGGGCACTACGTGCACCATGATTTGGACAATCCGTTGCCACATTTGGGATTCGGTCCGGAACCTTTGGTGATTACGTCATGTTGGTGCATGACGTATTTGGGGGCTACGCGGGTAGCGACGTTGCTCGCGGAATTGACGGCATTCGTGGCGCATAGATCCGAGCCGACGCGGGTGCTCTTGAATATGCTCACGGCGGGGCGATTCGATCGCAATGTGCTCACCCGGCGTTTTTTGCTCGAAGTGGTGCCGCGGCAATTGAAGTTGGCGGCAATGGGACGAGACTTGGAGCCGGCGCGGGCATTACGGTTGTCGATGAAAGCATTGCCGAGAATGAGGGTATTCGGGGACGAACTGGCCGAATACGTGACGTTGATGACGGTGCCCGAGCTTTTGGAAGTGGTGGAAAAGGCGGGATGTATCGTGGAATCTGTGGAAACGTCCGCTTTATGGGGACAAACCACGAGTGTGGCGATTCAATTGCCTCGGCGGGTCAACGTTGAATGATCGTGCGCGGCGGACCTTGGCGTGTGCCACCGAGGTCGAAGCGCCCAGCTACGCCGGCGAAGAGATAGGCATTGACCTTCGGATTGCTGATGGCCTGGGTTTTTTGACCCTGAGCACTGCGCCAAAGGAACATATCGATATCGCCACCCACCGTGGGCGAAATGGAGATGTCTTTGTTGATGCGCACATCGACACCAATGGCTGCTCGGGCGAGTTGAAAGCCGTGGCTGAAGGTATGCTGGGCGCTCTTGCCGACAGGTCGATCGGAGAGCATGCGATAACCGGCGCCGAGCGAGAGATACGGGTCGAGACGTTGATAGGGACTGGCATGGTAGGTGGCATCGAGACTGACCGTGGTATTGCGGAGTTCCGCGCCTTTGGCGGTGTCTTGCATGCTGTACGAACCGAGCAATCCCACGGATGAATTGGGGGCGGCGCGATACGCAAGACCGAGCGCCATCCCCATTCCTGGACGATTTACGCTGGTCGCGGGCAAATCGCCTTTGGGCTGAATGCGCGGACCGAATCCTTGGGCATAACCCGTGCCCAATTGAATTTCGAAGGCATTCGACGGAGCCTTCACCATTCCGCGCGGTAGTTTTTCACTTTCGACTGGCGACCATAGTCCCGTTTGCGCGGTTTGCGCGGTTTGAGCTGACTGAGCTGATTGATATGTCGTTTGCGCGGAGGCCAACGAGGCGCTTGCCGTAGCGAGTGCGAATGCCGTGATCGCGAGTCCCATTTTCTCTGCCATGATTCATCTCCCTGGTCAGGGCGCTAGAATCGAGCGCCGTCCTTGGCGAACATGGTGCAGCGTACGTGCCAAACGGCAGCGGGCATGGCCTTCACGCTCGGTCGTGACCAATGAAAAAAGATTGGCACGTTTGAACTTGGCAACGAGCTTGGATTCGCAGAGTATGGGGACAAATCATGAGCAACTGGATCAATGTAGAAGGCAAAGTGGCGATCGTGACGGGTGGCAGTCGCGGCATTGGCGAGTCGATTGCGAAAGCCCTGGGGCAAAATGGGGCGAAAGTGGCGATTGCTTCGCGCAAGCAAGACGGCTTGGATGGAGCTGTCGAACGCTTGCGAGCGGCGGGTGTCGAGGCGTTGCCGATCATGTGCCACACGGGCAAAACGAGCGATGTCAAGGCGCTTGTGGACCAGGTGGTGAGCACGTACGGGAAAGTGGACATTCTGGTGAACAATGCCGCAACGAACGTGCACTTCGGGCCGCTGCTCACGGCGGAAGATTCGGCGCTCGACAAGAACTTCGAGGTCAATGTCAAGGGGTACTTTTACGTGACGCGGGAGGTTGCGCGGCACCTCGTTGCTCGGGATGCTCCGGGTTCGATCATCAACGTGGCGAGCATCGTGGCGCTTGGGGCCGGGGTGATGCAGGGCGTTTATGCAATGACGAAAGCGGCGGTCATATCCATGACGCAAACGTTTGCCGTGGAACTGGCAGGGAGCAAGATTCGCGTCAATGCCATTGCGCCGGGATTGGTCGATACGAAGTTTGCTTCGGCCATCGTGCAAAACAAAGACATTCTGGACAGGTTCATGGGCAAAATCGCCTTGGGTCGGTATGCGCAACCGGACGAGATTGCGGGAGCGGCGTTGTTTCTTGCGTCGGATGCGGCGAGTTACGTGACGGGACAAACCATTGTCGTCGATGGTGGAACTACGATCAACATTACTTGAGAGCGTGTTTAACAGAGATTGTCAGCGAAATCGGGGTTTGTCCGCCCCGGGAGGGTTCGATTTTGCGGCGTCGCGGCACCCCGAACTCGCCCCTCCGGGGCTCGGACAGCGGGGCCCCGC
>DAOMZH010000730.1:0-5813 GCA_035437985.1 Polyangium sp. (in: bacteria) | reverse complement strand
GCAACAATCGATACCGGAAGCTTGAGCACTCCAAAGCCGTAGGCGATGCAGGCAATGGCTGTCGACCACGTGATGCCCATCGTGCCAGCATAGAGGCTCGCCTTCAGGTTCATGGATGCACCTCCACCGAGGAGCGTCGCGCCCCACCCGATGGAGGCGATTGTCGTTCCCACCACGGCGAGGTACGTGGGAATCGTTGCTCCCGCGCCGATACTTGCGCGCATGAGCACGGTCCCAAGGCCGAGACAAACGGCGGGAACGACACCGCCGATAATGAGGCTCGTTGCATTCATGGCCTTCTCCATTGTGGGCCGCCGAGGCCCAGCGGCCCTTTCATTTGCGTCTGGCTACTGCGGGAAATGCTCGACATGCATTTCGGCTGTGCGGCCGAAGTACAGGACGCGGCGCCCCAGAAACGAGACGATGTAGCCCGCGCATCCCATGGCCTTTACGTTTTTGCAGAAAGCTCTGTACGAGTAATCCGGCGGATTGGCCTGCGCCCACTTGACCTGAGCCGCGATTCCCGCTGGGTCGAATTGCGCAGCGACCGTGCCTTCCGAGGAGTGATTTTCCAATTCGAGGTGATCACCGTCTGGCAAAAAGTACGTCGCGGTGCCGCAGCGGTAATCAACGATGTAGCCCTCGAAACCTGCATTGATCAGCGTACCGACGATGTCGGGAAAAGACATCGTATTGTCGTAAGCCCCATTCAAACATTTTTGGGCAATAGCAGTCCTTTGCGTGTCCATGACGCTCTCCTTGTTCCTTCGTATGAGGTTTGTTAAGCCAAACGTTAATCGATCGGCATGTCTGTCAGCTCGTGATCCAAAGCAATCTTTCGCAGCAATTTTTCCAGGCCCATCCGTTCGTCGGGCGTAAGTGCACCGAAAAAGGAGGCGTCGTTCGCGTCGGCAATCTCCGCCAACCTCGGTACAAGCGCTCGGCCATTGGGCGTGAGCGCAAGCACATGAGCTCGTTTGTCATTCTGATTCGCCTCTCGCACAATGAGGTTTTTCTCGAGCAAGCGATCGGCGAGCTTCGAGATCGCCCCCTTGGTCATCCCCATTCGCTCCGCGAGCAAAGACGGCGCGAGACGGTCGACATCGTAGAGCACCCGCAGGAACACCCATTCGGCGACCGTCACCCCTTCGCCCTCCACCTTCCGGGCAAAGCTATGCGACACGGCGTTCGACACCATCCTCAGCCAGTAGCCAAGGTGGTCGTGAAGGTCCGAGGGGGCTTTGTCGGTCGCCATGCGCGTTCTCTAATTGACAAGGAAACTACCTCAAGAAGATTTCCTTGTCAACTATTTTTCACCAGAGCGCGGTCTGGGTCGAAAATCGGTGCTTCGCAGACGCCACGTTGAAAGCTGCTCGTCCTTTGCGCGTCAAGATTGACGCGTGTTCACATGTGCATACTCGATGCCGTCGCTAGCTCGTGATGCTCTCATCGCGAAGCTCAACGCCGAGAGAGCGGCCCAATGATACGCTCATTTTCATGATCGCTGCATACGCTTTCCCATCGTGCGCCACGGGCGTGCTCATCGCGCTCACGGCCACGGCAGGATGCTCGCGTTCCGAACTCGAGCAATTCGATACCATGCCTGCCCCGTTACCGACTGTTGCAACGAATCTGCCGATGTGCCGCCCGGTGGACGAAACATTGGTGCGCGAAGCACAGCCCCCCGTCCCGTGTACTGACCCGCCCCCGGTGTCAACGAGCGTTCAGCAGGTCGCTGACTTAGGTTCTTCGCTGACGTTTGCGAGTGACCAATGCAGAAAGAGCGTCGTCGGATGGGTCGATTCGGCAAACGTACACCTCGCATGGTCGGTCGATGGATCCCAAAGCTTTGGCGAACCGCTCGCGGTGGGTCCTGGCATTTTTCCTTTCGTAATCATGGACGGTATGGGCGCAGCGCACGCGTTCTTCGCCCATGACTTGACGCTCGCCCATGTCGTTATGCAGAGCCCAGGCGTTGCCCCCGTTTCGGAGCTCCTCACCCAGGCGGGAAAACCCGCCATCGCGGGCACCGAGCCGATCGTACACCGCACGGCGGCTGCTCGCGGCACAGACGAAATCGCCTGGACATGGGAGACGTTTTCCGAGCCCATGGCGGTCTGGTTCGCGAGCACCCGAGTGAGTGGGTCGTTCAGCGAGCCCATTCAAATCTCCGGCGCTCCGGGCTCGGACCCCATCCCGCGCCTTTGCCTCGCCGGCCGCGACCGAGTAGTCATCGTATGGCGGACCCCCGCATGGACACCTGGCGCCGAAGAACAGGTGCTCTCGGCCATTTCCGAGGACGGCGGAGCGTCCTTTTGCGTCGCGCCGCTCGGACACGAGCCGCGCCGGAGCAACATCGCCACCTCGAGCGTTGACGTCGCTTGTGCTCCTGACGGTCGCGCCATTGCTGTGTGGGATGGCAACGGCGGCATCCGCGTCGCTGCATTATCACGCGCCGGCGTCTGGTCGCGCGGCGATGCCATTTCAGGCGATGCGTCGTATCCATTTGTATCGGGTTACCCGCACGTATGGATTGCGGACAACCGGGCGCTCGTCACATGGATCGGCTGGGGGCAACCCTTCGGGTATGCGCTTGTCGATCTTTCGGGGGCTCTTGCAGGGCCTCCCGTTGGGGCGCCCGACCTGAACCTCGATGGCAAACCTGACCAGTTCCTGCATGCCTGCGCTCGTGACGACGGCTTCGTGCTACTCACTCAGGGTCACTTCAGCGAAATCCCGGTGCAACCCAATGGTCCGGCGGTGATGACGTTTCTTGACGTCGACGGAACGCTGGCACCAAGCGAGGTGATTGCTCCGTTAAAGACCACGGGAGTCAATGTTGCCCTCGAGTGTCAACCCACGGGCGCTGTGGCGCTTTGGCAGGACGCGGGCACCACGACGCTCGCTCATTGGGCGAAGTGAACGACAATTATAAGCAACTTGCCACACATTCACCATGTAAAACGCGTCAATCTTGACGCGTCGAAAGGGCGGTTGATCACATGGCCGACACGATCTGACGCAAGCATCGGCGAAACTTGCTGGTGCACAACACGGACGCGCTCATGGTCATCATGGAGGCAGCTGATGACGACATCGTGGGCCCCATCGGCGATGTCGACGACGCCGGGAGATGATGGCGTCCCTCGTCGGCTGGGAACGAATGGAGGAACATAGCGCGAGCGCCGCCGCCGACTCTCCGACCGGTTCTGACCCACACGCCCGAGCACAATCGTCCGGCGATGGCTCCGAGACAACCGCTACACGAAGACCATCGCGGGGTGGCCGCAACGCGCGAGGATGAGCGCTTATCGTCGGGGCCGGTGGAACCACGTCGGCACAACCACGGCGGCGTAGGAAGCAGACAACACCGGTGGCTCTCAAACAGAGAGGGTGCTGGCGAGAGGATTTCCCGAAAGAATTTTTCGTCGCGATGTCGTTTTTGTTTTCTGGTGCATCCGGTAACATTCACTGCAGGGCGAAACGCTTCTGGGATTACAAACTCGCTGATTCGCGCGTCAATCTTGACGCGATTCGAGAGCCAGGCGACGCCCACTCCGTCGGACAGCCAGCTAGACCCACAAAAATTGTACGCTCACCCGTCCGGGATTTTCGGCTTGGGACAAGATACAAGCAAGGAGTTGGCTAGACGATGCCAACCGCGTCAAGATTGACGCGATCGGGTGGGGATCACCGATGTTCTTCCGTCCGGAGAATGATGTTCAGTTTACCACGAGGGAATCAAGGTGTTGGGCAAGGTGGTGCATTGGATTCGCCTTGCACGCGTGATCCGCGGAAAGAGTCTCCACACATTCAATTCCCCCGAGCAGTGCCAAGCGTCTTCTCTCTCCCACCACGCCATCGAGAAGAACGACAGCCGCCGCGTATCGGTCGTCATCGTCAACCGAGTGAAGATTGTTCTGTTCGAGTACGATATCAAACGTATTGTCAGGGTACGTGAATAGAACGTACCGCCACGGACGGGCGTCAATGTCGAGATGCGTGCCACCAGCACCCTCGATCGAAAACTGCATATCCCATTTACGTGGCGGCCGCGCGCTTTGAAATTCCCAACCCGAAATCCTCGGAGCTAGTTCAACAATGTGTTGAGTAACAGGAAGCCAGTCCCTGGACCCATCAGGAGTCATGACAAGCGCATTCTCCTCCACAATGCCAGGCCCAAGCTCCCACGAGATGTCTCCCAGCTGCGCAATGCGCTTGTCGAGCTCTGCTTGCAGTTGCTCGTCTTCAAAATCGGCGGCTAGGTCATCTGCGATCGTCTGAAACCAACGCCAAAAGGCGGCTATCTTGTCGTTTGCAGGTACTTCAGGGGGGTGGATCGATGCCATGTGCTTCCCACTTCTCCGGCCGAACCTCGTTCCGCCGATTATCGAGTTTGCCGACGCCGCCCTCACGATTTATAGCCTGCTGTTCCGCTCGCCGGGCTGCTGCGCTATCCAAGGCGTCATACGTATCTACTATCTGGGCTCCGCTACGAATTCTACCGTCTTGGCAACCTCTTGCCTGTGGACTCGATTGTTTCGTGCGTCCAATGTACGGTTTTCCGCTCGCCGTTTTGCTTCCATCAACGCGGTATACCTTTCCCGTGCCACCCGCGCCAGGCGGCCCCCGCGTCGTCTTCGCCCCCTTCAGCGTGATGATCGTCATCACCACGGTCACGGTAACCCCGACCGTCGCTTTGCCCACGCCGACGTAATCGCCGTTGTCGTACGCGTTCGTGCCATCGACAACACCGACGCCAACGGCATAAATGGGATTGACTTGATTGAGCGTATCAACAAGACGCTCTCCGGCTCCATCGAGCACGATATCGCCTTTTTGCGCGCGATAGAGCGACGACGCGGGGGCGCCCGCATTGCTCAGGATGATGCTTGTAATCAGCTCCGGGACGATTTCGATGGCTCCCTCCCCGACACCCTCGAAGAATTGCGCAATGGGTGGGGGTTCTGGATCGGTTGGTTTCTGTGGTAAACCTTGGCCGCCACTGCCCGTCGTACTCACATCGACAGGAGGCGCATTTGCGCCCACTTTTGCACGCTCCTCAGTTGGCTGTAGCTCGAGCGGGTCGGGTTTTGGGGCCCATGGCGGTCGCATTCCAACAATACGGTCTTCTGGCAGGTGGACGACCGACGGCGGCGGTTGCCTCTGCTTTTGCTCCGCCTCCACGGATTGAAATCCCGTGGGATCAACAAATGCAAGCGGATTGTTGGCCACGTACGAGTATCTATTCAGGCTTTGCCCGTCGAATATGTCGGCAATGACCGGATCCGTCGTCGTGAATCGCCCGAGATGCGGATCCATGATCCGCCCCTTCATGTTCACGAGGCCAAATTCATCGTCCTCTTCATGCCCAGTAAAACCTCGCGTCGTTTTGCTCGTCATGGCGGTCGAAGGTTCACCCCATATCGCATTTCGCCGCGCGCCGAATGCGTCGTAACTGCGCCGTTCATCGATCGAGCCATCTTCTTTCGTGACGACGTCGACGGACCCAAGGTGATCCACGTGCAAAAACCGCGTTCCGGGCGTTGCTCCGCCACGCGTCACCACGGCGATCGCGCGCTCGGGTGAATGCACGTAATAGCGATGCTCGACGACGCCGGCAGTCGTTACTTGCTCGAAGATATCGCCGAAATAAAGCGTTTCCGCAGTTGGCGACACCTTTCGAATGCGTTGCTGACCTCCATCGTACCCAAACGACGTCGTTTTGCCGCCCTTCGTTATCGTTTTGGGCAAATCAAAAGGCGTGTACGTCACGGAAATCCCGCCTGGACGCGTGATTTGATTCCCGACGG
>DAOMZH010000729.1:0-5848 GCA_035437985.1 Polyangium sp. (in: bacteria) | reverse complement strand
TTCAACGGGTTTGGCAGGAACATTCGGCGACTCGGAGTTCGTCGCGACGTGTGCGGGTGGTGGTGACGAGCACCCGACGATACTCGCGCCAAGTAAAACGACAATCCTGGTAATCGTCACGGCTTCCCACATCGCGGCACGTGCACCTCGATAATGTATTTGGCGAGATCTGGATCGCTCTTCGTCAATCGCTCGACTTCTTTGGCACAAGCGGCGGCGCCTTTTTCGGCGTCACACTCGGCACACGCGCGGATTTCAGCCGCTTCCGCCGGCGCTATGTTTTGCCCACGTTTTTCGGGGGTTTTGTCCTGACAAGCCAAAAACCCACCCATAATCGGAATCTGGGCGCGCTCGCTCCCGCATTTGCACGCCCGCTCATGAGCGGCCTTCGATTCTGCCTCGTTGTTTTCCTGAATCGCCATTTCGGCCCGCGTCAAACACGCATAACCATCGTCTGATTTTCCCGGCGTCCCTTTGCACGGGCCTTTGTCCGCACATTGATCGGAAAACTCAGCATGCGCAACACCATTCATATTTTTGGCGACCCATTGATCGTAGGCCAACCGCGCATCCGCATCACTCATCCGTCGCATGTATCGTTTGATGATTTGGTTTTTCTCGGCCAGCATCGCATCGAGGCACGCAAATCCAAACCCACCCAAATATGCGCACGCATCGGCACCTTTCCGATCCGCCGATTCCGGCCGCGCACGCACGAATTTGTTCGATCCCGTCTTGATCGAGGGGCTCGAGTCATCCCACCCTGGTTCACTCGATATGAGTTCTTCCGAAAAAATGCGGGCCGATCCATTTTTCACCCGCAATCGCAAAACCTTCAATCCATGATCGGCATACCTCGGGTTTTTCCACCGTTGCGTAAAACGAACCTCGACGACATCCGCCCCCAATGTCGGATTTTGCTTCCCCGTCGTTATTTGCCGATCGTCCGCGGCGACTTGCACATCCGCTCCAAACATTCGCGAACGTTCTTCTTTCCATCCTTTGAAGTCATACTTTTGCTCGATCCCCGACGTCGTCCGTTTTATGCCCCGAAATGTATCGGCATCGTAGAGCGCCAAATAGGCGTCGAGCTTATTCTGATTTTGGGCCGCTACCCATTCGTCTACAGCCTGAAGCGCAATCTTGGCGGTATCCGTTTCACCCGCTTTGCCTTCCGAACTGCTCGCAGCCCCAGCACTAGACCCGGATGTCCCTTGCGAAGCAGATTTGGATCCGCATCCAGCCCCAATGGCCACGACAAGCAATATCCCTGGAGCAAAACAGATGGAACGAAGCATGATTCGACCGATAGCAGCCCCAATCTCGGGCCGTCAATCGAAATGCCTCAGGCGGCGGCGAGAGCACGGAACGGGCACACTCAATGCACCCAGGGCGGCAAAGCTCCCGAAGTACCACGATTCGGGGCAGCAATCGCCGACTGCGTGGACAAATGCACGAGAGACCCTAGCAATGCTTGCGCCAATTCTTTCTCCGGTCCAGCCGCCATTCTTGCAACAAACAAAGCCAAGGCTTCCGTCGCCCACGCAAATGTCCCGACACACGAGGCCATTGCCGCCGCTTTCTTCCTCGAAAACGACGTCACCCCCTCCGATTTGGAGCCATTCGAAAACGATTCGCTGTTCATCGCTATTTCATTGAGGAGGGGTTCAATTCCGAGCAACTGGACATCAGCCTCGGCTTGGCCGTGTTCGACGAGGCTCATTTGAATGTGCGCCATGTCGATTTCCAATGACTGCTCGTTGGATTGTGCTTCTCCAACATCGAACAGAAACATTTGTTGTAATCGTCGCGCCGCATCACGCTTGGCCGGATCCGATGACCGAGATGCCAAATCGAGAACGGCGCAAAGCTGCTTCTGTTGTGCCCAAGCCATGGAATCACGTCCGGCAAAACCATGCGTCAGGGCGCGAAGCGCTTCGACGGCTTGCGACAAACGCAATTTCACCAGGACCAAAAAAGGAGCATTCACGAGGTCATTCGGGGCGAGCTCAAAATCGGACGCGTCCACCAGCGTCCACGGAAATGCCAACAATGCGACAGAAAACGAAGAAAAGGCTGCTTGAGGAACATGAACGAACGAAAGCGGGGCCATGAGCTGGCTTCCTCCTTTCCTGGCGATGCTCGCCGGATTCACCCTGTTTGATGCTATTCGGGCGTGGATGTTCAGGGGCGAGCAAAAAATATTTTCCGCTGCTCCGATGCGCGGGTAACGAACATCTGCACGAAATGATTCCTATAGCGCTTGCCTGCGCTAGGATGCGCCCATGGACGTCGCCGAGTTGCTCGCCGAGCTGATTCGCCATCGAACACACAATCCCGGCGGGGACGAACCCGCGATCTGTCGAACCCTCGAACGAGCACTCCGCGACCGAGGTGCCGATGAAGTCCAAATTGTGCAGGTTCCTCGGGACGAACCTAGCGAAGGAACAGGCGCCTACGTGCTCGCGCGCTGGGGCGAGCCACGCACGATCATCAACGCGCACGTCGACACCGTACCTGCAAACAGCGGATGGACCGTGGATCCTTGGGAAGGAATCGTCAAAAACGATCGCGTCGTGGGCCTCGGAGCTGCCGATACGAAAGGCGCCATCGCCGCCACCCTCACGGCCCTCGATTCGGTCAAACCCCACAACGTCGGCGTACTTTTTTCAGGTGACGAAGAACGAAGCGGAACTTGCATTCGGCATTTTTTGAAGAGCGAGTGGGCGCAGCTCGTTCAACATGCAATCGTTTGTGAACCAACGGGTAGGTCTGTCGGAGTGAAACACCGCGGTTGTCATGCGTATGTCGCAGAAGTCGAGGGGCGGGGAGGGCACTCGTCCGGAGCCGACCACATGCCTCGACCGATCGTCACGATGGCCAAACTCGCCGTTTCTCTGGACGAACTCGCAAAGCGCTGGCTCGATCGCGGCCCCGACGACATGAAGGGTTTGTGTTTGAACGTCGCAGCGATCGAAGGCGGTGTGGCGTTCAACGTCGTGCCGAACCAAGCTGCGCTCACGTTTTCCGTTCGTCCCGCACCAGGTTTTGATTCCCAAACCTTCGAAGCCGAAGTGCTCGAACATGCGCGCCGCGCGAGCGAGAAGGTGCACATGCGCGCAGTGCTCACGCTGATTCCCTTTGCAAATCGCAATCCGCTTCCGTTTCGAAGACTGCTCGGTCATCTGCCAGAACGCGAAATCACCGTGCCGTTTTGGACCGAAGCGGCAGCGTTTTCCCAAGCAGGCATCGATGCCGTCGTGGTTGGTCCGGGCGACATTGCCCAAGCACATGCTCCAGATGAATTCGTGACGCGAAGCGATCTCGAATGGGCGGTTGGCGTGTTCAAACACGTGCTCGAAACGACGCGGAGTTCGTGAAGACAAGCTGGATGCGGGTCCGGTGATTGGATTAGTGAGAATCGACGGCGCGCACGCGAGCGCCCGGGCGAATGCGAATGCTGCTGTCCGGAGCCGCCTCTTCGGTGGCTTCATTGGCCGGTCTAGGAGCCAATTTCAAAAGCGCCGTCATGGGTTGCAACTCGAAAGGCAGATTGCGGGTGCGTTGCGACAACCACGACCAAGCCGCCAATCCGGCGAATACCCCGGCGCCCAGAACACTCAGCATCACGACATCGGAAATCGGAAAGCCCATGGAAAAACCTCCCGCCAAGCTGACGATACTGACAGCATGCAAAAACAAAACCCCGCCCAGCCTCGATGCGGAAGTTCATCGAAGTAAAATGACTGGGAGCCTCGACTATACGCTGCCCAGATCCGAAACGCTACAGATTTTTACAAAGCCGAGACAATTTGCGACAAGACCCTCGTTTCGCCGGGAAATCATCGCCGTTTGTCCGTTGACACTCGCGCCGCCTCCCGCGACATGTCGTCAACGTTTCGTCGGCTCGAGTGCCCGCTCGACCGCCTTCAGCAATGGCTCCGCACTGATCGGCTGTCCCGTCGCTACCTTCATCCACGAGTCGGGCAGGACACACCCCGTCTTCGACATACGCTCGAAATCCGGACCGAGTTTGCCACTCTTGCGCACATGTTCTTCAATCTGGAACGCGATCAAATGCCCGATCGGATAATCCGGCAAGTAGAGCGGTATCCCAATCATGTGCGAATAAATGCCGAGTAATGCCGAATCCTGCGCCCCAAGCACCGGCGCATAATATTGATTCCAGTATTTCTTCGCGATCTGCACCGTCGCTTCACGAAGCTCCTTGGCCGTGGCTCGCGGATGATCGTAGAGCCAATGCCAAACGTCTGTCTCGACAAGCGCTACACCAGCAATTTCCCACGTCGCCCAAAATGTCCCGAGCGCATGTACCCGCTCGTCATCGGCGCTCGGTTTGCCCAACTTCAACAGCGCCAAATCATTGGCTTGAAACGTAAACGCCAATGCCTCCGTAAAGGCGTTGTTCGGCACTCCCGCCAATAACGTGTGATCAACGTCGTACAAGGAAAATACCTGCTCGACATTATGCCCCAATTCATGCACGGCAATGTTGTAGCCCTTGTAATTCATGCCGTCTTTTTCGATACGCGTTCGGAGGCGTGCTTTGCTCCCGCGTTTATGCGGCTCCATTGCGTGCCCCGCGCCACGCGAAGGATCAACGACGATGTGTTCCGCTACATGCGCCGCGCGATCCTTGGGAAAACCCAAATCTTGCAAAATGCGTGGAATGTCATTCGAAAACGCTTGCGCATCGGGATATTTCTTGCGCGTAATCTTATCCAAATCCGCTTCTTTTTGGCCCGCTCGGGCTTTGAACCCGGCATACCAAAGATCCTGCGGACCGAGCTTGCGTCCCAATTTCTTTTCGATTTCCGCGGCCACTTTCGGCACGGCTTTAGACCCCAGCACTTCGAGCAACAGACTGCGCACACGATCTTCCGACAATTCCCGACCAATCTCGAACCGCCGCTTGATCGCCGTCTCCATTCCCGGCGCATACGCGTCCGCCCGTTGCGACGCATGAAACGAGGCGAGGAGATATTCGTAACGAACGTCGGGCTCGGGGCTCGTATCCAGCTTTTTCATGGGCCGCTTCGGCGCATTGGCTTCGATTTCCGCAGCCGGACACGATTTCACTTCATTCGTGAACGGATTCCAATCGACACGTGGATCATCGATCACCACAGCGGGAATCGTCTGCGTCACGATCCGCTCCATGACCTGCACGATGAGCCGCTGTTTGTCCAGGCCCCGCGGATCGTCGTAATCAGCTTTGAGTTCGTCGCGTAAATTCCAATGACTAATGAGGCGCAAACCCGACGGAAATAGCCGCTCGCCCTTTTCGTTCAAAAGGTGATGCATCCAAATGTTGTATTCGGCGATGTACAAATCACCTGCAGCTTGCGCCTTGGAAACGTCTTGCTGAATCGCCGCTGGAATACGCAGCGTAAATCGCCCCGTGAGCCGTTCTTCCGCCCAACGTCGACGGCTCCAATTCGCACTTTCGGCATTTTTCGTCGCCAAGTCCGAGAGCGGAAAATTCAACAAGGCCACAAAGGCAATCTTGTTGCGAAACAAATCATCAATCAGATTCGCCTCGGGATCATACGTCCCGAGCAGAGGATCGACCGCGAGCAACGGACCGGTATCGATATCCGTCTCCCACCGCAGCTCCATGCCCATTTCATGCAAGTGCCCTTCGAGTTGCTCCAGAATTCGTTCCAATCGGGCAAACGTCGCATCGAGCGCTTTGGGATCAGCCAAGAATTGTTCCTGGACGAACGCCGGCAAATCTCCATCCTCCGCGCGCCACCGCGCGGCTACCTGAGCGAGCCCTTGTTTGATGCGGACGCGCTGCGCTTCGCCGTGCTTGGCCACCAAATCG
>DAOMZH010000728.1:0-5860 GCA_035437985.1 Polyangium sp. (in: bacteria) | reverse complement strand
GCGGAAGCGGCACTGGGGAGGCGTGTTGGTCCGCATCATGTCGCCGAGTCGAGGTAAGCTGCCGCGTCGTGCAGACCCTGGTTGAACTCATTGCGAACAAACGCGACGGCCGCCGGTTGTCGAGCGAGCAAATCGAACGAATCGTGCGGGCTTTTCAAAGTGGAGAACTCGCCGACTACCAAATGAGCGCCTTGTGCATGGCGATCTTCTTTCGCGGGATGGACGACGACGAAACAGTCGCCCTGACGCGCGCGATGTTGCACTCGGGGGACGTGCTGGATTTGAGCTACGTGCCGGGGGTGAAGGTCGACAAGCATTCGACAGGCGGGGTAGGGGACAAAGTTTCGCTTTGTCTGGCGCCCTTGGTCGCGGCATGCGGC
This sequence comes from Polyangium sp. (in: bacteria), assembly GCA_035437985.1. GTDB lineage: Bacteria > Myxococcota_A > Polyangia > Polyangiales > Polyangiaceae > Polyangium. The sequence goes on along the minus strand of DAOMZH010000728.1, from coordinate 5,480 downwards.
GTGCCCGTGCCGATGGTGAGCGGTCGGGGGCTGGGGCATACGGGGGGCACCCTGGACAAACTCGAGGCGATTCCGGGGTTTGACGTGACGCTCGACGTGGAGACATTCGGGCGAATCGTGAAAGACGTCGGGGCGTGTATGATTGGACAAACGTCCCGAATTGCGCCTGCGGACAAACGTATTTATGCATTGCGCGACGTGACCGCTACGGTGGAATCGGTTCCTTTGATTGTCGCGAGCATCTTGTCGAAAAAGTTGGCGGAAGGAATCGATGCCTTGGTGCTCGATGTGAAAGTCGGCCAAGGGGCTTTCATGAAATCGGAGCAAAATGCGCGCGTGCTGGCGGAGGCGCTGGTGCGGGTAGGAACAGCCGCGGGCAAGCGCGTGGTAGCGCTTTTGACCGACATGAGCGCGCCGCTCGGAGCGGCGATAGGCAATGCGATCGAAACGCGGGAAGCCATAAACGTGCTTCGCGGAACAGGTCCCGCGGATTTGGTGGAATGCACGTTGGCGCTCGGCGCGGAGATGCTTTTGCTAGGCCAAGTGGCAAATACCGAAATGGAAGCTCGCGACAAACTAAAGGGTGCCATTGCGAATGGAAGTGGAGCGCGGGTCTTCGAGCGGATGATTGAAGCGCAAAAAGGGGATCCGCGAGTGGTCGAGGATCCGTCGCGATTGCCACAAGCGCCGGTGCAGGTGCTGGTTCCGGCAAAAGAGGAAGGGTTTGTCACGAGCGTCGATGCGCTCGAATTGGGTTTGACCGGTGTAGCCATGGGGGCGGGACGAACCCGGGCGGATCAGCCGGTGGATCATGCGGTGGGGATTGAAGTATTGGCGCCACGCGGGGCGAAAGTGGAGCGAGGTCAGGTTTTGGCGCGATTGCATGTGCGGACGGAGGCGGCGGGAGCCGAGATCTTGTCGCGGGTGCAGGGGGCATTTCGAGTTACGGAGACGCCCGGAGAAACAGTGCCGCTGGTGCTCGGGAGAATTGCGTAGGCATAGCCGAACAGGCGGTTTGCGAACTTGAAGTTGTATTCGCCAAACCAATATCTGACGTTGGACTTCAATGGTCCAGGCGGCGCAGCGACAAACTCGTTGACCACATCTGTCGTTTGTCCGTAGGATGCGTTGATGGCGTCGTCGAATATGTCTGATTCCGAGGCTTTCGGGTTTGCCGAAACAGCTGCCGATTCTGGTGCTTTGGGCGAGACACCAACATCGACGGACGAACCTGTCTCGGGTGTTTGTATCGAGCCCGGCAGTCGAATCAAACATTACGAAATCATTCGTAAACTCGGTGAAGGCGGTATGGGCGCTGTGTACCTGGGTCGCGATACGCGTCTCGGGCGGCGAGTGGCCATGAAATTCCTTCATGACCAAAGCGGTCGGGCATTGGATCGTTTTCTGGTCGAAGCTCGGGCTACGGCCCTCTGCCAACACGAAAATATCGTGGTGATCTACGACGTCGACGATATCGACGGCAGTCCCTACATGGTGCTCGAATATATCGAAGGACAAACGCTTCGTTCCCTGCTGCACGAGCGTTTCGAGGCCAAGTCGCGCCAAGAAAAACCGTCGGTGCAATGGGTCGTCGAGATTATGATTTCCGTCGCTCGGGCGCTGTCGGCTGCACACGCGATGCGGATTGTGCATCGGGATCTGAAGCCTGAAAATATTTTGCTCACGAACAGCGGATTGGTGAAGGTCGTCGATTTTGGCATTGCGAAGCAAGTGGATGCTCCGATTGCGGTGCCGAAATCGGAGGTGCCCGTCGAAAGGTTGGCGGACGTCAAGTTGACGCAAGATGGCGTTTCACCGGGCACGATGATGTACATGTCGCCGGAACAATGGCTGGGCGATGAAATCGATGCGCGTACGGATATTTGGGCCGCTGGCCTGATTCTCTTCGAATTGCTCACGGGCGTACATCCGCTCGCACCCGTGACGATAACGGCATTGACGCAGGTGGTTCTTTTTGATTTCCCCATGCCGAGCGCCAAGGACAAGCGTCCAGATGCAGCGGCGCTCAGCGCCGTGATTGATCGTTGTTTGCGCAAGCGAAAAGAGGAGCGGTATGCGTCGGCGGATGAATTGTGCGCGGCGCTCGAGGGGCTTTCGACGGATCGCGGTGTCTTGGCGATTTCCGATCAAGAATGTCCGTTTGCAGGTTTGTCTGCATTTCAAGAAGCCGACGCGGGAAAATATTTTGGGCGAGAACGAGACCTCGCTGCCGTTTTGACCAAATTACGCCATCAGCAGCTCGTCGCTATTGCGGGACCTTCAGGCGCTGGAAAATCGTCATTCGTGCGGGCAGGGATCATTCCCACATTACGCAGCACGGAAAAACAATTGGAGACGTGGACGTTGCGCCCGGGTCGAAAACCCCTCGCCGCGCTGGGAGACGTGCTCGTTTCGCTTCAGGATTCGTCGACCAATGCTGAATTCGGGGATGCCCAGGCCATTGAGCGGTCACTCGTCGAAGAGCCTGGTTCATTGGGCCTGCATTTGCGCAATCGCTGTCGCCAAAAAGGTCCGAAGCATCAAATCGTGCTCTTCGTGGATCAATTCGAGGAACTCTACACTTTGAGTACTGACGCGAGGGTTCGGGAGGCCTTCGTGGCGAATCTTTTGGGCGTGGCAGATGATGCATCTTCACCGCTGCGGGTGATTCTGTCGATCCGAGCCGATTTTTTGGATCGAATGGCTGAGGATCGCTCGTTCTTGTCCGAAGTGATGCGCGGTCTTTATTTCTCGCCGCCAATGGGTCCGCAGGGGTTACGAGATGCATTGGAAAAGCCGCTTGCTGCAGTACGATATGAATTCGACGAAGCGGATTTGGTCGACGAGATTCTCCGGGGGCTCGAAGGAGTGAAAAGTCCTTTGCCCATATTGCAATTTTTGGCAACGAAGTTATGGGAAACACGTGACGAAAAAGAGCATCGGCTCACAACCAAAGCGTATCATGCGTTGGGGGGTGTCGCGGGTGCCTTGTCCATGCATGCGGATGCGATGCTCGAAGCAATGTCGCCTATCGAGCAAAAGATTACGCGGGCCATTTTTTTGCGCTTGGTCACACCAGAAAGAACCAGGGCGCTCGTTTTGCTGGACGAACTTTGTGGTTTGGCGGAGGACCGAGCGGCTGCGGAACAAGTCTTGCAGCGCCTTTCCGAAGCGCGGCTCATTGCCATTGAATCTGGAGACGAGCGGGAAGGAAAAACCGTAGAATTGGTGCACGAATCGCTCATTGAACGTTGGGGGAAGCTGCGGCAATGGCTGGACGAAAACAAGCTCGACGTGCAGTTCGTGGCGGAGCTGCGCGGAGCGGCGGCGCAATGGGAGAAAAATGGCAAGGCGGATGGTTTCTTGTGGCGTGAGGAAGCAGCGCGCAGGGCCGAATCTTGGCTTTCGGCGCGACAAAGCGCTGGAGGTATGGAACTTGCCGCGAGGGAATTGGAGTATTTGAATGCGGTGGTGCGTTTGGCCGAGCGAACGCGTCGTCGTTTGCGGGCCATCTTTGGCGCTGGATTCGTCGTGACGGTCATGGTTGCGGTTATCGTTTCGCTTTTGGCGTTCAATGCAAAAAAGCAAGCTGCGCGGGCGGATGAGGAAGCGACGCATGCTCGCGTGGAAGCAAAGCAAGCGCGGAATGCGACCCGTTTGGCGGCAGCTCGAGAAATGCAAACGAAGGATCCGACGAAAGCGCTCGCGTTACTGCGCGAAATCGAACCTGGTCCGGTTCCTCGGGGATGGGTCGAATTGGTGCTGCAAACTCGATATGCCGGCATTGCGGAGCGGGTAAAGTATCAATCCAATTCGGTGTGGTCTGCGAAATTGAGCCCAGATGGGCGGCGTGTAGCGGTAGCGCTCACGAATCGGACGCTCGAGGTATGGGATGTAGATGGTAGTGGGGAATCGGTGGTTTTGCGCGGTCACGAGCATAGCGTCGATGATTTGGCGTGGAGTCACGATGGTCGACGAATTGCATCAGGTTCGCGAGACAAAACCGTTCGCATTTGGAATGCGGATGGTACGGGTACGCCGGTCGTCTTGGCCGGACACGAAAAACGAGTGGTCGGTGTTGATTGGAGTCCTGACGATCAGCATATCGTTGCCGTCGCGAGCAATGAGTCGGTACGTATCTGGAAAACCGATGGGTCGAATGAATACGTCGTCGTCGGACCTGATCCGGAAATACATGGTTATTCGGCGGCGTGGAGTCCCGATGGAAAGCATATTGCGATTGGGATGAAGAATGGCGATGTGCATATTTGGGATGCGGCGGGGAAAGACAAGGAGCGGGTTTTGCGAGGGCATCAGGACATGGTCACGGCGTTGGATTGGAGTCCGGATGGAGAGTATTTGGTTTCCGCGGCTCGGGACAAGACAGCGCGCATTTGGGACGCATTGGGGGCAGGTGAATCTCGTGTTTTACAAGGGCATCAGGATGCCCTCACTCGTGTGAGATGGAGTCCGAATGGGCGACAGTTGGCAACTGGATCGTACGACAAGACGATTCGATTATGGAACATTCGCGGAGACGAAGCGGCAGTGGTTTTGCGTGGGCACGAAGGTGCGGTGTGGGGCATCGACTGGGCGGCGGATGGTGCGCGGCTCATATCAGCATCCGTCGACCGTGAAGTTCGTGTGTGGAATATCGCATCAATGGTGAGGCGCACGATATTGGTGGGGCATTCGGATACCGCACGTCGTGTGTTTTTTCGTGGCGATGGCAAACGACTCGTTACGGCGTCGTCCGACAAGACCGCACGCATCTGGGACCTCGAGGAATACAAGATAGTCCGCGTTTTACGGGGTCACGATGATATTGTGAATTTCGCAGCGTTCAGTCATGACGGGGAACGTGTCGTTTCGGCGTCGGACGACATGACCGTTCGGGTTTGGCAATCCAATGAAACGAGCGAGCCATTGGTTTTTCGCGGCCATAAAGGTTCCGTACGGGGCGCATTGTTCACGCCCAGTGATCGATTGATCGTGACCAATTCAGACGATGAAACGATACGAATTTGGGATAGTCAAGGGCAAAAACCGCCCATTGTCTTGCGCGGCCATGAACGTCAAGTTGGAGCGCTCTCGATCAGTCCAGACGGACAAACCGTTGCAAGTGGGGCCATGGATAGAACCATCCGCCTTTGGTCTTTGGCGAGCGCTCGAGAGTTGCGAGCATTTCGAGGCCATACGGAAGGAGTTTGGGGCGTGAGTTGGAGTCCCGATGGTCGTCGAATCGTTTCTGGAGGTGACGATTCGACGTTGCGCATATGGAATGCGGATGGAACCGGTGAGCCGCTCGTGCTCATGGGGCACCGCGCTTTTGCAGGAGTGCATTCGACCTCGAGTTTCGAGCCCAATGGGCGACGTATAGTGTCTTCGTCGGTCGATGGTACGGTGCGCATTTGGAACGCCAATGGAACGGGCGAGGCGATTGTTTTGCATGCCGGCGACATAGCGGTCCATTCCGCAAG
>DAOMZH010000727.1:0-5887 GCA_035437985.1 Polyangium sp. (in: bacteria) | reverse complement strand
GTTGTAGAAGCCGCACACGGTAGCACCATTGCATGCTCCACCGAAACATTCGTCATCCGGATCCGTGTCGTACTTGATGGGCCCGCAGGTACCATCGGTGCCTTGCCCTTTTTTCGTAGCCGAACAGGCGACACACGTACCGGTGCAGGCGGTATCGCAACAAACGCCGTCGACGCAATTCATCGACGCGCATTGCGTGTTTCCATTGCATCCTGTGCCATTCGGGAGGTTTGTCGGAGTGGTACATCCACCCGAGCCATTACACTCGGCGAATTGGCATTCGTTGTCGGGATCGGTGCCGGAGCTGATGGGACCGCAAGTCCCGCTGGCGCCTTGGCCTTTTTTGGCCGCGCTGCAGGCATAACAAGCTGCGGGGCAGCTCGAATCACAACACACGCCGTCGACGCAGAAGCCCGACGTGCATTGGGTTGCGAGTGTGCAAGCAGCGCCATTGGGTTGCGGGGATTGGGTTTGATTGCAAGCGCCGCCGCCATTGCATTCGCCGGGGTTGCATTCATTGTCGGGGTCGGTGGCATTGGCGATGCTTCCGCACACGCCGTCTTGTCCGCTGCCTTTTTTGAGCGCCGAACATGCTTGGCACGGGCCGGAGCAGAGATTGCCGCAGCAAATATTGTCGACGCAGAAGGTGGAAAAGCATTGGTTGGAGGAGCCGCACGGCGCGCCGTTGTAGTAGCGACAATTTCCGGTGCCGTCGCATCGGCCGCCATTGCAATCGTTGTCGGGATCCCGTTCGGAGCTGATGGGGCCGCAAACGCCGTTCGATCCGTTGCCCTTTTTAATGGCGGTGCAGGCCATGCAGTTTGCCGTGCATGCAGTGTCGCAACAGACGCCGTCGGCGCAATTGCCCGAGGCGCATTGGCCTCCGGAAACGCAGCCGATTCCATTGGGTTGTAACGTTTGTGGTTGGTTGCATGTACCGGCGCCATTGCATTCCCCGGGATTGCATTCGGCGTCGGGATCTCTTCCGGCAAGAATGGCGCCGCAAGCGCCGTCGTAACCGCCACCTTTACGCGCTTCGGAACACGCTTGGCACATGCCATTGCAGATGTTGTTGCAGCAGACGCCGTCGACGCAAAAGTTGGACAAACACTGCGTTTTGTCAGTGCAAGGCACGCTATTGTATGCTTTGCAAACGCCAATGCCATTGCATGCGCCGCCCCAGCATTCCTCATCGGGGTCGCGGTCATTACCAATGGGGCCACATGCGCCGTCGATCCCCTGGTTTTTCTTCGCTACGGTGCAAGCCTGACAGGTGCCCAAGCACCAGCTATCACAACACACGCCGTCGGCACAATACCCCGACGAACATTGGGCCGCCGATGTACAAGCCGTACCGTTGGGGAACGTGGGTTGCGGGTTCGTCGTGCATGCCCCCGCGCCATTGCAATCGCTGTTGGCGCATTCATTGTCGGGATCGGTAGCGGATTTGATTGCGCCACAAACACCGTCTTGCCCACTGCCCTTTTTCGCCGCACTACAAGCCTGGCAGCTGCCCATGCAGATGTTGCCACAACAAACGCCATCGACGCAATAATTCGACAAACACTGCGCGTTGGCGGTGCAAGCAACACTGTTGTAATTCTTGCACATGTTTTTCCCATCGCACGCACCGTAAGGACAATCATTGTCCGGGTCGGTGTCATACGCGATGGATCCACAAATGCCATCGGCCCCGCTTCCCTTTTTCGCTGCACTGCAGGCCATGCATTTGTTATCGCATTTTTGGTCGCAGCAAAAACCGTCAACGCAATAACCCGTCGGGCATTGCGTACCCGTCGTGCACGGCGTCCCCGCTGCGGGTGGAGCAATTACCGCGAATTCATCGATTGAATCGCGAACCGCAATTTCTCCCTCGTCAATGACGACGTCGTCGTTTTGGCGCCCGCCATATCCTGCAGAGCCGCCACCTCCACCAGGAGAGCCGGCGAGATCGCCCGTAGCTTCCGAGCTACAACCTGCCGCAAGGGTCAGCCCTATTGCGACCCATAACCGCTGGGCGGTTGCCCATGCGGCTTTTTGCCGAAAATCATTCATCGTGACGCGCTCCTTACGAAATCGTGATGTACTCCTTGCGAAGAATATCACAGAGCTGCACTCGACGGTCGAGTGCGTGATGGTTCGTTGCCACATTGAGCAACAATGTTCAAGTCGCGAACAGAACGCTGTTGCCGTTCGCGCCAGTCGTCGCCGCAAGCGCCATGATGTAACATGACTACGCATGCTGGATTGGGCCATTCATCTTTCCAACACGAGCACGATCCGCGCAAAAAATTATGCATCCTCCGCCAACTCTGGTACTATCCCGCGCCATGCGCCGGTTTGAACTCGTCGAAGGCTCGTCGAACAAGTTTTGGCAAATCGAACAGGATGGACCCAAGTTGACCATCCAGTGGGGCAAGATCGGCACGTCTGGTCAAAGCCAAGTCAAAGATTTCTCGAGTGATGTTCAAGCAACCGCCGAGCACGATAAACTCGTCAAAGAAAAAACCAAAAAAGGTTATGCGGAAGTCGCTGCTGTTGCCAATGCTTCCGCTCCCGCTCCCGCTCCCGCTCCTGCCTCCGCCCCGAAACCTCGGGCACCCAAACCGGTCGCGTCCGAACCAAGTTCGACAGAGCAAACTCCCAAACCAGCCGAGCCTGAACCTGAACTGGCGATTGCTGCGAGCACCGGTACGGTCGAGATCGATTGGGACAAACTCGAAATCACTCGCGACCTTCTTTCCCACCGCAATGGTCGATATCGCCCCAGCGAAAATGAACGAAATGCCGATCCTTGGTCTGCGGCGCAAAAGGCGTGGTCGAAATGGAAACATCTCGTCCCATTCGAAAAATACAACATTGCGGCGGAAGTCGTGCCGGCGGTGAACGAAGCAAATGCATGGTTATCGGGAACTGCACCGGTTGCATTGTCGCCGCTCGCGGCGGTGGCGGTCGAGTATCTTTTGGAGCCGAGCTGCGGGCCTGATTGTTATCCGGCGATGCGCGCATTGACCCAAGCTTCAATTGCGCAATGGGGAGCGGGTTGGATTTTCGATTATGTTCTGGCGGCGCAGCGTATGGGTTTTGAGCGCTCGGAAGCTGGCCACTACGTGAACTTCATGCACGCCCCCGAGAGCATTGGGCCATTTCAATACGGTTCATTGACGCCCGTGCGGCTGGCGTTCGTGGCGCAAAACCTATCCGACGACGATTATGCAGCATTGCTCGCGGATGCCGAGAAACGTTGGCCTGGCTGGTCGTATTTCCAAAAACTCCGGGTGCTCGAGGTGATCCCGTCGCACACGAAATTGGCCGACGCGCTTGGGGAAGAATGGCTGGCTTGTAGCGGCAAGGTCGAAGGTCATGTGCAGGCGGCTTATGCGACCGAGGGGATCGAACCGAACATGAATTTTGCTTACAGCCGGCCCATGATGATCAAGCTCGCAAAAAAGGTCGTGACTAGAGCCTATTCGCGAAGCAACTTACTCGGGCGCTTGTGGCGTCTATTCGATCTTGTGGGCGCGGATGTCGTGCCAATTGTAAAAATCAACAATGACTCCGTGGAATGGGCGGGCGGGGTGCTCCAGGGGTTGGAGATTGCCGCATTGGTCCGGGGTCCGGAAACTGCGGCGCTCATGGTGTCGCATTTGACGGCGAAAAAGGAAGCGGCGCCATTTGCCCAGCAATGGCTCGAGAAAAACCCGGCATTGGCATTGCCGGCGCTGGCCGAGGGCATTGCTGGAGGCGGGGCGGTTGGGGATCGCGCGGGCATCGTATTTCTCGATTTGGATCGCAAAAACCCCGGATTATTCGAACGCCTCGATTCGCGTCCAGCTTCTCGAACGGCAATCCAGAAATTGCGGGAAAAAATGGCGACAAAGCCCGATGCTGGTCCCGATGATTTGCCCAAGATTTTGGCCAAACCGCCGTGGTTATCTGGAAAACGGGCGCAAGCATTGCCCGTCGTCGCCAATGTCACTGTGCAAGCTTATCCCGACGCTCTGCACGACACGGATGAAGGCGCATTAAAAGCGGCACTCGAGGAATACGAGGAACGTTCCCAAACGCCACGCACCTATTCCGAGGTATCGGCGGATATCGGAAGACGTTGGTATGGCAAGCATGTATCGAGTGGATTGATACAACTGAAAAAATCCGACGTGAAAAAGGCGCTTGACGAGTGGCCTGGGGACGCGTGGGGTGGTGGGTACAATACCCTGGTTCCGCTGGCGATTTTTGGGGTTGACGCGATTGCCGGATATGCGCGTATTGCCCTGGGAGCATCCGCGATTTTTGCCAGCGCGTTAAGGGATATCGTCGAATCCCCGAAACTCGCATCGTTTTACGCGTACGCCCGGACGCTCAAGAGCGCGCGTAAACATGCCGAAGCGTGGATGCTGAAGTTCCCGAAAGCCGCGATCGTGGGTCTCATTCCCATTGCTGTCGGAAATCACACGCAAACACGCCAGCAAGCCGAATCTGCGCTGCAATTCTTGGTGGCGAAAGGCCATGGCGATTTGGTGCGATCCATAGCCGTTTCTTACGGGGATGACGTGAAAAAAGCGGTCCAAGCGGTGCTCGATGCGGATCCGCGAGATCATTACCCGGCCAAACTCCCGAAAATATCGGCTTGGGCGGATGCAGACAAACTCCCGCGACCGTTATTGAGGAGCCGTGAAAAGTCGTTGCCCAAGAGTGCCGTCGAGGCCATTTTCATGATGTTGGCCTTCTCCACGCCGGAATCGACCTACGTTGGCCTGGAGGATGTCTTGACGACGTGCGATCGGGCATCTCTCGAAGAGTTTTCCTGGGCATTGTTCAACGAATGGCAAGTTGCTGGAGCGCCCTCGAAGGAAAATTGGGGTATGCAGCAGCTCGGCATTTTGGGAGGGGACGAAGTGGCGCGAAAGCTGACGCCGCTGATTCGGAATTGGCCGGGAGAATCATTGCAGGCGCGCGCCGTTTCGGGGCTCGACATTTTGGCGCGCATTGGTTCGGACCTGGCCCTGATGCACCTCAATGGCGTGGCGCAAAAAGTCAAATTCAAAGGCTTGCAAGAAAAAGCCCGCGAGAAAATGGATGAAGTCGCGCAAAATCGCGGCCTTACGGCTGACGAGCTTGCCGATCGGCTCGTTCCGGATTTGGAGCTCGATCCTGACGGTTCACGGACCTTGGATTTCGGTTCCCGTCAATTCCGAATCAGTTTCGACGAAACGCTCAAACCCGTCGTTGTCGACGGCAATGGCAAAACGCTGAGCGATTTGCCAAAACCGAACAAGTCCGACGAGGCGACGAAAGCAAAAGAAGCGGAGACGATTTGGAAGACGTTGAAAAAGGACGTCAAAGCCATTGCGCAAAATCAGATCATTCGCTTGGAGCTCGCGATGTGCGCGCAGCGGCGTTGGGAAGCAGATTCATTCCGCGCGTTGTTCCTGGAACATCCCCTCTTGATTCACCTCGTTCGCCGGCTCATTTGGGGGGTGTACACGGAAAACAAGGCCCGTATTGGCGCATTCCGCGTGGCGGAAGACAGTTCATTGGCCGATAGTCAGGATTCGTCCTATGCATTGCCGGATGGCGCTTATGTCGGTATCGTCCACCCGCTCGAATTGCCAGAATCGGAACGAGCGGCATTTGGGCAAATCTTGGGCGATTACAACATCGTGCAGCCATTTCCGCAAATGGGTCGAGACGTCTATGCGATGACGGAAGCCGAAGCGAAGTCGAATCAAATCACCCGCCGGCAGAAGCAACTTGCGCCGACGGGTAAATTCCTCGGGCTCGTCGAAAAAGGTTGGCGCAAAGGAGCGCCGCAGGATGCGGGGTGGATTTGGGACATGTACAAGCCGCTCGCGGGTGGGTTCCACGCGGAGCTCGATTTGCCCAC
>DAOMZH010000726.1:0-5896 GCA_035437985.1 Polyangium sp. (in: bacteria) | reverse complement strand
CCTGCACTTACGTGCATGGAGCGCATCGGAGGCCCTCGATGGAGCCTCCGATACCCGCACACAACCCTGTCGATTTCACGCGTCGCAGGGCGTCGACCGCCTACCGAGTAAGCCAATCTCGTTGCTTTTCAAGGCCCTGCGCCGCCCTCAGGAGCAGGCGGGATGTCCTCGACCTCGGCTCCTTTGGCTCGCGCGTCCGCGCATGTTTTTTCGAGCATATCCAAATAACCAAAAACTTGCCCTTCGAGATCCCGCGGCAATGCGGGATCGTCCTTCAGTTCGAGGGCCAAGTTCTTTCGGAGCCGATTGAGGATTCCGATCACTTCCACCCGCAACGTCGCCGCGGCTTTGCGGTTTTTTTGCTCCATGTCCGCGCGCGCCGCCAAAAGCTCGTCGATCTTCGAGCCGGACGCGACGAAGCTTTCGGCCCATTGATAAAGCGTCTGGCCACCAACGACCGGGAACAATGCCAGATCTTGCTGAAGATCCGAAAGCGACGGAGCTTTGTCCATTGCGGCTTTTGCTTCGGCGGCATAACTGGCGCCCAGGTCCTCCAGGGTCGGGACGAATGCAGCGCGCACTTTTTTGGCCGCTGCGACGATATTCGCCGGTGTGGCCGGGTGCTGCATGTACGCCTCGGTAAAATGCCAAATGGCGTAGCCGAGCGCATCATGAGCATCGTCGGCCGCACCCAACTCGTCGGCCAATGCGCGTCCCGCAGAAACTGCGGGTAGCTTCGCCATGGCCTCGCGGCGCGCGGTCAAAGCCGGGATACTCGCGGTGCCCGAGGGAAACTTTCCGAGCGCCGTGGTTCGTTTTTCGAGCAGATTGGTCAAGCCCACATAAAGGGCAATCAGGGAAATATGACGCATGAAATGTGTGTACGATGCGTCTCCGCGGAAGTCAAGGAATGAGTGCATCACGAACCTTCCGTGTGGTACCGCTGAATTTGCTGCCAGAAGAACGCCATGCTCCGCAGAACGCAACGCAATGCATGCGGGAACCTCATGGCACCCAGGCGCAACGCGCACTGCCTGATAAACCCGCTCTCTGGCCCAGACCTCTACCTACCTGCCGGAAGCATCTGCCCGCATGTCGTTATGGTGTGGCTGTTCGTTGCCCAAGAGTGCATACAAGAGGCTTTTACGACCACTCACGCCCTCAACAACGTAATCGTTTTTTTCGACGGCGTTTCGGCTTTTCCGAGCTTCAGGCGTTTCGCGACCGATTTTGCTTTTTTACGTCGGTCGAAAATGACCAGAATCCCAGTATCGAGGCCCAGCTTATTCAGGTAATCGTCAATTTGTTTGAGCCCCACGTCGACCGGATCGGATTGCTTGTCGCGCCAAACCTTGAGCTCGATGGCTTCGCGTTGAATCACGCGTTTGCCGTCCGAATCTTTGTATGGAAACCGCACGAGCAAATCCACGCGCCCACGACCAATACCGTATTCGCGATCGATGAAGCCGCCACCATTGACCACGCGCTGCAAAAACGCCATGAAAATGATCTGCGTCGCCGCTTCATTGTACGAAATACGGTTTGTCAGAACATCCCCATGCTCCATCCAAAAGGACATGAATTCATCGAGAAGCCTGGGCATATCGAGGCGCCCGTCCGGGAGAATGAACGAATGCGGTTCGATGTCGACGACATCTTCGGTCGACGTCGATAAAACTCGAACGATGACCTCTTTGTAAATGGGATTGGCGATACGTAAAGGACTTTTTGGGGCAATCAGCCCCAGGTCCCGGCAATAAGAAACATCGTCGTTGTACGTGTCGTCCAAATTCGTTTCGGTGGTGCCACCGACGATCGGCTCGATGACTCGTTTGACCCTCGGCTCCATGAGTCTCGCGACGAGCGAATCGAGGTGCGTTGCGCGGGCCAGAATCAAACGTTCTTTGGCTTCGTCGACGTGGTCGACGGTAATGGGTTGGTCCAAAGGAAGATCCATTTTTTCAGTGATTTCGCGAGCGATCGAATTTACGAGCCACGGTTGACCGGCGCTCAATTCAATGGCGCGCGCCAAGGCTTCCTTCGTGAAGACTTGCCCCGTCTCCGCCGTGTGCTGGGCATAAAGCGCCTCGACCTGGGAAGGCTCGAAGTCCATCATCTTGAGCGATTCGATCTTGACGTTGAAAGGGCTGGACGAACCCAAACGTGTCGGGTCACCGCCGCTTGCCGCTTTGTAATCGCGGACGTCGCGCAAACCGCAAAGAACGACGGAAGCCGGGAATTCGTTCGGCCGATTCGAATATCCCGCCCGCAATTGGCTCAGCACGCTGACCAGACTGTCGCCCCGCAGGGCATCGATTTCGTCGAAAAACAATACGACCGGCTTGGGACATGTACGCGCCCACGCACGTAGACCGATCGAGAGTTGCTGTCCCTCTGGAGCTTGCGGCCACGGAGGTGGACGCAGGTCGGCGGGCAGGCCCGACTGCGCCCCTTGTTCGATCGCCGACAAGACGATCGTCTCGGCCATGCCGACCTTGTCGACGGCAATCTTGGCGGTTTCGCAGGAAAAATAGACTGCGGCGTATTGGCCTTGCTCCACGAGGTGTTTGGCGAGGGCATACAGCGTCGTCGTTTTTCCGGTTTGGCGCGGCGCATGAACCACGAAATACCCGCCGTGGTCAATGAGTTTCGGCGCTTCCGCAAGGCGCGGCAGAGGCGGCACCATGTAGTGGCGTTCGGGTCGACAAATCCCCGCGGTATTGAAAAATCGCTTCACGCCCGCGACCTTGCCACAACGCGTTCACGGACGCAAGAGGGTTTTCCCCAATCCCTCAGAATCGCCCCTCGATGCCCACGCCCATCTTCGTCGCGCTCACGCGTAATGAAATACCCGTCGAGTTGTTTGGCCCCGACGAATCTCCGGTCGCACGTTGCGAGTCGAATACATACGCAACCACCCCAGCTGCTCCAATGACGCTCGCTCCGACGAACGTGCCAATCGCTACGTTGCTCGAAAAATCGCGGTCATTCAGCGCCGCGTTGTAATCGTCGAGCTCCTTTTGGGTAAGATTACCCGTCGTGGTTTTGTCCATGAGGGCCCGCGCCTTTAATTCCGATCGAAAATACACCCCACCAGAAATCGCTGTCCCGAGCAGGCTCGTCCCCGCAATGCCGAGCAACGAATATGCCACGATACGCTGCCTGGTCCTCGTGAGCGGCATACTCAATATCTGACTTTGCCCTGGCTCGAGCACCACGGATTCCTGTCGCGGAACATATCCCGGGAGCGATATCGCCACCGTATGCGGCCCCGGCCGCATTTCAATGGTTTTTCGGGTCGACATTTCACCGACGAGCTGTCCGTCGACCGTCAACAACGCTCCCTCGTGCGTCGCAATGGACACGTACGAAGGCTTCATGCGCAGAATGATTTCGAGCGGCACGAGCGTCTTTTCGAGCGCCTCGACTTCCCGTACCTCCGTAATATGCCCCGGCGCAGAAACTTGCACTTTGTGTTTGCCCAACGAAACCGCCGCGACCAGCGGAGAAGTCACAGGAGCGGAGTCGTCGATACGAATCAATGCGTCGGGTGTCGTCGTCGAAATGAGAATTTTCCCGATCGCCGCCTCAGACGCAACCGGCGCGACTTCTGGCGTAGCGATTCGAGCCGCTAGGACTTCCAGCTGTTCGAGGGCCTCTGTGGCGTCCCCGCGGCGTCCCCCTTCCGGCACCCCTTCCAGGTATTTCCGGAAGTGCTCAATGGCGGAACGTAGATTTCGTGGATCCTGCGAAACGAGAAAAAGCCGCCGCTCGGCTTGGGCCAATGAAAATATGGCCTGCGGTTTGCCGCTCAGCACATAAGCTTCGCGGAATGATTCCACCGCGTCGTTGTAACGCCCCGCGGCATAAGCTTGTGCGCCAGCATCGAATAGAATGCGCGCTTTATCGAGCTGACTCTGAGCCCAAGCTGCACCTGTCAAGGTCGTAATGAAGGCGCTCAAGGTGAACCAGGCAATCACGTTTTTCATGGATTCACCGGCAGCGCGCGGAAATACGTCAACCCTTGGGCAGTGTGAAGCGCAATGTCGCGAATACCATCTCGATCGAAGTCCCCAGTGGCAATCGATGCTGCACCTGGTAAGTTGGCAAGGCGCGTGAACTCGATATTCCGGCCACTGCTGACAATCGCCGAAAAAACACCATTGGGTGACAAAACGATCAATTCGCACCCGTGATGTGTCGATAAGCAGGCAAATCCAGACGCGCCGCCTTCTGGTCGCACATGAATCGGCGCATTCGTTTGCAGTTTGCCCGTGCCATCTCCCCAAAGAATGATCAAGTCCCCGGGGTCTTCGTGAGTTCCCGTGTAAAACACTCCATCGAGATGACCATCGTGGTCGACGTCTTGCAGTTCGAATTTGTCGTCAACGGTAATGGCCGCCGAGATTGGGTCGGGTACGCGAGGAACGAACGTATCGTCGGCACCATTGTAATCGGCAATCAACACGGCTGCACCGTCTGAGTTCATTCCAAACGGGGCCACGACGACGACTTCGTCGGTTCCGTCTTCATTGAGGTCACCCGTGGCCATGAGCGCACCATAACGAAAAGATATTTCATCCGTACCTACGGTCGAATGAAATCCCGTTGGTAAATAAGGGCCTGGATAGGCAGCATCACCCGCTGTACCTTCAATCGTCCAAATGCGGAGTTTGCCTGAATCTCGCTCGGCCCCGAGGACTGTGATCTCAGGAACGTCATCGGCGAATTGCGCAATCGTTACGGCCAAGGGGAGCGCACTTGCCGTCCCATTGATCAAAGGACGCGATGTAAACATGACCCGGGATGCACTGCCCCTAAAAAGCACCGCATGCGGTTCAATCTTCGTCTGGCCATTGACTTCGATTTCATGCGCATCCACGGCCAGCAAATCGGCAATGCCGTCGAGCACGTTCACCTTCTCCCAAGGATCTCGAAAAACGGCGGGAACCAGCTGCGTTGTGTTTTCGAGTGACCCAACGAGGGCAAGAGCTTCGGGGGGGCCATGGGTCCGCCCATACCCGACAGCAAGGTCATTGTGTACCGTGGCTCCATTCACCACATGACTCTCGAGCGCGGCGACGTCGCGGATCAGATCGCCATCGAAATCGGCCGAGGAAAGCATAGCGACAGGAGCCTCCGTCGGCACGATCGCCGGATTGAAAATCCCCCCTCCCGCATTGTTCAAAAACGTGCAGTCGACACTTTCGGCGGAACAGAGCATCACGTCTTTCAATCCATTGGTATTCAAGTCTTCGACCACCACCGACGACCAAGCGGCCCCAATGTTTTGATAAACGAATTCATATCCCGACCCGTGAGACATGAAAATGCCATGCGGAAATACGAAATCGATGCGTCCGTCGCCATTCACTTCGTCGACGGCCAACGGATGCTCATCATTGCTCCCACTCGGCATGTCGTACGGGCTCGCCGTATTGGGAACCCCGCCGTCTTTTGCGGAAACAAAAGTGCCATCACCCATTCCCCAGGCCACATAAGGCACCGTATTGGTGCCAATGAGCAAATCGAGGTGCGTGTCCAGGTCCAAATCGGCAAGGAGAATATCTTTTTGAATCGTCGCGCCGGCTGGCAAGGTCACCGTCGTGGGCGCTGCTGAAATGTTCCATCCTGACGAACCATCGTTGCGGCAAGGCGGGTACAGGATGATCGTCGAAGCGTCGCGCTTTGCAAAAAGGAGTTGGTGGCAAGGGGCCGCTTCATCGAATTGCCCCTGTTGAACATCTCCGACTAAATCAGCCACGGAAAACGGCAATTCGAGCAAAGCCGTTGGATCCGGGGTATCCAATGGTGAGACTATGCTTTTTCCGTTTGCCTGGTCGGTGACGACGAGGAGTTCGTCACCGGGGCGATCGGCAAACGCGTCGAGCGCGAT
>DAOMZH010000725.1:0-5922 GCA_035437985.1 Polyangium sp. (in: bacteria) | reverse complement strand
ATTTTATTTGGAAGAGTTGCCCGGTCTGCAATGCATTTTTGCGCGTTCATGTGTTGTGGTTCGACGAGATGTATTCGGAACATCGCGATTACGGTTGGGACGAGGTCAGCGCGTCCGTGGCTGGCCAAGCCAAACTCGTCATCGTGGCGGGGACGTCATTTTCCGTGGGCGTCACGGCTTTGATGCTGGGCCATTGTGGACGACGCCGGGTGCCGATTTTCAATATCGATCCTTCGCCCACGATCGAGGATGCGCGGGTCAAAAACATCGCGGCAGGGTCGGAGGTGGTGTTGGTCGACGTGTGCAAGCAGCTGGGGCTCGAGGTGTAAAAGGCGGCTCAACATCCCACGATTTGTATCGTTTTGCCCTCGTGCTCGACTTCACGCAAATAGAGTTTTTCTTGCCAAGACAATTCTTTGCGCAGATCGAACAACACGAGCCACCCTGCGGAAATTCCTAAGCTATCGAGGTACCCGGCAATCTGATCGAGAGCATCGACCTCGGTTTCCGTGTCGCGTCGAATCTTGAGTTCGATCGCGTGGCATTCGTCTTGCCAGTACACTAGCAAATCAAGCGCTCCGCGACTTAGGCCATATTCGCGTTCGATGCGTCCGCCACCATTGATGACACGTTGCAGAAACGCCATCATCATCAAGTGCGGACCGGATTCGCGATAGGAAAATCCTTCGGCGGCCAGGTGCCCATCCTTGCGCCAGAACTTTTGCCAATCGGTCATGAGTTTGCCCATGTCGAGCGATCCGTTTGGCTTGACGTAACTCGGACGCCGCACTTTCAATGAAATCTGCTGAACGTAATTGAGCGCCCGAGGAATCACTTCGCGGTAAATGGGGTTGGCAATTTCAAGGCCGCCACCACGCTTGGGTGCGGCGAGGAGACCCAATCCAATCAGGTAAGCAATGTCGTCGTTGAGGACATCGTTCGCAAGGGATTCACCGGCCAGCATGGGGTCGATGATTTTTCGGACACGCTCTTCTCGCAATTTTGCAATCAGCGAGTCAATGTGGGTGCGTCGTTCGATGATGATGGTTTCTTTGGCTGCGTCCACGTGATCGACGGTAATGGCAACACGCGGATCTGTTACGTCTCGAGCTACGATTTGCTCGGCCAATGCATTGGTGATCCACGGATGGCCCTGACCCAATTCAAAAATTCTCGCTACAGCTTCGGGCTCGAATCGTTGTCCTGTCGCTCTCGTGTGTTGTTCGAGCAATTCGCCCACTTCATCCTGGGTAAACGGCCCAATGGTCGTCGGTCGCGCAGTGATGTTGAACGGCGACAACGTCCCGAGCCACGAGAGTGCCTGCCGATCCTCTTCACGTATCGCGTAGTCGCGCACCTGACGCATACCCAAAAGCGCGACACTTGCAGGGAACGGAATACGCCGCCGATCAATGTACCCCTCACGCAGTTGTGTCAGAAACGAAACCATTGCTTCCCCCACCAAACCGTCGGCTTCGTCGAATAGAATCACCCAGGGCCGTTTGTCCTGGCTGCAGAGAAACAGGAAGTACTTATGGACCGCGCTCGCCGGATCACGCAACAACTCCTCGATATCGGGCCGCTTGATGTCTGGATGAACACGGCTGCAAATGCTGTCTACTTTGCCGAGCAACGTCCTAAACGCCTTGAGCGGGTCGGGCTGTTCGCGCGCGCTCTGAATATCCACCCACATCGCGCGCCACGCGCCGGTCTTATTGAGGTGGTCCTCGATCCACATACCGCTCGTCGTTTTGCCAGTCTGCCGGCCCGCGGTGAGGGTAAAATATTTATGCTCCTCGATGCGATCCATCACCTCGCCAAGGCGCCGTTCGGGCGGGAGCATGTAGTGTTCATCGGGAAAACACGGGCCGGTGGTGTTGAACGAGAGCCGCATGCGCGCGACTATACACGCTCGCGGGACGAAATGCGAGACAAACTTTACTCCCCAACATTCCCCTTCGATTCATCAGCAAAATCCTCGCTTGACAGCCCCTCCGCATTCGCCGACCATGAAACGTCTTTGCCGGAGGGCCCTTATGCTCAAACCCCGTCCGCGATTCTTGTTGTTGGCTACCACTGTCGCCGCATTGGCCAGCTGTTCAGGCGATCCCAAACCTGCGCCAGCCAAATGCGTCGGCACCGATGCGTATTTTCGAGATACCGCCTGGCCGCAAGTCTTTAGCATTTGCGTACAATGCCATGTCGCCGGTGGACAAGCCGGAGGCACACGGTTTACGCTCAAACCATCGACCGTCAACGATTACATCTCCCAAAACATCCAAGCCGTGCGCGGGATGATGGTGTACGAACAAGACGGGCAACCCTTGCTCGTTCTCAAACCCACCGCAGCCGTTCCCCATAGCGGCGGCGTGCAAATACCCGCAGGGAGCGACAAACTCGACATCCTCGAAGAAACCCTCGAGCGCCTACGCAATCCCGTCGTTTGTCCGGGTGATGGTCCCAAACCCGTCACCGAAGGCGTCACGTTGGCCGATGCTTATGCCACGCTCCGCAAAGCCTCGTGGCAACTCGTAGGACGCCCCGCGACCCCCGAAGAAGTCGCCGCCATCGACAAATCGGGTTTGGCGGGACTCGACGCCATCATCGCTGCGCAAATGAAAGAGCCCGCTTTCGATGAACGGTTGCGCGAGATTTTCTCGGACGTGCTCCTCACCGACGGCTTTCGCCCCGGAAACAATATCGGCAGCGCCAGCATCGTGTCGTCGGATTATTATCCACCAGGCAGCGTCGATTATTGGGGCGGCCCCGATTGGGACACTCGCAGCTGGGCCAATGGCGAAGGCATTCGGCTGACCGAAGCGCTCGCGCGTGAGCCCGTCGAATTCGTCGTTCAAACCGTCAAAGCCGATCGGCCCCTCAGCGATATCCTCACCTCGAAACACCGCTTGCTCAATGCGTATTCGGCGCGGTTTTTCAAAGTGCCCTACAAGTCGTTCCCACCCGGCACGAGCTTCGACATGATTCCCAATCCTCAGGAATACGTGGTCGTGCCCAACGTTCCGAACATCAACGAAGTCAACGGAAGCGGCGAATACGCAGGCATCTTCACGACGAGCGCGTTTTTGCTCCGGTATCCCAGTTCCCCGACGAACTTCAATCGCAAACGCGCCCGGTTCACGTACAAATACTTCCTCAACTTCGACATCATGAAGGCGGCCCCGCGTATCGATGCGAGCGCCGTGGACCTGAATGATTTTCCCACCCGGAAAAACCCGCAATGCACCGGCTGCCACGAAAAAATCGACCCCGTCGCCGGTATGTACATGAACCAAGACGAATGCGGGTACGAAGCATCCGTATTTTACCGCCCCCCAGGCTCGCCCAAAGACAATGCCTGCCCGGATCAAGGTTGGGTTCCTGGTGATCAAATGTTTTCCCCAGGTGTCGCCTCGGGTGATTCCAATGCTTTGCCGCTCGCCGATCGCCCCAAAGCCCTGGAAAAACTCGCCAGCTACGTCGTAGGTCAACCCGGGTTCGTCGAGGCCATTGTCTCCCACGTGTACATCGCGCTCATGGGACGCTCGCTCCTGAAAGCTCCCGCCGATCCGAACATGCCCGATTATGCGGCGCTCGATGCTGCCTACAATGCCGAACAAGCCGCCCTCGCCGGTTTCGCCAAAACGTTCTCCGCCGGTGGACTCTTGATGAAACCGCTCATCATCGACATCGTGAAATCCGAAGCATTTCGCGCTGTTCGAGCCGATGATCCAACGCGTTTGGAGCTGCTTGGACTCGGTGGAGGCGGACTCACGACGCCGGAAATCCTCAATCGAAAAATCCAGGCCGTCACGGGCATCACGTGGCGCCACCATTTGGCGGAAGTCGCGCAAAACTCGGGGTATCAGCCCACTGGACCTCATGACGGCACCAATGAAGCCTATCTGCTTTTGCGGACCGAAATGAAAACGCTTTATGGCGGAATCGACGGCTCTTTCGATGGAGTCAAGGTTCGGTCCCGACAAGCGAGCACGTTGACGGCCGCGATCGTCGAACACATGGCGCTCTCGGCGAGTTGTGAATCGGTGACGCGCGACTTCGACAAACCCGCGGCGAGTCGCAAACTTTTCCCGCGCGTCGAATCGTCGCTCATACCGAGTGGTGACGCGAGTTCGCCCGAGCAAGCGCCGATCATCGAAAACATTCGGTACTTGCACGAAATGATTTTGGGTGAACGCCTCGCGGCCAACGATCCCGAAATTTTGGCGACGTATCAATTACTCGTCGATGCGCATAACGACGGCGTCCAAGCCAACGTACCCGCGCCGCTCGAACGCCCATGTGCCAATGATATGAATTTGGCCACGGGAGAAATTGTCAATGGCGGAACGACGCAAGATCCGAATTACGTGATTCGATCTTGGCAAGCCGTCATCGCGTACATGCTTATGGATTACCGCTTCGTCTTCGAACAGTGAAACAGGAGGCCACCATGAAAAACGAGAATTCTCGATTGATTTGCTCGCGACGGAGCCTCCTCAAAGGAGCGCTGGCTGCCAGCTTGTTCGGCGTAATGCGCGGCGGTGAATTGCAAGCTGCGCCAGGTGCTGCGCCACCCGTGTTGTGGGTGCAGCTGTTTGCCGTGGGTGGATGGGATCAAATGCTGTTTTGTGATCCGAAACTCGGCCCGCGCGTCAGCTCCAGCGGCGGTTTTTTCGACATCTCGCAATTGAAGCAAGTCGCTTCGATTCCCTACGTCGACGCTTACGACGCCGCGAATCCGACGATTCGCCCCGTGGATCCATTCTTCCAAGAATTCGGCGATCGGCTCCTGGTCATCAATGGCGTGGACACCACGACGAACAACCACGACGTGGGAACGCGTTATTGGATGAGCGGCAGTTTGCTCGAAGGTTTCCCCATTTTCGCCGCGCAGGTCGCCGGAGTGTTAGGTCAGGGCAAACCCATGCCGCTGGTCGACATTTCAGGCTACGATGATTGCGGTGGTCTTGTTGCTCCCGTGCGCCTCGATTACATTGGCGTGCCCAAGATCTCGCAATTGCGTCATCCCAATCAGCCTCCGCCGGCAGAATGGTCGCAAGTTTCGATGCAATCGACGGTCACGGCCACCGAACTTCTCGCGGACGGTCCCCTCGCCCGCGTACACGCGGCGCAACAAGCGCGACTTTTGCGCCTCAAGCAAAACTTGGGTTTGCCCTCACATGCGACGGCCCTCGCCGCGTGGGAAAAAGCTCGGGCAGCTGTGCCGGGTTTGGCGAACCTGGACATTCCGTCGCTCGGAAGCAACAGCGTGGAAAGTGCCAAGGCGCTGGCCACGATGGGCATTCGCGCGTACGGAGCAGGTTTGGCCACCACCATGACCGTCGCTGCGGGCAGCCCCGACCTCGATTCGCACGGCATTGACGATTATCGACATTTGGAGCAGCTCGGCGTAGTTTTCGATTTGGCGCGCCATATCGCGAATACCGCGGATGCAGAACCCAAACCGGTGCCGACGATCATCGTCATGTCCTCGGATTTCGGTCGCACGCCCGTGCGCGAGTCCGCAGGAAGCGGCCATTGGCCCGTGGCGAGCATGATGGTTTTGCAAAACAACGCAGCCAAAGCGCTGAACATTTTGCCCTCGGGTAAAGTGATTGGCGGGACAACCGGTACGCCCGAAGGCCCGAACGACGAGCAAACCGTGCTGCGCGTCCGCAAAATCAATCCTGCGACCCATGCCTTCGACGACGCAGGCACCGCGCTTTCCCCCGCCCACGTGTTTCGCGCCTTGCGCCGCATCGCCGGCGTCGCGGACGATAACATTCTGCGGTCCTTCCCCATCAATATCGACGGCGGCGAACTCGATTTGCTGGCGTAGTTTGCTGGTGTAGTTGAATCCGGGTCAGATTTGCGTCCCTCGCTGCGCGCGCTAACAAGCGCGCTACGCGAGGGTTTTGTTTT
>DAOMZH010000724.1:0-5923 GCA_035437985.1 Polyangium sp. (in: bacteria) | reverse complement strand
AAAGGTGAATGCGATGGAAGCAATCCACCAAGATGTTCCCAAGCAGGCCTCGATCCTTATCGGATCGCGGATTTGACTGCTTCCATTTCGGACATCTCGCTTGGCGTTGGCGGCGCTTTGTTGGTGTCGGGCATTATCGTCTGGGCCACGGCGCCTTCGCCCAAGACTGCCGAAAAAAACGCGCTACACGTCAATCCCTGGGTTGGTCCAGGGACAATGGGCACTTTGCTTTCCGGGGAGTTCTGAGATGCAATCGCAACGTCTCGTCTCGGTCTTCGTGTTGGGGGGTTTGTCGCTTGGATACGGCTGTCATACGCTTGCGGATGTGCGCACGGACGGCGTGCTCGACGAAGGTTCGTCGGGTTCTTCCAGCTCGGGTATGGGCGGCGCCTCTGGAATGGGAGGAACGGGCGGCGCAGCAGGATCAGGTGGAGCGGGCGGCTCCGGAGGCGCTGATACTTGCATCCCGGCGGATTGCTTGAGCGGCATGTGCGCGCAAGGTGCGTGTGCCCCCGTCAATGCCGTGTGCACTCCGAGCGGTACGGTATTTCCTATTTTCGTCCCCACCGACTTCGTGGACCCCGATTCGAAAATGCTCGTCGCGTCCTCGTCGAAAGCCACGTATATTGCCATTTCGGAAGAAAGTGGGGCCCAGCCCGTTTTCCGCGTGCGCAGTATCGATGGCACTGGCGGGCTCAGCAATATCGTCGATTGCCAAGTTTCGACGAACAATGCGAACATGGTCTCGGCCTATGCCACGGATAACGAATTCGTCATTCAAGGTCAATTGGGTGGCGCAACGCCGACAATGGCTGAGATTTCATTTCCGACAAACGACCCCGAAGGAAAAATCACCGGACCGTGCGTCGAAAAACCCATTCCCTCGTGGCCCGAATGTGTCGCCCGGATCGAAACCGAAGCGTTTTTTCAGATCAACGGCGTCACAAAATACGTCACGACCTGCGCCGATCCAGCAGATGCCACCAAATGGCATATCGTGAGTGGCGGCACGGACGAACTGACCTATAGCGATCTTGCAAATGGTCCCAATACCGACATATCGTTACGAGCCACAGCGTTGGGGTACGTCAAAGGCGAACGCGTCGTCTTCAGTGGGCCTGATCTGGTTGGGGATTGTTATTATCGCCGTGAATCCGAAGGCAATATCCCAAAGCAAATTGATTTTTCGGGTATTGCCGAAAGGCAAGAATCAATTTTCGCCGTCCTTCCCGAGGTCGAAGGAGAATCGATTTATGTCGTCGGCGCTTCTTCCATTCTGCCCCCCAAATTCGATGCGTCGCTGCTGGGCGGTCTCATCACGGACATGAGCCAATTCGCTGCCGTGCCCGCGCAAGGATTCAAAGAATTCGTGCACATGGGCAGCGCCGAAGTCTCGAAACTGGGAACCTACGGCAAAATCACGAGCGACGATATCTCGTATTACGCGGCCATCATTCCTTTGGCGAAAAAGAGTGTAGACATGTATTGGTTTACCAAAAAGGCCGAGCCGCTCATCAGCGCCCAAGTCGCCTACGAGGTACCGGCGGGCGATCCGTCGACGATTACCCGCGTCGCCTTCGTTCCTTTGGTCTTACAAAGACTCGTCGTTTGGCGCGAGGACAACAACGGCGCCATTACCGTACGTGGACAACGGTTTGTCTGTTCGTACTAGCTTCAATTCCGCTGGTCGAACAGTTCGTCCCCGTCGCCATCGCCCGTCTTGGTCTTCGTTTTGACCGGAGCCGAGGTTCGTCGGGGCGCAGCTGTTTTCGTGGCGGCCGATGCCGAGGCCGAGGCAGCGGGAGCCTCTGTCGGCGCAATTTCCGCAATGGAGACGACGGGAGGCGCTACGGAGGAAGCGGCAGGGGAGGTTGCCGAAGCTAGGGGTGTCGTCGCGTTCGTGGGGGCCGGAGGGTTTGACGAGAAATACACCGCCGCTGCAAGAACCAGAGCCAAAAGCCCAATGGCGCCCACGATGTACCCGGCTGCACTTCGTTGGGGGACGGCGGTATTTGTCGACAAACTCGTTTCCTGCGTATTCGCGAACGACGCGCCAGAGGTCGAGGCAGGTGAGTTCTGGGACAAACCCGATGTGGACGCGCCACTCAAGGACGGCGGCGGCATGCTCGGTCGAATACCCGCACTGTCGAGTATTCCGCGAATTCGTTCTGCCGACCATTTCGCCGCTGGCGAACCAAACGGCGCAAGCGCGGTCGCCAAATCGCCAATGTTGGCCCATCGCTCAGCGGGATTGATGCGCACGCAGCGGCGAATGACGGCATCGAGCTCCACGGGTGCGTCCGGACAATGCTGATGAATGGGCGGAGGTCCGTCGGGCGTCATGAGAATTTCTGCAAAAATCTCGGGCAACGTATTGCCAGCGTAGGGCGCAACCCCAGTGACGAGTCGATAGAAGGTCGTTCCAATGCCCCAAATATCTGCCCGCGCATCAACCGATTTGGGTTTGGAGATTTGCTCGGGAGCCATGTACCTGGGCGAACCCAAAACGACACTCGTTTGGGTCAACGTCGCTTCGGGAACGTCCACTCCGTCGGGCGTATCGATTCCGCCAATGACTTTTGAAATGCCAAAATCCAGCACTTTGATGCAGGGACTGCCGTCGGCGCGAAGGGTCAAAAAAAGATTCGGCGGCTTGATGTCGCGATGGACGATGCCCAATACATGCGCTTCGGCCAGCGCTTCGCACGCTTGCAACACGTAATCGACGGCCGTGCGGATCGCGAGTTTGCCGTTTTTCCGAATGGGTTTGGAAAGATCGTACCCCTCGAGGTACTCCATTACGATGAACGGCGACCCATCTTCACGTGAGCCCACATCGATCACGCGCGCGATGTGCTCACTCTTGATCTTCACCGCCGCGCGAGCTTCGCGGCGAAATCGCGCCACGATGTCGGGCCGTTCGAGCGCTGCAGGAAGAAGCAATTTGATCGCCACGCGGTCATCGAGGTCGATGTCGCGCGCTTCCACGACGACCCCCATGCCTCCTGCGCCCAGCACGCGTTCGACACGAAACTTGCTCGCAATCACCTCGCCCGGAGCAACGACATCGGCCGGGTTTGCAGAAGCTTCGCCCGCGTCCAGCCGCCCAGATGCGCTCGCATGCTGCTTTGCTTCGGAATCGCTCACGCGTGACCTTTCTCGTCACGCTACCATGGTCGGCTCGAACGTCGCTAGTACTTCATCCCAAAAGTTCGTAGTGGTTCGTTACCACGAACCACTACGAACTTTTGGCGCTTTGCGCTCGCCGCTGCGCAGCGAGGATGAAGTCCTAGTTTTTAACGATGGGCTCCGCCCATACCCAAGCGTTTGCTGCGCAAACGCTCCGAGTACATCGTTCTTTGGGTTCGTCAAACTGAACCGTTACGAACTTCTTGGACGATGTACTCGTTTCTTTCCGCGTGGCGATTCACGGATGACTGAGTTGTCCAGCGGCGGATGTTGCCGCCGAGGCCGATGCTGCCGGGGTGCCCATCGTCGACGACCCTGACAAACCATTGCTTGCTGGTTTCTTTCGCGTTTCGTCGCTATTTCCAAATGACGCGACGCTGAGCGCGACCAGAGCAATCACGACGAAGGTGATCGCCGCCGCCGCGATGTACCAAACTCGATGGTTTGTCGCGGGCGATTTGTTCTGCCACGACATCGTTTGCGGACCACCCCACGCGCCAGCACCCGAGGTCGAACCTGTCGTTGATGTCGCCGCGGATCCTGCGGCTTGCGGCGGAGTTGGCAAGTCCCGCTTCACGCTTTGAAGCACTTCACGGGGCATCACTTCCGTCGTCGACCGTAAGTGGCTCTTGACGGGCGGAGGTCCCATGACGTTTGTCCGGGCTGATGATGCCTCCGAAGGAATCGAAGCTGGCTTGATCGTGGGCATCAGCTTCGTCACGGCGGTCGATGCTGCTTGTTGCGCCGACAAATGGTTTGGCGCACCGTGCATCACTTGCGTGGGCACGGTCGAAATCGTTTCGTTCGGGATTGCGGCCCCCGGCATCACCCGCGTCGGTGCCGAAGAAATCGTTTCGTTTGTCTCGGCACCAGAAGCACCTTGCCAATCACCAGGCAGTAGTGGGTTTGGAGTGAAAAAGTCTTCATTCGCTCCGCCGGAGGTCGAGTCGAGGGCTACGGCTGAACCCATTTTCCTCCGTTCGTCCGCGTCCGCGTACCGCGCGATTCGTTCGAGCGTGAACGAAGCTGCCGGTGGGGCCAAAGGCCCAAGTGCTTTGGCGAGAGCCGCCACGCTGGCATGACGATCTGCCGAATCGAGCCGCAAACAACGCATGACGATATCGTCGAACGCCGGGGGCAAACTCGGAACCAGACGCGACGGCGGTTCGGGCCTCGTCGAAAACATGTTGGCAATGATCTCGGTCGAGCTTCGTCCGCGAAAGGGAACTTTTCCCGTCGTCAGCTGATAAAGAATCACGCCGAGCGACCAAATGTCCGTGCGCGCATCGACATCACGCGTCGCGCGCATTTGCTCGGGCGACATGAATTGCGGCGATCCAAGCACGGTGTGCGTCTTGGTCATGTCGACTTCTTCCGTCGATTCCTTGGCAATTTTCGAGATCCCAAAGTCGAGCACTTTCACACACGGCATGCCGCTCGGGAGCGTCGTGAGAAACAAGTTTGCCGGTTTCAAGTCGCGATGAATGATGCCCTTGGAGTGGGCTTCCGCCACGGCATCCATCGCTTGAATCACATAAAGTAACGCGTTTTCCAGCGAAATTGCGCCGTTTTGCTTGATCGCTTCTCCCAAATCCGTACCGCGCAAATACTCCATCACCATGAACGGCGCGCCGTTTTCGAGTTTGCCCACGTCGAGCAACCGCGCAACGTGCTCACTCTTCAGCTTCAGAACAGCCCGCGCTTCCCGCCGAAATCGCTCGATCCCATCCTTGTCCGCAAGCGTCGACGCAAGCAGAAACTTGAGCGCCCGAACTTCACGCAACTCGAGGTGCGTCGCGGCCACCACGACCCCCATGCCACCTTGACCAAGGATTCGATCGACCCGGTATTTACCGGCGATGATGTCCCCAGGTTTGACGGGCGATGGTTCGAGCTTCATGCACGTGCAGACGTAAGAGTTCGGCAGTACGAACTATCCAGATGATGGATACAAGACGCTGCAGCATGCTACGCGAGATGGTGCTCTGCGCCAACGATGTTGTTTGGATCGGGCTCGTTGGTTAGGCGAGTCGAAGGTATGTCCTGTGCGAACGTCACGTTGTCCACTGATGCTGGGATTCGGCGCGAAGAGATGAGGTTCGTCAAACTGGAGCAGGATCACGAAGGGGCGACTCTGCGAAACTTGGCGGACACGATGCCATAACGTTTCGTTTTCTTGTTGTGGTCGTAGAGGATGCCTTCGTTGATGCTTTGGTAAATTCCGTTTTGTAATTTCTCGAAAGGTAATCGGCGAAAGGAATTCCTTCCGCACCCGAAGCGACATATTTCAATTTGTGTTTGCCGGCGCCGATTTTCTGATATTCATTCGCCAAGGGATAGTGTCCGCGGCGCTCTTTCGTCATATCGGGCCATTCCAGACCTCCGCAACCGTGCTCTCGCGAAAAGAACCAAGCTCGTCCGCAGCTTTGGTACAACCAATTCGTTACGGTCCGAAATGTTGCACCACGACCTTCGGCGACAAACTCGAGCGTTGCTCGATGAGGTCCGCCACGAATTGGCTCCGATCGGCCAGAACATGATAACGCGCATACGCCAAGATCCAGGGGTTCACGAGCGAAAAACCCTCTTCGTCGGGCAGAGCTTTGCAACTTGCATCGCCGAGCACCGAATTGCCGAGGCCATACAATTGATGACAACCGTTTTCGACATTGACCCACGTGATGTCCATGCTTTTCACAACCGTCATGACGTGGTCTTGCCCGCTCATATCCAG